>JALRHH010000020.1 GCA_023253175.1 Candidatus Saccharimonadia bacterium
AGCAGGTCCATGGGCGGACCATCCCCATCTAACTCGCCAGCCACTAGAAACCGCATCACCTCGCAGAGTGCTGCAAAGTGGTCCTCTGTCTCTGACGTTGCCGGATCGCGCTCGATTCCCAGGTCCGCCAGCGCATGTCGAATGTCGACGAGCGGCTGTTGGTTCAAAGAACCTGCCAGGTAAAAAGAGGCATTGGATACGACCTCGGGCTTGCCCACCGCCACAAACAAAGCGTTGAACTCCTCACGAACCACCGCCGGTTGCATCTCAGCGGCCCGTTTGACCATCTGGTGCCAAGCCTGGGTCAAAGGCGTATCCGGCTCGTCGTCACTGGACTTGGGCGAGGCGGCCAGTCGGTTAAAAAAGTGGTCAGTCGGCGGGGCACCGAACAACTCTGCCAGCAACCCATACAGATCTGCGCGAGCCAGGTCCTCATCGGACTGCCCGTGGTCTACGCCCGCCATGACTGGCTGCATCGCGACGCCAGCTTGCTCCCGTGTTGAACCGCTCATAGTTCTTTCTCCACCATATCCACCACGCGACAATCGCCACACATCTCCAAACGCTTGGCTGCCTCACCCTGAAAGGCCGGATGACTGCCAATTCTCAACAACATCGCCCGCAGGGCCTCCTTGGTTGCAAAAGGTCGACCACAGCGAAT
>JALRHH010000021.1 GCA_023253175.1 Candidatus Saccharimonadia bacterium
ATAGGGGAGGCGTAGCGAAAGCGAGTCTTAATAGGGCGTCTTAGTTACTAGGTGTAGACCCGAAACCAGGTGATCTATCCATGGCCAGGATGAAGGTGCCGTAACAGGTACTGGAGGTCCGAACCCACTAATGTTGAAAAATTAGGGGATGAGCTGTGGATAGGGGTGAAAGGCTAAACAAACCTGGAGATAGCTGGTTCTCTCCGAAAACTATTTAGGTAGTGCCTCATGTATTACTCTCGGGGGTAGAGCACTGTTATGGCTAGGGGGTTCATAAGAACTTACCAAACCATTGCAAACTCCGAATACCGAGAAGTATGAGTACGGGAGACAGACATCGGGTGCTAACGTCCGGACTCAAGAGGGAAACAACCCAGACCGCCAGCTAAGGTCCCTAAAATTGGCTAAGTGGGAAACGAAGTGGGAAGGCTAAAACAGTCAGGAGGTTGGCTTAGAAGCAGCCACCCTTTAAAGAAAGCGTAATAGCTCACTGATCGAGTCGTCCTGCGCGGAAGATGTAACGGGGCTAAGCCAGTTACCGAAGCTGCGGATTTGCAATTTATTGCAAGTGGTAGGAGAGCGTTCTGTAAGCCTGTGAAGGTGGCTTGTAAAGGATGCTGGAGGTATCAGAAGTGCGAATGCTGACATGAGT
>JALRHH010000022.1 GCA_023253175.1 Candidatus Saccharimonadia bacterium
CAGCAGCTTGGCTTCCTTGTCGCCGCCGGTTGCCTTCTTCTGAGCCGCCGGAACCCGCTTTTCCAGGCTTTCCAGATCCGACAGCATCAGTTCGGTTTCCACCGTCTCGGCGTCCGAGATCGGATCGACCTTGTTGTCGACGTGCTGGATGTCGTCGTTTTCAAAGCAGCGCAGGACGTGGATGATTGCGTCGACTTCGCGGATGTTGCCAAGGAACTGGTTGCCCAGGCCTTCGCCCTTGCTGGCGCCGCGCACCAGGCCGGCAATGTCGACAAAGCCCAGCTGGGTCGGGATGATCTTCTGACTGCCGGCGATCTCGGCCAGCTTGTCCAGGCGCGGATCGGGAACGCCGACATTGCCGACGTTCGGTTCGATCGTGCAAAACGGATAGTTGGCAGCTTGGGCCGCCTGCGTTTCGGTCAGTGCATTGAACAGGGTGGACTTGCCCACATTGGGCAGACCGACGATACCGCAACGAAAACCCATCACTAACTCCGCATGGCGCCAAGCGCGCGCCAATAGCGGGGGAGGGGCGGTTTGGCCAGCCGGGTTATGCGCCTTTGACCGATCAGGAGGCGAGCCGCAGGGCAAAATCGCTCATGAAGCGGGCATCATCACCCTTGGCCAGCCATTCT
>JALRHH010000023.1 GCA_023253175.1 Candidatus Saccharimonadia bacterium
AGGATGATGCCGACCACCGGGCTCTGACGGCGCCGGTGGCGGCTGTTGCTCGGTCGCGGGCCGGACGAGGGGACGCTCATGGGGTGGATCCTCCTGGTGACTGGTCCCCGGCGGGCATGAAGTGCGCGGAGCCCGGACGACTCGCATCCGCGGACATGTCGATCACTCTGCAAGTCTAGGTCGCTGTCGGCTCCATCGTCGGACGCGATGCTGCGACACTCGCGTGGCGTCGGACGACCTGGTCATCGTGCTGCGAGATCCCGACAGGGCGGCAGCGCCGAACCGCTGGCCAGACCGCGCACCTCGCGTCCGCTGGTGGCTTGGGTACCCTCGGCGGCGGAGGATTCGCCTAGTGGCCTAGGGCGCACGCTTGGAAAGCGTGTTGGGAGCAATCCCTCAGGGGTTCAAATCCCCTATCCTCCGCGCTTCACGAGGGCGGCCTGCGGGCCGCCCTCGTGCGTTCTGTACCCTCTTCCGCGGTGGCGTGTCCGAGCGGCCAAAGGAGCGCGCCTCGAAAGCGCGTGTGGGGGCAACCTCACCGTGGGTTCAAATCCCACCGCCACCGCCACATCATTCCGCCGGGGCCGACTTCATTCCGCCCGTCTCGATGGCACGGGCCATCTCC
>JALRHH010000024.1 GCA_023253175.1 Candidatus Saccharimonadia bacterium
GTATGCCTTTGACTTCTTTACGAAGTTTGCTCTTTAACAATCTGGAAAGCTGATTTAAAAAGTAGTTCTCAAACATTTGTTACAAGTGCTTTGGAAACTTCTTGGCGAAAACCAAATTTTATTTGGTCCTTGTTGTACGACAACAAGCTGTGCCGGTTTCACCGACACTTCTTGGGGTTGTATGGTTAAGTGACTAAGCGTACATGGTGGATGCCTTGGCAGTCAGAGGCGATGAAGGACGTACTAACCTGCGATAAGCCGTGAGCAGTCGGTAAGAGACATTACGACTCACGGATTTCCGAATGGGGAAACCCACTTAGCATAAGCTAGGTATCGCTGCGTGAATACATAGCGTAGCGAGGCGAACCGGGAGAACTGAAACATCTAAGTACCCCGAGGAAAAGAAATCAACCGAGATTCCCTCAGTAGCGGCGAGCGAACGGGGATTAGCCCTTAAGCATCTTGGAAGTTAGTGGAACGGTCCTGGAAAGGCCGGCGATACAGGGTGATAGCCCCGTACACGAAAACAACCTTGATGTGAAATCGAGTAGGGCGGGACACGTGACATCCTGTCTGAATATGGGGGGACCATCCTCCAAGGCTAAATACTCCTGACTGACCGAT
>JALRHH010000025.1 GCA_023253175.1 Candidatus Saccharimonadia bacterium
AGTTAATAGTGTGTTAAAAGGGACATCAGATAGACCAGAAGTAAAAATTGATTGGAGAATTTATACTAAAAATCAAGATAATCCTCTTATAAGAGACTTAATTATAGAAGGATTAAGTTTAGCGAGAACTCAAAAAGAGGAATTCTCATCAATTATCAATTCAAACAATGGTGACTTTGAAGTTTTATTTAAAACTTTAGAAGATTTTGCAAAAAATTAAATAATTTGGTGGGCCCGCCAGGACTCGAACCTGGGACCAATACATTATGAGTGTACTGCTCTAACCAACTGAGCTACAGGCCCAAAAGAAATAGCTTAGTATATCATTTTTTAAAGGTTATCAATTAAAGAAATGTTTTTTGGTGGGCCGTGTTGGTTACGCTCCAACTACCCCTGCAATGTCAATGCAGTACTCTACTATTGAGCTAACGGCCCTAGAGATTTTAGCTTTCTAAGAAACTTTTTAATTGTTTAGATCTGCTTGGGTGTTTTAATTTTCTAAGTGCTTTTGCTTCAATCTGTCTAATTCTTTCTCTAGTAACTGAAAACTGTAATCCAACTTCTTCCAAAGTGTGATCTGTATTCATTCCAACACCAAATCTCATTCTCAATACT
>JALRHH010000026.1 GCA_023253175.1 Candidatus Saccharimonadia bacterium
ATCGTTGAACAAAGCTCGTCCAAAGGTGGTCTCAACAATCTGGCCATCGATGCGAATCTTGATTGCAGCACCTAGGTCTAGCTCATTAATGTCATAAGCCATCTGGGCTTCTGCCATCGATGAGAAGCGCAGTCCCTCGCCCTTGCCGCCAGGCATGTCGGAGGTTAAGTGGTAAAGACCAATGATCATGTCCTGGGTAGGAGTAGCAACTGGTCTTCCATCCGATGGCTTCAAGATGTTGTTAGAAGCCAGCATCAGAATGCGAGCCTCCGCTTGAGCCTCAGTTGAGAGCGGAAGGTGAACAGCCATCTGGTCACCATCGAAGTCAGCGTTGAACGCAGCACAAACTAGTGGGTGCAGCTGAATCGCCTTACCTTCTACCAGTACTGGCTCGAATGCCTGAATACCAAGGCGGTGCAGAGTCGGTGCACGGTTTAGTAGAACCGGACGCTCCTTGATTACCTCTTCTAGTGCTCCCCAAACCTGTGGACGTGAGCGCTCAACCATTCGCTTAGCGCTCTTGATGTTCTGAGCAAGACCCAGATCAACTAGTCGCTTCATTACGAATGGCTTGAATAGCTCAAGTGCCATTAGCTTTGGCAGACCA
>JALRHH010000027.1 GCA_023253175.1 Candidatus Saccharimonadia bacterium
GGAATTGGTATACGCGTACGTTTGAGGGGCGTATGACGCAAGTCATCCGGGTTCAAGTCCCGGTCTGGGCACCACACTTCTCTTGAAATGGTCGCCAGCGGGCGACTGCACCGGGCGGTTAGCTCAGTTGGTAGAGCACCTCGTTTACACCGAGGGGGTCGGGGGTTCGAGCCCCTCACCGCCCACCAGCACCCCCATTCGCCTCCCCACGGGCGCCTCATTGCGCCCCTCGGCGGGGGAGGGTATCCTTGCCGCCGTTGGTGCGTACGTTCGCGTGGCTGCGGGCGTCGGGCCGAGATAGCTCAGTTGGTAGAGCACGCGCCTGAAGAGCGCGGTGTCGCCAGTTCGAATCTGGCTCTCGGCACCATCAGCGGTTGTTAACGGCGCGGAAGTGGCTCAGTTGGTAGAGCATCACATTGCCAATGTGAAGGTCGCGGGTTCGAGTCCCGTCTTCCGCTCCACTCCCTCCTTTGGGGATTCGAGGGGTCGTTGCCCCTTCGTCTAGTGGTAGGACAGCGGACTTTGGATCCGTGAACCGAGGTTCGAATCCTCGAGGGGCAGCCAGCACACACAGGGCGACGTACCCAAGCGGTCT
>JALRHH010000029.1 GCA_023253175.1 Candidatus Saccharimonadia bacterium
AGGCTTATCGCAGCCTACTACGTCCTTCATCGGCTTCTGATGCCAAGGCATCCGCCATGTACGCTTAATAATTTGACCACAAAGATGCTCGCGTCCACTGTGTAGTTCTCAAAATACGGGCGGTACTCAATAAAGCTGTGAAGACCTTGGATCTGAAATCCTGGTTTCTTCGCCTTATTAAGCCCAGAGGTTTGGCATTTTCAGCCGTCCCCTCAGGACCCAACAACGTGCCGAGTAGATTTTCCATCAGAGCTAATTTTCCACTCTCCGAAGAGCTGTACTAATAGATGATGTGATAAATAAACAAAAGTCAATGCTCCACTTATGAGCTCAACTACTAAATCCCGAAACCTTGTCCGAGTGAGTTGATTGCTCCTTAGAAAGGAGGTGATCCAGCCGCACCTTCCGGTACGGCTACCTTGTTACGACTTCGTCCCAATCACCGATCCCACCTTCGGCAGCTCCCTCCTTGCGGTTGGGCCACTGACTTCGGGTGTTACCGACTTTCGTGACGTGACGGGCGGTGTGTACAAGCCCCGGGAACGTATTCACCGTAGCGTTGCTGATC
>JALRHH010000002.1 GCA_023253175.1 Candidatus Saccharimonadia bacterium
TGTAATGTCACGGCAGTCGCCAAGTGTTGGAGTTGGCGTTGTCGTAGTGTCGTTAACGCCTGTAGCTCCGACACAGAAGTCAAGACGTTCCTGGACACGAGCGTTGACGGTCAAAGTCTGTGAAGTACTTTGTGCAAACACACCTTCCCATCGCAGTACTGAACCGCCGTCAATAAGACGAACGCGGGTGTAGTACGACGCATTCTGAGTTGCATTGTTCGTAATGTCAGTTGCACCAAATGAGATAGTTGCACCACTGAGGCTCTGGCCAGTATCTTCAGTTGTCTTAGTAATAGTGTACTGGTTGTTACTGCTACCAGGTGCTGTAGCACTTGTGCTTCGGGTCGTACTTGTTACACCGTTAGTCGTAAAGTTAGTCAGCGTAGCAGTAGGTGTGTTACTGAGAGAAGGTACTTTTGACACACCACAAGCACCGAGCGGCGTGTCACAGAACTCAATCTCAATCGTAGATACGTTACCCGTGTCCGAGGTTGTATTGAACGACCAGGTCAGGTCCGTTGGCTGACTTGGGCGGGCGGTGGTAGACGTAAGTGCCCTGTCCGTAACTGTCGGCGCGGCATAAGCCTTGCCCACCACTAAAATTGGTAATATCGCCGAAACTGAAAGCACGAATGCTATCAGCATAAGCGTCGCTCTACGCGATTGCAGAGCCATAGTTTGAAGCATGATACTTCTCCTTGTAACTATGCCCAACAACAAACCAAAACACTCGTCGACTTATATAGTCGCGATTCTGTTGGCTTAGATCCCGGATGGGATACGTATAAAGTGTGAGGCATAATTTTTGTTTTATATTAATACGCCACTAATTAATAACATACTATGAGTAAACATAACAAGTATTTTTTATATACGATGTTGTTAATTTAGTCTAAAAGGTTCCTGTTACCACTATATCGTGAACCATTTTGTATGATCCAGCTGGTGTCACGGGGCTCACGTTTGCAATGTAAGAAATCGTAAAATCAGTTCGCCCCACAGCCTGATTGCCCGCAGTTGCCGCCGATCGAGCAATAATATCTCCCTGCGCATATTTAAACTGGTTTGGGGTACTATAGCCTGGCGCAGCTTCGGCATCGGCAAAATTATTATCAGGTACATTAAAAGGACTGGATCCTAGATCAGGTGATGAGTTATCGACCAGATTTATGCCAAACTCTTCGGTACCGACACTAGAAACACCGGCGGTACTTTTACCTGGAATCACCCTACCACCCTCACTAGTTAAGGATGGGCTCATGGTCTGAACTATGTAACTACTAGACAGATATGTCCGAACCCAAAATGTTCCAGATCCTGTTCCAGTAGTAGTTGGATCTAATGTTCCAAGGTCTATGCTTGAGAAGTTAATGAAAAGCTCAAGAAACGGCTCGCTTGGCGTAATAAGACCTGCCTCTAGGTCATAATTAGTACTAGATGATCGTCCTACCCCCAAGCTGCCAATTGAGGCGTTTGCATTGTAACTAGAAGAATTTAGATCAGGATTGCCACCCGTACCAAATTGGTATTCTTGTACTTGATAGTTATTAGATGAGGATGTTTGGGCCGAAACGGTTGCACTAAACACAACACTAGACACGACACCGAGTACAAGCAGTTGTTTTATTTTTTTCCGCCACATATCTTGTCCTGCATTATAGCATGACACTTATGCTTTAAAGACCAGCTATCTTGTCTCGAAAGTTTCAATAATATCTACGAAATCACCGGGTCCAGGATTTGCAGTCATATTGTGGTATTGAATTTTATACGGAGCTGTTTTACCGCTCGGTCGAGTAAGTGTCATTACGTTCCCTCCACCGACAAGTCCTACAACTGCCTTGTAGATAGTGGTATCCGGCGTACATGGGAATGAAACTTTTTGCATTGTCACCATCAAAGGGCTCTTCTGCGACCCGGCGGCTTTTTTACAGTGCTCTAGAGTAGAGTCAACAATAGTAAAACCATTCCTTTGATTGACACTCACAGGTAAAACCCTGCTGATATTAGCAAGAGGAACTATTAGCTGCGCGGAATCATTAACGTCAATTATTAATTCTTGCTCAACCAAAGGACCATTAAGCTGACGGTATACGTAGTGGCCATCTCTCGTTTCATTTGCAATTGCACGCCATTTCATGGGAGTCTGTATTTGGAAATAAGGCGTGGTCTGAACCTGTACATCTCTTGCAAGGACTGAAGATACCGGGCGAGTACTAGCCGATGAAGTCTCGGACACATCGTTTTGGCTAAAAATATCGTATGCAAAAAAACTACCTAGTACTATAAATACAACTAGAGTTAACGCGACAATAGGACGAACAATACGAATACTTCTGTGTCGTTTTGTCTCGCCCTGATGTCGGTAGTATTTTGCCACTGTTGCCTACTACGTCTGTTAGTGTTTGTTACTGTATGGTATTTCGAGTCAGTGTGAGAACGGTCAGTCATGTTCGTTTTGCTTTTGACCCGAAATAGCAATGTACAACCGAAGCGTACCATAAGTGACTAAAAAACACAAGCGTAATAGATACGCGGGGTTTATAAGAATTTGGTCAATTAAGCATAACCGTAGTATTATTAACCAGAAGTAGGGTGAATAGTGGAAAACAAACCAGAAGAGACAAATAACGAAGCAGCGAATACGCCGAGTCAGGCGCCTGCTGATGATGTCAACGCGCTGGAAAGCACCACTGATGCGCTGGCGGAATCTGACGCAGAGAAAAAAGCTAAAGAAGCCGGTGGCAAAAAGAAAAAGTCTGGCAATATATTCCAGCGTATTATTTCGCACCTAAATATTTACGTACTACTGTTTATACTTATCCTCGTGCTTGCGGGTGGTTTTGTATTAATCGGAATGCAGAAAAATAAAAAAGCTGCTAAAGAAACAACCGTTAATACGCAGTCACTCTCTGCTGATGAGCTTAAAAAACTGAGCGAATCCGAACAGAAGATTGGTGACCCTAAATCAGTTCTTTCGATTGAATCAAACGCCATATTTAGCGGCAAAGTCCTGGTTAGGGACAGTCTGGATGTAGCAGGAACCATCAAGGTTGGCGGCGCACTGAGCCTGCCTGGTATTAGTGTTTCTGGAGCCAGTACCTTTGACCAAATCACAGCCAATAACCTATCAATTACCGGTAACACAACCATTCAAGGTCAGCTTAATATTCAAAAAGGAATCACCAGTAGCGGCGGCGCAAGCTTTGGCGGCCCAATATCAGCACCTGCAATAACTACCGGAAGCCTGCAGCTCACAGGGGCACTTGAGATAGTTAACCATTTGGATGGTGGTGGCGGAACACCTAACATAACTGGCGGTGCAGGGCTCAGTGGCTCTGATGTAGCCGGCAAAATCAACAATGTCGGCGGCACGGGCTGTAACGTAAAAGTAACGTTTGCCAAGAGATACAACTCCACACCGTACGTTGTCATATCACCCGCCAATGCAGAAGCCGCAACAAGCAATTATTATGTGAGCCAAGAATCTCCCACCGGTTTCAGTGTATGTCTAGCTGGCGGCGGAGGCAGTGGTCTCAACTTCAGCTACATGGTTATAGAATAACCCTGTTACACATCGAGGAAGACGATGATTTCGTCGGCCTTGACGTGCATGATGCCACGCGTAATTGGAATCTTTTCTTCGTTGCCGCCTGAACGCACGATCACATCACAAGCGTCGAGCAGTGTCATAAAGTTATGGTGCTTTGGCAAAATGTCAAAGGGACCTGTTTCGTTAACTGCAGAGATACTCTCTGCCTCGCCATCGAAATAGACCTTGAATGGAGCATACACTTTAACGTGCATAGTCTTGCCATCAACATGCTCTGATGCGGCTGGCTTTTCTTCGCCCTCTGTCTTTTGTGGTTCTTCTGCCATATATTGTTCCCGGCTATGCGACAATCTCTTCGATTGACTGAAGTGTCTGTTCGCGAGTAAAGAAGTCACCCGGAACACCGGTGTGTTTTGTCATCACGTTCATGTTCTGCGTAAAGTTCTTGATAAGCTTCTTTGCCTTTGCGTAGTCGGCGCGGTCGCTTGCAGAAAGCTCGTTCTCACCAATAATCGCAATAATTCCCTTCAATGATTCGTATTTCTGAAGCAAGGCCTGCACCTGGACACTGAGTAGATAATGGCGATCTCCCACAATTTCAGGAGTCAAAAGAGATGAGTTTGTTTGGCTTAGATCAACCGCAGGACGCTGTCCTTGCTCTGCAACCTTACGGGAAAGCACGATAACAGAGTCAAGCTCGTGTTGAATTAACTGCACAGCCGGGTCAGAAAGGTCGTCAGCTGGGACATAAATGGTCTGGACGGATGTAATAGACCCCTTTTCATTAGAGCTGAGGCGATCCTGGAAGACCTTAATATCAGAGAAGATTGTTGGCTCGTAACCACCCTCGTTTGGCACCTGGTCCAAAATAGTCGCAAGCTCATTCCTTGCCTGGATGAAACGATAGATGTTGTCAGCAAAGAACAGAATGTCTTTTCGTTGTTCGTCACGGAAATACTCGGCCAGGGCAACAGAAGATACGGCAACGAGCGAACGCTGCACTGGATTTTCATTCATCTGCGCAAAGAACATACAGGTGTTTTTAAGCAGGTCGTTTTCGCGCAGTGTATCCCATAGCTCGTGGCCCTCACGGATACGCTCACCAATACCAGAGAAGAATGACAAACCAGAGCCAGAACGGGCAATATTGTTAATCAACTCCATCGTAAGGACTGTTTTACCAACACCAGCACCACCAATAATACCGATCTTACGTCCCTTTACGAATGGCGTAAAGAAGTCGATGACCTTGATACCGGTTTCGAGGATTTCGGGCTTTTGGATATTAAATTCCGTAGATCGCGGAGGTAGTTCAAGAATATTTTTCCGTGGTGTGTTTTCATCACCCACTGGCCCTTGGCCATCGAGCGGGTCACCAAGCGCATCAAGGATACGACCAATAGTAACGTCACCAGTCGGCACCTGAATACCGTTGCCGGTCAGCATAACCTCCATACCCTTTTGGACACGACGGTCAGAACGAACATTAAGGCACATAGCGATGCCATTTGGTTCCAGGTGATCTACCAATAGCTTGGTACTGTGGCCATTCTGTACCACAATAAGTTCACCAACAGATGGCGACTTACCATCAAACTGGACACGGACAACAAGATCTTTAATCGATACAACAATTCCAGGGTTCATGATGCTGCCCCTGCTTTAGATTTCTTAATGCCGATAATGCTTTCCTTCAGACGTGCATCCTTGATATTACGCTTTGATCGGTTATACAACATTCGGAGATCTTGCTTGGCCTCGTCAGCGCGCGTGTGTGATGCGGACATAGCCCTAAACCTTGAGGCGTACTGTGCAAGCTTGGAATTAAGAATCAGCTGACTCATAGCAATCTGCATCATGGAACGCTCCAGGTGGTCTACCACGTCATAGGTACTTGGTTCAAAGATATAGTTCGCCTCACTGATGATCTCGTCAGGATCTTCTGACTGCTGACCCTTATCAGATACTGCCTTCGAAAGCTCAATACTTTTTACGTCCTGGGACATAAGTGAGATATATTCCTGATAGAACACGGTAGTTTTTTTGTATTTCTGCACTTCTTTAATAATTGGTGTCACGTTGATATTTTGGTCTTTGTTCGGCAACTTAAAGTATTTTTCGTACGAAATGCCGCGCTGGGCAAGCTGAATTGCACCGTGGTGTCCGATAACAATAATAGCATTTTTATCCTTGTCGTAGGTCTTTAGCATCAACTGAATAAGCTTTTGGTCAATATCACCACTAAATCCACCCTCTGCAGTAATAATAATGTAAAGTTCCTTGTCAATTACCTCTACGTCGTCCTGACTGCGCCCAAATCCGAATATAGCACTCACGTGTAGCTGCGAATAGATATGCCAGAGCTCATTAAAGAAAGCTGTGGCCTCGAGCACCTGGTTCTTAATCTGGGCAATCTTCATACTTGCGATACCCTCAAAGACACTGGTCAGCTCTACCAAAGCTGCCATGGATTTTTCTTCGCGTTCTATTTCATTAGGACGCTTCACTTTTTGTCCTCTTTCTTGTCATCCTTGGGGGCTTCTTTGTCTTTTTCCTCGGATTTTTTGTCCTTATCTTCTTTAGAACCGTCTTTTTTATCACCTTCCTTGGCGTCTTTAGATTCTGCGCCGTCTGTCGCAGGAAGCGCTTCTGCGGGAGCCTCTGGAGCTGGCGGTTTGTAGCTTGGACTACACTTGATTAATAGCTCTTCCTTAACCGTATCGTACTGCGACTCATCAGTGATCTTTGCAGCGAACTCTGCAACGTTAAGCTTTAACGTACCGATATCAAGCGGTGAGGTGGAGTCTGCATGCAGCACAATATCGAGCATGAGCTGCTGCGACAATAATGAATATGTATCGGTTGGTGTCTGGGTCATCATTTCGAACAAACGCTTACCGACCTCAAGCGCACGCTTCGCTTCTGCGGCAAGCTCTGAACCAAAGTGCGAGAATTCCTCTGCCTGACGATAATCTGCAAGGAGCTTTAGGGTTTCTGACGCCAAGGCTTTTTGGCGTTTATTGTGACCGATACCACCGGCACGAGTCACCGATAGACCAATGTTTACCGCTGGACGAATACCATTACGGAAGATGTTCATGTCCAAAATCCACTGTCCGTCAGTAATGGACATGACGTTTGTTGGGAGATACGCTGTAATATCACCACCAGCGGCATTAATAACCGGAACACTCGTAAGGTGCGCACCGGTACTATCGAGGCGTCCTGCACGCTCCAAGAGGCTGGAGTGGGCATAGAACATATCTCCTGGGTATGAGTCACGACCCGGGCTGACGCCAGACATCAGGGCCACCTCACGGTAGGCATGCGCGTGACTACTGAGGTCGTCATAAATAATAATCGTATCTTGGTTGAGCTGCTGCCACAGATATTCTGCCATTGCACAGCCCACATACGGCGCAATATAGCTCGTGATAAGCGATTCGAACATAGTACTTACCACTACAATCGCCTTGTCCATACTGCCTGTTTCTTGCAGACGACTTAGTAGTGTATCAACATCAGTACGACGCTTTGCAATCAGTACATACACTACGACCTGGTCAGTGTTTTTCTGGTTAATTGCAAGCTGTGTCACAACCGTACTCTTACCAGATTTATTGTCACCCAGGAGCGCCATACGCTGACCACGAACGATCGGGAACAATGAATCAAGTGCGGTCACACCGCTTTCCAGCTGATCGCTTAGTAGTTTACGCTCGTACAGTGGCGGCGCGGTATTAAACACCGGCCAGGCAGCATCAGCTGCAATCGGGCCCTTACCATCAAGGGGTTCTCCGGTAACAGAAACAACGCGTCCAATAAAGTCCTTTCCGACTTTACAGACGAGCTCCTGGTGCTGCACAACACCAACCATACCGATCTCAAGTACATTGTCACCAAGATGAAGAATCGTGACGTGATCATTGGCGACTTGGTGCACAAAGCCCTTACTACCATCCTCAAACATTACAAGTGCATGCACGGCTACGGGATTGAGTCCTGACATGTGAACGAGGAATTTATCAACCGCAATCACTTCACCAACTGGATTTCCACTGGCGATCAATCGATCAAAGTGTTGGTTACCACTTGTTGAGGCCATTAGCTCATCGCCCCCTTCAAAATACTGGCAAGAATATCACCCTTTTGCTCGAGACGGCGACGAAGACTGAAATCAAAATATTTGTTGGTGGTACGCAGCACGGAACCTGCCCCAATATTTGGCTGAAGGCCAAGCTGCAATAGCACCAACGGATGGACATCTGAACGAAGCCGCGTGATCAGTTTCTGCGTAAAGGCAGGTGATGGATCCGCGCTAAAACTAATATGCATGATCGGAGCCTTGGCACGGACGTGCGTAATGAATCCAATAAGCCTGTTCCTGTCATCTTCATGCAGTAAATTCAGTTTGTTGATAGCCACTGTTTCATCGAGCAGTCGACTTGTCTTTGGCATCTGAGCGCCTGCGCCAGGATTTCGAATCGCAGCCTCGTTTAAAAAATTATCAATTTGCTGCAATTCGCGCATCAATCGCCCCACATCAACTTTTGTTGCCACAGACAACGGAAGGCTGAGGTACGCGTCAGTCGCAGTCTCCTGCTTAGGCGCCATTTCTGAGATCCTGTATTATAGCTTCTTTGTTCGCCTCGATATCACTGAGGATAAATTCAAGCTGGTCATTCAGGTCAATCTGATCGCCAATAGCTGCCAGCACGTAGTGATTCACGATATCAGCCATGTTTTCTTCAAATCGTTTTACGAGTCGAGCTTTCTCGGTCTCTATCTCTTTAACAATCTGCTGGCCCATGAGTTCACGCTGTTGTTCGATTGCTTCCTGAGTCTTAGAAATAGACTCAAGCGCCATCTGCTTAGCATCAGTAATAGACTGTTCATACTTGGTAAACTCTTCCTGAAGCTTCTTGGTAATCTCTGACTTCATGTACTCATTAAGCTGCGAAGTTGTCAGCTGCAAATCCTGTTGCAGGAACATCGCATTTTCACCAATAATCTTCTCGAAGTGCAGACGACCACGGTTACGAAGCTCCTCTCGGAATTCCTCGTTAAATATGTGCTCAACGTCCTTTTCTGCAGCATCAACAACACCGTCAACGACTGTTTTACCCTTACCCCCTTGTAAGCCACTGAGGCGCACTGCGAGCCAAATGAAGGAAACCGTTGCTGACAGTAAACTGATTAAGATTAGACCAAGCTGTACGCTGTTCACAAATTCCCACCCATTTGTTTCATATCTTTAGTAGTAAATATACCCCAAAAATACCTAAAATGAAAACAATAAGCCCAGTTATTATCACCTGGAACATGCCACGAATAATAATTTTCTTGCCAAGCGGGTTACGGCCGATCGAAATAATTGCGCTCCGAACGCCGCCGTACATCAGTACACCAGAGATAATTGTACAGACAAGGAACACGAACAAGCTCATGTAAATACGCGCTGTTGGCACCGGCTTACCAGCAACCGCCTCGGCTGCCTTTCGAAGGAATTCCGGAACATTGGCCTGTTCTGGTTTCATCAGGGGATTACCCGCAACAAGTACGTCAGCCTGGACACGGCCAATCATGACTTCTTTTTCGCTATTATCGCTCAGTTTTACCTTAGAGGTGCCGATCTTATTGATACTACCGTCAAAATCAGCAACTGCACGCCCGATAATAAATGACTCCTTGGCACCAGCTTTCATGCCAATACCATCAATTGCTGATACTGCAATATAGTCGCCAGCCTTGATATTACCGTTTTGGGTGCTCACAAGCACGTCGTACTTACCTGCCGTAGCCACGAATGCCTTCTTGCCGTCAGCGGAAAGCGTAACAGGAGCATCATTTGCATCAACCGCAACGCCGAACAGTTTATCTGCTGTCGCCTGAGTCACCGGCTCAACCTTAGATGGATCATCCTTCTTAAGCTGCACCAACATGCCACGCTGCATGACCTGATCGGTGCCGTATCCCTGGGTTACGGCCTGCGCAAAAATCGGATAATTAATACTTACTACAGATAATGCAGCCAACACCGAAACCGCGAACACACGCTGCAGTGTACATAGCTTTTTTATTTTTGTCTTAAGCATGATTGACTACAGTATATCCACCGGCGTAAGTAGATGCAATATTAACCAATAAGTTTGCCGAGAGAGTCAACCACGTAGTCGATATCTTCCTTATTCGTGCTTCGACCCATGGTAAATCGAAGGCTCGACTGAGCGTCAGCTTCGCTGAGTCCCATTGCCATAAGCACATGGGACGGCTCGTCGTTACTTGCACTGCAAGCAGAGCCGACCGCACACTGGATACCCATATCATCAAGCTGCATCATTAATGTCTCGTTGTCCTTGCCGGCAATCGTAATATGCACGTTATTCGCAAGCCTGTGCTTATGAGACCCATTTATGGTCACACCGGGCAATCTACTAACTCGTTCTATAAAATGTTTTTGGACTTCAGAAAGCCGCTCTGTCTCATTGTACCGATTTTCCTGGGCAAGCTTGAGTGCAGCAGCCAGTCCAATAATCGAAGGTACGTTTTCGGTACCACTCCGAAGTCCACGCTCTTGCCCGCCGCCCTGAGCCAAAGGTTCGAGCACGATCCCAGACTTAACGAACAAACATCCAATCTGCTTGGGACCATAGAGCTTACTGCCGTTAATGGTCATCAGGTCAACGCCGAGTCGACTGACGTGAATATCAAGATACGCCGGGACCTGACAGGCATCTGTGTGGAAGTACAAAGGCATAGTATTGCCAGACGCACGCCTCTCTGCCCGTACGGCTTCAACAACTTGTGCAATATCTTTGATGGGCTGAATTGTACCAACTTCGTTATTGGCGTACTGCACACTAACAAGCACCGTATCGGCAGTAATTGCCCTTGCGGTAGCTTCTGGGGTAATTGTACCATCAGCCGCAGCTTTAATTTCAGTATGATTGTATTTCTGAGCGGGCAAAAGCACAGAGTCGTGCTCTACACTTGCGACCGCAATATGGGCATCCGGAAAGCGCTGCATGATGCCATGAATCGCAATATTATTTGCCTCTGTTCCGCCTGCAGTAAAGACGACTTCAGAAGGCCGCGCCCCAAAATATGAAGCAATGGTGGTGCGGGCAGCGGAGATGTCTTTCTTAACCTGACGGGCCGCCTCGTACTGAGCCGAAGGATTATATGACTTTTCTGTAAAATACGGCATCATCGCCTGAATCACCGACTCGTCGAGTGGTGTTGTGGCTGCATGATCTAGATAAATCGGCCTTGTCATAGCACTATGGTATCAGCTAGCGAGCGAAAGTATACAGCTCGCTACGTACTGCATCCTGATACATGCGGGCCGCACTGTACAGGCGATTAGCTTCATCGACCGTAACGGGCTGGTATTTACCGTGTTGTGACTTTAAGATACCGTCTGGACGGACATCGTAACGCGTCGTCTGGACATGTGTTTCGCCTTGTTTGTCGATCCATTCTTCGTGCCACACCCACGTGCGCTCATCAAGACAAAAGAACTCGCGGCGCACACTAGGATTGGTTGGACCGAAAATACGTCCACCAATCTTCGCCTCATGACGAATGAGGTTACGGTACAAATCAGCGCGGTGCTGTTCGCTGCGCTGAGTTGACATCCCTTTCAGCAGCTTCTTAAGCACTGAGTCGCTCCTGATCGTTGACTGCATTATTTGTTGCAACCTGAGCAAGCACCTGGTTGTGATGACGATATGAGTCTAAGTTTGCAACATTATCACTCACCATAGTTGCTTTACCCATATTTTGTATGGCGATATCAATAACCTGATCACGCTGCTGCATGATCTCAGACGCATCTAACTGACGTTCCTTCTCAGGACTGTCAAACATATGTACTCCTACACATTAAATAATTTACGAGCATTTTGCGTTGTTGTGCGGGCCAGTTCTTCGACTGATTCGCCGCGGAGATCTGCTAGAAATTGAGCAGTTAACGCAATATGTTTTGGCTCGCAAATTGTACCACGAAATGGTACCGGAGTCAAGAAGGGTGCATCTGTTTCTAAAACCAAGTTTTCAAGCGGGATTGCCTTATACATCGCAAGCTGGGATTCACTCTTTGCAAACGTTGCAATACCATTTACCCCTATATACAGTCCCTGAGCCACCGCACGCTGCATATTATCGATTGAATCAGTAAAGCTGTGAAGAACGCCCCTTACACCAGAAAACTGCTCAAATATAGGCCAAAAGTCGTCAAAAGCCTCTCTAACATGAAAAATCATCGGTAAATCATGCTTTTGCCCCAATTCCAGTTGAAATTTCAGAATCTCTACCTGGGCTTCCTTCGATGAATGAGTGTAAAAATAATCAAGGCCGCATTCACCAACGGCAATTACTTTCTCGTGCTCGGCAAGCTGCGAAAAGCGAGTTTTCTCTGCTTCGTCACTAACATAGCGCTGTGCTTCGTGGGGATGGATCCCAATGCTCGCATACAGATTTTCGCGGTCTTTCGCAGTTTCAAGTGCGAGCTGGCTATCATCGACGTCACAGCCAACACAGATCATTCTAGCGACACCAGCCTCGCGTGCACGATCGATAATCTCATCAACCGATGTATTGCCGGCTTTCGCCCACATATCACGAGTGCTACGCTCGCCTTCGCTTAGGCCGGCAGACTGAATATGACAGTGCGTGTCAAAAAGCTCCATTAATTTATCCAACGACGGGTTCTTCGATACGAGGGAAAAGTGTACCATCGATTGGGCGAACAACGCCTTCTTCGAATACCTGCTTAATCTTAGTAGCTGCGTCCGGCAAGAATGGTAATAGCAATTCGGCAATCTCGAGCAAACAGCTCACCTGGTATGCCAATACTTCACGGAGATGATCAGTATCACCTGTTTTACTAATCTCCCAGGGCTTTGCTTCATCAATGTACTGGTTCAGTCCCCTGACCTGTTCCCAGACTTCGTCGAGTGCTCGGTCAAAACGGCACTGCTTCATTGCAGCATCGTATTCACCAACGTCGTGCTCTGCTTCTGGAATTGGACCAATCAGTCCGTTCTGATAGCGCTGGATCATAGCCGCGGTACGCTGGACAGCATTACCCAGCTCGTTACCGAGTTCGTTGTTGTACGCTTGGTGGAGACGTGCCCAACTGAAATCACCGTCCTCATACGATGGGATATGACGGAGGAAATAATAACGGTACGCGTCGACACCATACGCATCGATCACCTGCTTTGGATGAATAACGTTACCAAGTGACTTACTCATCTTTTTGCCCTCAACGGTAATAAAGCCGTGCACAAAAAGCTGCTTTGGCAGTGGCAAACCAAGCGCCAGCAGCATTCCCGGCCAAATTGCAGCATGGAATCTAATAATATCTTTACCAATTACCTGCACATTAGCTGGCCAGAACTCCTTAAAATCCTGGTGTTCCGGGTAACCAAGTACCGTAATATAGTTCATCAGCGCCTCGAACCAGACATACATAACCTGCGTCTTGTCGCCCGGAACAGGTACACCCCAGCCGATCTTATCTTTCGGACGAGAGATACTAATATCTTTCAAGCCGTCTTTGATCACACTGAGAATTTCTTGCTTGCGGGTTGCAGGCACGATATCAAACGAACCGTCTGTAATAGCCTTTTCAATCTGTCCGCTATAATTACTGAGCTTGAAGAAATAGTTTTCTTCTTCGATCTTTTCATATGGTCGATCGTGGTTTGGGCAGATACCACCATTTTCTTTTACAACTGCCTCTGTGAAGAAAGCTTCGTCGCCCGTACAGTACCAGCCCGTGTAAGAATCCTTGTAAATGTCCTTTTCAAGGTTTTTCCATATGATCGCTGCGCGCTGCTCGTGACCAGGATCGGTCGTACGAATAAAACGATCGTTGCTGACATGCGAAAGTGATGCCAATTCGCGGAACGGAGCGCTCATCTTGTCAGTAAATTCTTTTGTCGAGATACCAAGCTCGGCTGCCTTTTCTTCAATCTTGCCACCATGTTCGTCACTGCCGGTAGAGAAAATGACAGGCTTACCCTGCTGACGGGCCGCCCGGGCGAGTACATCTGCCTGCAGCAGCTCCATGCCGTAACCAATGTGGGGTTCGCCGTTTACATAGGGAATAGAAGTTGTGATGTAGTAGTTCATTAGTAGTAGTGTACCTTTGTTTAAGAGATGAATCAAAGCCGGTCAAAGAAATAATATGCCCTAGGGCATCATCATAAACTGAGTAGCTGCATAGATCCTTTGCATCGTAGGTCTAGTATAGCACTAATCTGTTGGCTGGCTCGATAGGTGCCATAGATGGCAATAACGGCACTGGTACGCCTTCAGGCTTGCACCGTGCTGCCAGTCAGCCGCGAGCGCAGTCGACTGCGCATCTTTCTGATTATCAAACACCATCTTTTCGGCGCACGGCAATGCGTCACTATCTTCGTTCATCGATAAACTCCTGGCATAGCCGCTCGAATACGGCATTCGTCCAGCCGAAGCCAGTCTGGGACGGATACACGCCCTTCATTGGTGGCTTATCTGGCTGCACAACATTGTATTTCTCAAGAAACACGCCATGTTGATTAAACCAATCGAGATTTGTCTTGATCCACTTTCGGGCGATACGCTCTGCGTCAGCATGATAATCATAGCGCTGCAGACCTTTTATGATCACGTAATGCAATGGTGCCCAGCCGTTCGGATACGCCCACTGAGTTGGCATGCGTCCTGGCACCATCTGATTAAGCTGCTGACTGTCAGTCGTCGACAAGCCACCGCGGTGTTCAAAACGACGAAGGGCACGCACCATTTGCCGCGCCTGCTTGTCGTCTGCAATACCGGCCCACATTGGATAAAAACCAGCCAAGGATGCAACACTGCCGCGACGTTCTTTGGCGTAGTTATAATCAAAGTACATGCCACGAATATTGCTCCACATCAATTCATCAATAGATTCCTTACGGTGAAATGCAGTATTTTCCCATTTGGCAGCCTCTCGCTTGTCATCAAAAATACGCTCTGCACGAGCAAAGTCGATTTCGTATTTGTATAGCAAACTATTGAGGTCAACCGGCAGATAATTCAGCGCCTTACGGCTGAAACGCGGCGTCATATCCCAGCCGCTCTCTGCCTCTGCCAAATCATGCAGATAATTAATATCGTAATAGCGCGACAATCCCCTATACACTAATCGTGCATTTGGCTTTACGCTACCCATCCAGACAGTCTGGTATTCATCTTTGGCAATATCGATCGCTGCTTTAAGCCACTTCTTATCAAGCTTGTAGCGGTCATAGAGTTCAAAAATAAACGTTGTTAGAAATGGGGGCTGTGATCGACCGGTCAGGTAAGCCCTCGATGCATTTGGAATAATGCCGAGTCTTTTCTGCATTGCGAGCAAGTT
Source organism: Candidatus Saccharimonadia bacterium (assembly GCA_023253175.1). GTDB lineage: Bacteria > Patescibacteriota > Saccharimonadia > Saccharimonadales > JALRHH01 > JALRHH01. Next base: position 14,943 of record JALRHH010000002.1, read on the forward strand.
CTCGAGCATACCTAGCACCAAATCCTTATGTCCGTCGTCCATCAGGCCAATTGCCATGAAGTAGGTATCCCAGTAGTACATCTCATTAAAGTCAAACTCATGACCTTCCTCGTGGGCCGGCACAAGATAGGGCTTTGGCAAGCCGTACAAGCTATCGTCATCTTTTGGATGATGACGCTCTAATTTCTGCCAATACTGAGCTATATACTGTCTGGCCTCCGCAACATCTGCGGCAGTCAGATCTTCACTGCGGCGAAAGATTTTTTTCACCAAGGAGCCGGGGTTCTTTTTGATCATATAACTAGCCTACGGCAAACGCAGACAAGCGGTCAAGATCGTAGGTGGGAAAATTATCGTACAGACACGAATGTCAACGCGTGACCAACGCGGCCCGCACGTCCGGCGCGGCCGATTCGGTGTACGTAGTCTTCGTATGACTGAGGAGTCGAGAAGTTAATAACGTGTGTAACGTCAGCGACATCAATACCACGGGCCGCAACGTCTGTCGCAACGAGGATTGAGATATCGCTCTTCTTGAACTTCTGCAGTGCGCGCTGACGCTGTCCCTGGTTCTTACCACCGTGGATTGCATCAGCCTTGAAACCGCGCTCTACGAGCTCGTCGCTCAGACGTTCTACACTTCGCTGCGTATCGTCAAAGATAATAACTTTTTCAACTGCTTCGTCCAATAGGATATTGTGAAGCTGGATAATCTTATCACCAGTTGTTTCGTATGCAACGATATCCTGGTGCACGTTCTCGCTCGTTTCACCCTGCTTCACAGATACACTCACTGGTTCAGTAGAGAAACGGTCAATAAGATCACGAACCTTGCGGTCCATTGTTGCAGAGAAGAAGAGTGACTGACGATCAGCAGGCATACCACTGAGGATCTCAGTCATGTCGTTAATGAATCCCATGTCGAGCATTCGGTCGACTTCGTCTAAGACAACCGTATCGAAATCAGAAAGATCAAGCGTACCGCGTTCCATGTGGTCCTTGATACGACCTGGCGTACCAATCACAACCTGAGGGTTCTCACGAAGGTCACGGAGCTGAGGGCCCATTGAAGCACCACCAATAAGTAAGGCACCGCGGAGACGGCTTCCCTTGCCAATTTCACGGCATTCTTGTTCAATTTGCTGCGCCAGCTCACGGGTCGGCGCCATAATAATTGCACGGCTACCCGGCAAAAGCATCAGCTTGTTGATCATAGGAATCGCAAATGCAGCTGTTTTACCGGTACCAGTATTAGCGATACCAATCAGGTCGCAGCCCGTCAAAATAACTGGGATAGCCTGGTCCTGAATTGGGGACGGTGTCTCGAATCCCTTATTTTTAAGGTTAGTCTTAATAAGATCGGCGACCATGAAATCGTCAAACTTATGTGTAGGCACATATTCCTCACGTTCTACTGGCTTTGCAGCCTGCACAAAACGAGATGGGTGAATATAGTCCTTTTTAGGGCCGCGGCGATTGCCACCCGTGTTACGACGACGGTTGCCCCCAAAACTCTGTCCGCCACTACGGCGGGTATTAGTACGGTTAAATGACCGTGTTTTAGTCTGATAAGGCATAAAAATAGAATCCTTTTGGTTTGTAGGAATTTCGAATATCCTGGCTTCTAAGGCAAAACTGTCTGACTACGTTTCTTACGTTCTATGCCAGGTAGATTGTCTTGATCAAGAGAAACTTGATGATCGGTACGTTCCTGATTAATACATTGATTGTCGATATGAATTCAAGGAAATTAATCTACGAACAGACCCGGATTCATCAATAACAATACTCTAATATTAGCACAAACCGTTCTAAAAGTCAATCGAGACCATGCAAATTTTCATCTATTAGCAGTTAATGCTCTTAAGCTGATTCTTGAGCTGCTGGGTAAGCTGGGCAATAATCAAATCGTGTCTTTTTGTCTCGAGAGATTGGGCAGCTTTCTGTTTAGTACTAAATGATAGATTGGCGCTACTGTATTTATTTATAATGGATTGCTGGGCTTCTTTGTAACGCGTATCTTCTGCCGCTTGTTTGGCGGTATTTTCACTGAGATATAGCTGTTTAAGCTTTTGGCAGGCGGTCTGATAGGTTGACTCAGTATTAGATGGCATAGCCTGTTCGGCGCTCGTGACGGCTTTTGACGGCTCTACTGCAATCAGTTCTGTTTGCGAAAGCTCTACTTTGTCTGTTTCCTGGAGTTGTTCTGCCTTCACCTGGCCTGATGTGTCATGTTTGGTTTGTGTAGACGAAGATATATTGGTTTGATGAAATCTCGCAAAGATAATTGCACCAAATGCCAAAATACCAATCACCATAAACAGCAAAAAACCCATGCTGTGCAAGCTTTTTTTCTGCAGCATACGCGGAAAGTGCCTTCGTTTAACGTTTAAAAAATACCATAAGCCCAAAGCAAATTTAGTGAAATAAATTACAATCTTTTAGAAAGAAGCATCATTGTAAATGTAACTTACGAAAGGTTAGATGCACTGGGTATGCAGTTATTGGGCCTTCTGCTCAGCAACGATTGTCTCTATAAACGCTATTTCAGCGAGATGTTCGTCAGCTTTTACTCGCTGCTCGGCTATCATCTGCTCGGCATTTTCTGCTACAAATTGCTCATAATCTTCAGCTACCAACCGATCGAAAAGCTCTTGTATAGTTTTGCCGTCAAGCTGACATAGTCTTGGAATCCACCGGGCAGTGCTAGGCCTCATACGTACGTTTACCTGCCGGGTAAACTTCTCGTCGCCAAATTCATTACTCTTCAACATAAATATTACATTACCATTTTTTCATCCATATGTCTAACTGGCAAAAACGTCATGGCGACAATTAGAATCCACGATCAACACATCATACTGCGCTGTCGTGTTGACTTTTAAATCCAACGGCTACTACTCGGTCATGCTCTGGGCTGCTGCTAGATAATCATTCAGGATAGCTTCGACTTCGGGCGGAGTAAGCTTGCTACCACCAACACGCGGGCTACCACCAATGATCGTAGCACCTCCCCACTTATCATCAGTGGCACCTTCCGCTTCATTCAGTCTTGCGATAAGTGACGGAATGTCAAAAGGTATAAATTCTGATTTCCTACCAATCGTATAGCGCCATTTTCCACCGGCTAGCTCTTGCGCCGCCACGTACGCATCCACGCCGTCGACTAGGGCACCTACCCTACCGTCCTTGCCTAATTCCTGTATCATACTCCATGTTTTGCCGCCACCAATCCTCTTGTATCTCGTATCCAATTCTATAGATTCACCACGGCCCATTAAATGCTGAGAAATACGACTTTCTACACTTTGTATAACCGAACGATATTGCCCATTGTCCTTTTTAGCCATCTCGCCACTGGCCCGAAACAGCGTATAAGGCTCGAATACCCATGCCAATTCACCAATGATTTTCAGATTCTTATCATACGGAAAGGCACCAGCAGTAACATCTAAAGTCCCCGCAACATTGATAAACCTGTTCAAAGCCGGAGAAGGATTTTTTGTTTGGCTCATATTGTTGAGCAGAAACCATGCGGCGCACACATCTTGGTCACAGTCATTTACAAACACCTTCGGCGCAAAGACACCCTCAGGGCTAAATGCCTTATCTAGTCCCATTCGGGTGTACATCAGTATCTGTTGGGCAGTCGAGAGTGTAGCCAGCCTATCAACATCTTCGTGGTGATTGGCATTTAAGTATGGTCCTTCTGCATTATACCGGGGCACACCCGAAACATATCCGTCTAAGGCAATAGACCCTACTGGATGGGTTACTATAAACTCATCCCAATTTACTGGAGGAACTTCTGATCTAACATGCAGTTCAGCACTCATAAGCACACTGTAACATATTTATATATGTGCAGATAAGTCATGAACCCTATGAGGGACGGCTACAAAAATGTCCGCAGGATATCCTGGCCCTCACGGGCAGTACCCTCAGATACTCACCAAAGTAAAAAGCCCATCCTATGATGAGCCTTTTACTTTGGTGGAGCTTATAGATAAAAGTTGGCATTTATTTGAAGCAGAACTGGGGAGATTGAGAGATTTAATGCCCTACGGCGTATGGGAACAAACTCCTATAGTATGCCTGGGGATTAGAGCGCTAAAAAGGGGCTTATGTGTACTGTCATTAAACGAGATCTGAATTAATACAAACTATCAAGATCAGCTATAGACTCTCGAATTTGCCTAAGCATTTCATCTTGGTTGAAGCTACGCGGTGCAGAGCTAGGGTCATTAATAAACCCGTGTGCTCGTTCTATATACTCGCCTACACGACGATTCCGCAGTGTAGTCTTGAGGCTCTGGAGACTAAAAAGTCCTTCTCCTGACGTACCGAGACGAGTCCAACCCTTAACTTCAATACAGCCCTGATAGTTACCCTCTTCATCTCTGGCGCTTACATTACAAGTTTCAATGTAAGGAAAGTAGTCTCCATCTGAAAGGAAGATATCAAGCAAGCGATTGATACGCCTGAGCTCTACGTGTGCGGATTCCATTACTTCGCTAGCTTTTCGATCAGGGTCTACTACAGCGTAACCTTTAACTAGGCTATATACGTAAGATTGGATTTGGTAAGGACCTATGCCCTGCTGCAAATACCACGAGACTACCTCTCTGTCCTGCTCATCAAGCCCTCTGAAGAAAGTCTCTGCTCTCCCCCCCCCTGAATAATCGGGTATGCCAGAAAGAACCATGCTCGCTGTGTTATGAGCGTCCTGCGGGCGTTCTTGGGGATTTTCGATGCCTACTGTCATAAAGTTATATCATATAACATATATTCGTAATTTGTAAATGATTGGCAAAACAAAAACCTCTGTGTTAACAGGGTTTAAAGTGCTTATGGTGGGCACGAACTCTTATTGATCCGCTCGGCAACATTTTGCCAAGCCAAAATGCTCGCAGGGCAAGCAAGGAAAACTCAAACTGCCGCTGGCAGTTCTCACCCTCACGGGCAGCACCCTCAGATATTTACCAAAGTAAAAAGCCCATCCTATGATGAGCCTTTTACTTTGGTGGAGCTGGTGGGTACTGCCCCCACGTCCGCTAGTTCAACTGATTAGTCTGTCCTACAGGTTTAGGCTATTTAATCACTTCTACAGCTGATAATAGCCAAAACGCAGTAGAAGTTTGATTCTTGTCTTAAGCCAACTTCGAATCAAGAGTTAGCAGCGTCCAGAAAAATATAAAACGCTATTGTACTATCTGGCATCGAACAAAAGCATTGCTGTTAATTAAATTAAGCAGCTAGCGCAAAGGCTGCGCGACGTCCGAGAACGTTGTCAACCATTGCTGTAAGTGAATCTTTTGCATCTATTCAGATGTATCTATGACGCTGATAAGCGACCTGCTGATCTAACCGTTAAAGTCCAACGTCGAGCTTAAAATTCAGCCCCGTATCATCGACTAAACTGTACTTTAGTCGAATCTCTACTATAACAGATTTACATGCAAAATGCTAGTGCTCTCGCTGACAAATAGAGGTGTGTACGGTTGCAAGCAGATCACTGAGCTGCTGTTGCTGTTTTTCTGATAATCCAGCAAATACTGGCGCATGATAGTTATTTAAAATCTCAAGTGATCTATCAATAACTTTCGTGCCCTTGGCCGTAAGGTATGTCAGATGTTCGCGGCGGCTACGCGGACTAACCTGACTACTAGCTAAACCACCATCAATGAGTAATTTTATCTGACGACTCACACTTGCCTCGGTCTGTCCAAGTCGCTCTGCAAGCGTTTTCTGACGCACGCCAGGAGATTCCTGAAGGATAAGTAAAATCTTGAACTGAGAGAATCCGATACCAAGCTGCTCCAAGAGAACCTGGTCGGAGTTACGTGCCAGGACCGACGTAATATGATGGAGTAAATAACCAACATTTTGGCTGCTCATATAAACACTTTACTTGTTAAGTATTAACAAAGCAAGTGTTGCTACTGGGCGCGATTAGACACTACTTTATACAGTGAGTACCATTCCTGAAGTGATAGTTCCTGTGGCCTTGCTGTTGGTTTGATTGTTGCCTGATCAAGGATTTCTTGCACTGCCGGCTTAGCAAGTTGCAGCCCCCCATTTAATGAATTAAGCAGCGTTTTACGGCGATTACTAAATCCGGCTTTTACTAATCTAAAGAATTGCTTGACGTCTACATCAGGGAATAATGGCTCATTCCTACGATTTAAAATAAGGATCTGTGAATCAACCTTTGGCGGGGGTGTAAATAAATGAGCTGGCATGACGAGACCGAGTGACGCCTCCCAATAATACTGGGCAGTTACAGAAAGTAAAGACATGCTGCCTGGCTTTGCGGCAACGCGTTCGGCAACTTCTTTTTGAATCAAAATAGCAGCCGCTACGGGCGGATTACTACTTTCGGAAAGGACCCTTATAAGATTACTGGTAAGGTAATACGGGATATTTGCGACGAGTTTGTAACCAGCAGGTAGTGAGGTTAGATCGAAGCTCAGAATATCTTGTTCAACAACTTCTAGATTACTTTCCGGGACACGACCAGGTAGTTCTTTGGCAAGCTTCTTGTCAAATTCAACAGCAATAACCCTATCAGCCCGTTCGCACAACAGCTCCGTCAGTGTTCCAAGCCCAGGCCCAACCTCAAGTACCGTGTCACCGTCCTTAACATCAACCGCCTCACACATAGCAGACAAACTCATAAAATCAGTCAGCCAGTGCTGGCCGAGACTTTTGTTAGCGTACGGTAGTTCTTTCATCCCCAGTATTGTACCAGTTCCCTTTACCAGAATTAGTATCCATACTGTTTTGGTGGTTCAGCTGGTAGCGAATCGGGCAAGTCCACTTCCTCATTTACCTTAACAATATTAGCAAGTCCCCTAAGAGACAGAACCCTTAGGTCCATTCCTGCGATAATCCATGCACTAAACTCTTCATAGTCCATATTAAATACCCCAGGACCCTCAGACCATAACTCTACGACACCTACCGTTTGTTCATCTTTTGACCCAATCCAGTCTACTATTCGTTCCAGTGGGTGCCGCTCCGCATGCTCCATACCGTCAACCATAACGTTCTCCTACCTATGTTTAATAGTAAAAACCTATATTTTATATAATGCAAGCATAAGGATAATCTCAAAATTATATATCTTTGTCAGGAAAAGCAATCCGAGACTTTGGCTACACCAAAGCCCAGCACGACCGGCGTCCCCGCTACACCATCGTAGCTGCGTAACAGGGTTTGATGTCCAGTCGCTACCACAGCAGACGCCATCTTGGCTACCCGGAAGTGCCTGACACAGCCCAAATGCACCACTGCTGCCCTAAAGACTTGTTGGTACCTGGGAGACTATCCATAATACTCACCTTTGATTACAAGTTGCGGACTATTGTGCGCATCGATTACGTCAATGTTCTTCAGGAATTCAGGTAAAACTATGTCTAATTCACGCGGATCGTAAAAACCAATCTCAGCGATCTCATCTATGCCATGTGTTGTCTTAGTTAGATCTATGTTTAGATAATCATTGGTGTTTTCAACGTTAAAGAAGAATTCTGGTCCTTGATAAACTCCGTCCAAGGTGTATTGATAAATATATAGCAATTTACCTATTTTAGGTTGGATGCCTGTTTCTTCCATTATTTCACGAGTAAGCGCGTCTAACAGCATCTCGCCATCATCTATACCGCCGCCCGGCAGCGACCAAGTATTGTATGATCCGCCCGTTTCCGGGTTTCTATGACGAACAAGCAGAAGCGTGTTGCCCCGCTTAATGATTGCGCGTACTCGTATCTTCATCAACTGTATTATATCAATATGTGCTTTCTTTCAGAATTTACTTGTGGAAGAAAGCTTCAATATTCAGGAAAGAGCAGCTTCGCAGATAATTGGAGTGATGAACGACAATTATATGATAAACCGGAGCAATTCCAGTCCATAAAGAAATCAAAGAATTGCCCCGAGAGAAGCTATATGAGAGAACCTATCTCAGTTCTCTCATTACCGTTACCACCAGTGTTTGCTTACCCAGGTATTGTATGCGGCCGCCCAACTGCCATAACGACCCTTAGCGTAGCCATCACACCACTTCAGCTGGGTGACGGGATTCGACTGCCAGTCGCTACCAGCAGTTGCCATCTTATTACCCGGCAAAGCCTGACACAGACCATAGGCGCCGCTGCTATTGCGTGCCGCTGCATTCCAACCCGATTCGCGGCTGACAATATAATTTACATATGCAAAGTCGGACGAAGCGATACCAGCCGCACGCATAACCGCTTCTTTATCCGCAGGAATAAATACCGTTTTACCCTTGGCGATAATCTGTTTAACGGGCTCAACCGCAACCACTGACTGAATCTCCTTACGGGCTACTTCTTTACCGTTCTGAAGGTCTATCTGATAGGTCACGAGGCGCTTACCGGCCGAACCCTTTTGGCGCACCGCAGTTGACCCGAATGACAGTGAAGCATCTTCGATAGTCTCGGTTTGCATCGGAATTTCCTCTTCGACAGTTGCGACCTGGCTACCATTACGAACCACAAACACTTGTGTCTGCGCGGTGATCTTGGTTTCCTTAGATGGCTGCACCGTATCATCAGCAGCAAGCTTGATTTGCTTTTCATTGAGCAGTTCGCCAACAGTTTCTGCATGGGTCCTTACCGGCACCTGCGTGCCGTAAAGGTTAATGTTGGTTGGCGTGGCGCGGTCAATAACAACCTTTTCACCAATTGCGCCATCCTTGAGGAAATCGGTCTCCATTTCACTTTCTATCTTGTCCTCTGGATAGACCTGTACCCCAGCCTGACTCGCAACACTACGAGCAGTCGTTGCGGCACTAAATGCAAACGTCTTTTTACCGTTATCGACAACTGTCACCGGACGTGCGCGGTACACATTGACACGGAATTTTTGATCAGCGATTTCGGTATCCTGACTTGGCTCAACAACGTCACCTTCATTGAGCCTAACGTTGGCGCGCTCCAAAAACTCTCCTACTGTTTTTGCACGGGTAGGAAGCGTTTCTTGTTTTTTATCATGCGTAAACACAACGAGGTGGGAATCAGAGGCCACAACTTCGTGACTATCCGACATGACAATAAATATCAGACCAGCAAAAAACAGCACAAACAAGGTCGCCAAAGGAATTGCGAATGGATGTTTATGCCAATTGTGCTTGAGAAGCCATTTTAGTGGCTGTTTCTCGGATAATGATGTCAGTAGTTTCTTCATACAATGACTTCGTATGAGGGCAGATTAATGTTAGTGAAACCACCTCTGTGCCTGCCTCGAAGCCAGGTTATATGGTACCAAATTTTAACGATTTAACCAAGTTCCAACAGATTGCTTGACGGTACTGCCAACACCCTTTTGGGCATTCTGCACATGCTGAAAGTCAAACCAGGCATGATCGACGATTTCTGATTGTGCGGGTGTAATTACTGGCTCCTCAGTAAGTTCTAAAGCGAATAAATAGTACCGCCCGACTAGCCAACCTCGCTCAACTGCAGTGTTTTCGCCGACTAGCAATAGGTCCGCTGGGTCTATGGAAACTCCCAGCTCTTCTGCGATCTCCCTAACGGCAGCTTCGTTAGGCTGCTCACCATGCTCAATCCCGCCACCTGGCAACGACCAATCGCCTGCACTCAGCCAATTTTTAACCAGCAGTACCTCATCTTGCCAAATCAACATAACCCTGGCACGCGGTTTTGTTTTCTTTGCATACACCCATATTGCCGGCAACATAATCCAGTATAGCGTGACGCCAACTATTGCCCAGATTTTTCGTCTCATAGCTTTTTCAGCGGTGCAAATGCCACATTAATTTTCTTTGCGCCCTTGCCCACAAAGAAAATCGTTGCCGTATCGCCTTGCATCTCCACAACTGTACCGCGCCCAAAGATGTCATGTTCGACACCATCGCCTTCATTGAGTTCCGGGACGTAGCGCGGCTCTTGGTTAAAATCATCGCTAGGAGTTTGGTCATAAGTACTCTGCCACATAGAACCGCCGAGGCTCACGCTCTCTACCTGGAATGATGCATCAATTTCACTAAGGAATCTTGAAGGCGGATTATGCTGCACATTTCCGTAAAGCAATCGACCTGTTGCGTAGCTGAGATACAGCTCTTCTTTCGCGCGGGTCATACCCACATAACACAGCCGGCGCTCCTCTTCCATTTCCGACTGGTCATACAGCGCCCTTGAGTGCGGGAAAATCGTCTCTTCCATGCCAACCATAAATACCACTGGGAACTCCAGACCCTTCGCAGCGTGCAGTGTCATGAGCGTCACTGCATTGGCACCAGATTCCATCGTATCAACATCACTGACCAGCGAGACCTCCTCTAAGAATCCATCAAGGCCAAGGTCCTGGTAGCTCTTAGCCACACCGACCAGTTCACGAACGTTCTCTTGGCGTGCATCGGCCTGCGGAGTCTTGTCATCAAGATATGCATAGTAATCGATGCGGCGAAGCAGGCTTTCAAGCAGTACCGGCACAGCAGCCTCATCGACCATTTCGCGGCTCCGAAGTAAAATATCGCCAAGCTCGCTGAAGCCCTTCTTGGCCTTTGGCGTGATGCCTGGCGCCTCATGAATTGTCTCGAGTGCCTGCTGAAGTGTCTGTTCACCTGCTGCCTGCCATGCGTAGAATTGCTGCAGCGATTTAGTACCAATACCTCTTGTCGGCACGTTAACAATACGTTCGAAACTGACGCGGTCTTCTGGCTGATAAATAAGTCGCAGATACGCCAGAATATCTTTAATTTCCTTACGGTCATAGAATCTCTGACCACCAATAATACGGTACGGAATGCCGTAGCGCACAAAAGCCTCTTCCACTGAACGACTCTGTGCGTTTGTGCGGTACAGCACCGCAAAATCTTGATATCGACGGAACTTGGCATCCACACTGTTTTGGACCCTTCGGATGATAGACTCTGCCTCGGCACGCTCGTTTGCGACCTGCAAAATATCAACTGGCTTACCATCGCCAGCCTCTGTCCATAGCTCCTTGTCCGAACGCTGCTGGTTTTTGGTGATAACCGCATGGGCAGCATCAAGAATTGATTTAGTACTACGGTAATTCTGTTCTAGTTTTACAATTGTGACTTCTGGGTAGTCTTTCTCAAAATTCAGAATGTTCCTGAAGTCTGCACCACGCCAACTATAAATAGACTGCCAGTCGTCACCGACAACTGCGATGTTATGCGCTTCGCCCGTGAGAAGTTTAATAAGTTTGTACTGCGCCGCATTGGTGTCCTGATACTCGTCTATCATGATGTATCTAAACTGGTTGACCCACTTTTCGCGTACTAGCTTGTTTGTTTGCAGCAGATTTACCGTTCGAGCAATCAGGTCATCAAAGTCAAGTGCGCCGGCATCTTTTAGTACCTTTTGATACAGCGGATACACCTGCGCGGCAGCACGCTGAATCGGACTATTACCGGCATCGTATTCGCCAGGAATTGTGAGGTCATTTTTGGCATTACTAATAATCGCGGAAAGGCTCCGTGCCGGATATGTCTTTTCATCCAGCATTAGTTGCTTGGCAGCCTGCTTGATTGCGGCCTGTCTGTCAGATTCATCAAAAATAACAAAGTTTTTGGGGATATGAATCGCCTCGCCGTCCTGACGAAGTAACCGCACACAAATAGAGTGGAATGTACCCATGTACGGCATAAAGCTACGATTGTCTGGGTTTTCACCGAGCAGCACCGCAACACGCTCCCTCATTTCGCGGGCGGCTTTGTTTGTAAAGGTAACTGCCAGGATATTAAACGGTGTTGCGCGGCGACTCGCGATTAGGTGAGCGATCCGGTGGGTCAGCGTCTTGGTCTTGCCGGAACCAGCGCCGGCCAGTATCAAAAGCGGACCTTCCGTTGATTCAACGGCTCTGGCCTGTTCGCTGTTTAATCCCCTAGTTAATTCCTCTAGCACTAAGATATTTTAACACCTTGGCTAGTTTTTAATGAGATCAAATGGCAATGTAAATTCAGTTTTAATAATTCCCGCATCGACAGCAAGCGCAGCGCCAACAAGCACCAGCAGAACGAATGCAAGAAGGGCCGTGTTGCGAGCAGTACGACGTTTCTGAACCGCACCGATTGGTACAAAATATTTCTTTTGTTCGACAAGCTTTTCAACAAGCTCTGCTTGCTGCTGCTCTTCCTTGGACAACACAGCCTGCGCGGCAGCAGCGATTTCTTCCGGACTCTGATCGGTTTCTGCCTCAATAGGGAGTGCTTCCTCTTTTGAGTCCGCTTCCTCTGGCTTATCAACAATTTTGTCAGTAGGCTCAGAATCAGTTGGTGTTTCAGGTTCCTTATCTGCGGCAGATAGTGGCGCAATCGTCTTTTTAGCAGCAGAAGGCGGCAGCCTAACAGGCTCGGCGCCCATTGGCTCATCATTTGATACCATTGGATCTTTGACGACCGGTGTCTTACTGATAATTATTGGGCGCGAAGTTGCATGAGCCGGTGTAGTACCTGGCTTTTCGACATCTGTTAAGGTTTTGTTTTTGTCTATCACTTTTATTCCTTCGCGCTGTTCTGAACTCGGTACGCAGCATCAATGATACCCGAAAACTTGTGGTAATTCAGACTTGCACTGCCGACGAGTACGCCATCACAGCCCGGAATCTGAAGATAACCACCCGCCAGCTGATCGTCAACACTTCCGCCGTACAGTACACGCACGGCCTTGCTCGCCTTCTTGGTATACAGTTCTGCGATCTGATGCCTAATAAATTCAAATTGCCGCTGGATATCATCTGGCTTTGCAAGTTCTCCTCCAAAGGTACTAATAGCCCAGACTGGCTCGTAGGCAATTACAACCTGCTCAACCTCTGCGGCAGTTAGATGGCTCAGGGCAGTAGTAATCTGATCATGTAGCACCTGCTTCGTTTCGCCGTTGTGGCGCTCTTCCTGCGTTTCACCCACACAAAGGACCGGCGTAATTCCGTTTCGAACCGCAGCGGCCACCTTTTGTGCAATCTCTTCATATGATTCATGAAAATGAATTCGGCGCTCAGAATGCCCAATGATGACATAGTGTACGAGGTCACGTAACATTGTGAAGCTTACCTCACCCGTAAAGGCACCTTCATCCTTATAGAATGCATTTTGAGCCGCCAATCGGAACTTACGGCGATCAATTTGCATACTTAACGGCTGTAGCACCAACATGCTTGGTGCCAACACGACTTCGATGTCACGGTGAATCTTGATTCGTTCGTGAAGCCTATGCAGTAGTAAGCTCGCCTGACTCGTATTAAGATGCATCTTCCAGTTTGCGATAACAAGTTTTCGACGTGTAGTATTCATAACGCTAATGCTACTCCTTATCCTGCAATGCTTCAACACCTGGCAGCTTTTTACCGCTCATAAGTTCCATGCTTGCACCACCGCCCGTTGATACATGGTTAAAGTGTTCTGATAATTTTCGCTCTTCAACATATCCGACTGTGTCGCCACCGCCCAGCACCGTAAACGGCTTGTGCCCAAACTGACCAAGCATTGCCTCGACTAAGGTCTCGGTGCCGTGTGCAAATGGCCCAGTGGGGCCCTGCACGCCAGCAACCTCAGTAACACCGAGTGCACCGTTCCAGATAACCGTATTGGCCAGCTGAATACCGCCGGCGATAAATGCACCCGAAAACGGACCAACGTCCAGAATCATTTCATCTTCAAGCACTTGTCCTGTTTCCGCACTTGGCTGCTTTGGATAATCCTCGATTGCTGCGATAACATGCGCATCCCAATCAACAATTCGCGTCTGGGTATTACTGTCCACACTCTTTGCAACAACACCGTCTTGCGGCAGGTAAAATATAAAATGTTCTTTCTGCGATTTCTCTTTTGCTTTAACAAGTATTTCCTTGGCCAGCGGTACTTCGTCATGATCTGCCTTACTCTTGCCAACAGAAATACCTTCAGCAAGTAAGAACGTATTGGCCATTGCACCGCCCACTGCAATAAAGTCAGCAACATCTACAAGGCGATTCAAGATATCAATTTTATCGGCAATTTTTGAGCCACCAATCACCGCCATCAGCGGACGCTTGGGATTCTCCATGACACTAGAAATTGTGTCGACTTCTGCTTCGACCAGCAGACCGGCAACACCTGGAATATGTTTTGGTATTTCGGAAACAGATACTGCACCGTGGTGAACGACACCAAAGGCATCCTGCACAAACACATCAGCGTATGATGCGAGTTCCTTTGCAAATCCTTCGTCATTAGATTCTTCGCCTGGATTAAAGCGAATATTCTCAAGCATTAATATGTCGCCCGGCTGCAGGCTATCAACTTTTGCCCTTGTTTCATCACCTACACAGTCTTCAGCAAAACCAACTTGTCTATCAAGCAAAGTGCTTAGCCTCTCGGCGCACGCCTTCAGGCTAAACCTTAGATCACGCTTACCTTCTGGACGGCCGAGATGTGAACACAAAACGATCTTACAGTTTTGAGAGAGTAAATATTCGATTGTAGGAAGTGACTTTTTAATACGATAGTCGTCGGTAATTTCACCACTATCATTCATCGGCACATTGTAGTCAACGCGAACAAGCACTCGCTTGCCCTGCAGATCAATGTCCTTAATTGTCTTTTTAGTAAAGCTCAATTCCCACCCCCGTTATTTTTATTCTAAGACTCGAACCTTAATGGTGTCTGTAGTTCCAACCACGCCCGGATATTTACCAGATGCCGTTACGACCATGTCGCTCTTTGCAAATAATTTGGATTCACGAAGCCAATCAGTCAGCTTGTTTGCAGCATACTTATCAACTGGACGCACAAAACTCTTTGTACCATACACGAGTGCCAACTGGTGTGCAGTTAAGCGATCTGACGTCACCGCAATCAGCGGCACCTGCGAACGATGAGATGCGATCTGACGTGCCGTCGCACCAGTCAGTGTTTCGGCAACAATTGCCTTTGCCTCGAGCTGCGCTGCGAGTGAAATCACCGCAGAACTAATCGCAGTCTGGCGATCGGCTGCTTCGAATTCCTTAAAGTACACCTCTACCGGTTCATTCTCCTGTGCATACAAAATAACTCGCTTCATGGTTTCTACGGCTTCTATCGGGTAATTACCATTTGCAGTTTCATCACTGAGCATGACACAGTCGGTACCAAGCAGTACCGCGGTCGCCACGTCAGATACCTCTGCACGGGTTGGCTCTGGCATATCAGTCATGCTCGCAAGCATTTGTGTAGCCACAATCACGGGACGAGCATACTTCATACCAAGACCAATGATTTTTCGCTGCACAATTGGCACTGATTCTGGTAATGTTTCGATTGCAAGGTCACCTCGGGCAACCATTACGGCGTCAGTTTCAAGTACGATACGCTCGATATTTTCCACGGCCGCACTGGTTTCAATCTTGGCGATAATCTTTGATTGACTGCCAAGGTTCTTAAGCATCTTTCGGAGCGTACGAATATCATTTTCTGTCTGCACAAAACTGAGTGCAACATAATCGATATCGTGCGTAGAACCAAAGGCAATGTCTTTCTTATCCTTAGCCGTAATAATGTCGCCACCAAAATCGGTGTCAGGTAGGTTAATACCCTTTCGTTTGATCAGTACTCCATCGTTTTCGGCACGTACGTGTACGATGCCATCTTTGACGCTTGTTACAGTCGTGCGAACCTTACCATCAAATAGATAGAGCCGTTCGCCGCGCTTCATTTTCTTACTGAGATCATACTGCGTTGGGATAATGCCAGAACGTTCAAAGTCCGCACCGTATTTAAACTGCAGACTTTTGCCTTTAGTTACATTAATGACGCCCTCGAAATCACCAAGACGAATTTTTGGACCCTGCAAGTCTTGCACAATCGCAATTGGCTTGCCGTACTCTTCACTGGCTTTACGTATCCACGCGATTTGCTCTTCACGTTCTTCGTAGCTACCGTGGCTAAAGTTCAGTCTAATACCGTTAGCCCCGGCCTTGATAAGCGCCAGGATCTTTTCATAGCTATTGGTTGATGGGCCAACGGTTGCAAGGATTTTTGTTCTTTTGAATTGTGTTATTGGCACATTCGGTGCCGCGAGTGTAGTTTCTTTCATTAGTATAAGTGTACCTGTTTAGAGGTAATTTGAGTAGCCTTTGAGGTAGATGTTTTTTTGGATTGGAGGGGGATCAGCTATCATGCACACTTAAGGCAAACATACTCTGGAATCGACCTACCTACGGCAGGCCCGAAATTTCGCGACTGAAAACAAGTTTTCATCGGAAAGTTTCCTTGCGAATTGCCACAGGCAATTCTCACCCTGTTGCGGCAACAGGATTTCGATTTCGCCCGGCGAGCGACATAGAAAAACACCCATCACATGGATGGGTGTTTTTCTATGGTGATCCCGAGGGGAATCGAACCCCTGTTGCCAGGATGAAAACCTGGTGTCCTAACCGTTAGACGACGGGACCACGTCGTCACTTGCGCGCCTGTCTCGTTTTGCCATACTTGGCAAAAGCTTCAACTTAGCGCTAAGATCCTCCTTTCGTCTATCCAAACAGCCGCAGGCTTGGTCTGGCTAGTCGGGTCAGAATCTCAGACCGAAAAATAATATCATAACAGAGGCCAAAAGAAAACCCCTCTGTGAGGTATGAGGGGTTTTCTTGCCATGAGACTCCCCAGAGATTATCTGGGGAGTACCTGCGAGCGGTCAGTCATGCTCTTATATCAAATTAGCGACGAGCTAATACGATACGGTGTGCGATGGCACCAGCTACGCTAATGGCAGCAAAGAGACCAATCACGCTACCGACACCAGTGTTTGGCAGAACGGTAGGAGTTTCAGGTGTCGTAGGAGTTACAGGAGTACCGTTTTGGTAAATTACCTTGGCAGTACATGTAGCTGACTTAACCTGATCATTTACCATAAAGTTTACTGTCGCAACGACGTTGTATTCACCGTCCTTTGCGTACGTGTGGTCAACACCAGTTACCTTGTCGGTAACCATTGGAGTTGTACCATCACCCCAGTCGTAGCTAACATTCTTGAACGTAGCACCACCGGTAACAGTGTACTTCAGGTTATCGACAGTAATCTGGCGACCAGCCTTCTTAGTAATATTGAGTAAGTCACATTTGTAAGTAGGAACGTTTGCACATTCCTTGTTAACTGTAACGATAGAGTTGTTGTTGTACTCACCAGTCTGGTCAGTATCTACAACAGCAATGTTCTTGAACGCGTTAGCGCCACAAGCAAGCTTGTCGGCAGTAGGTGTCGTTGCAATAAATGTAAAGAACACTGTTGCACCAGGACCCATGCTACCTGCACTCACACCACCCTTAAATAGGTAGTCATTGTTAATCGTAACACCGCTTGGGTTTGGACCGTTAAATAGCTTAACAGTACCAGGAACGAATGTTAGACCAGCAGGCAGTGCGTCACGCACCATTACGTTACTAAGTGTGTCATTACCGAGGTTCTTAACAGTGATGAGGTATTCAAGACGAGCATTTGGCTGAGCTGAAAGGTTAACAGCAGCCGCATCGTTGGTACCAGCAGCACGAACCTTCTTGGTAATTGAAACACTTGGAATCTTTACACGAGCCATGAATGAAACAGTCGCTTCAAACTCATGACAAGGCTTAACATTTTCTAGAACAGTACCATTAAGAATGATGCTGTCGTTGATTTTTTCAGAAGTCTTCTGAATGTTTTCACGAGTACCGGTGTTGTGTGTCCAGTACACGCTACCAGGGATGAACTCAAGACGAGCGTCAGCACGGTCAAGATTTACAGTTGCTGTATCAGTAACCGTATTAGTGTTACTTCCCTTGATAGTAACCTTTACTACCTGGCTTGTGCCAGCAGCAGTAGGCATGTCAACTTTGATTTTTAGATCTTCCGCAACTTTATTAGAGTCAGGAAGTTGTCGGTTGTGGTAGTACACAGAGAACTTAACTACTTCGTCGTACTTAGCATTAGTACTTGGCTTGTAGGTAGTCTCACCCTTAGTCTGGTTAGCAACGCCGATTGAACCTTCAATCGTAACGTCGGCAGCCAAAACAGAGTTAATTGGCAGCGCAACGAGCGCGAAGAATGCAAATAATGCAATCATCGCACGCTTTGGGGCTGCAGCAATTTTTGAAAAAACTTTCATAATCACTCCTTATAGTAATTGGTCCCACCCTCTTACTTAACGCCACATCACTGTGGCAGCTTATGGTTTCGCGATTGGCTCTTTAGCTTGTTAACGAACTCCTCCCGGAAGAGTACACAAATCGAATCATTTCAATATACATGGGTGAAGCAGAGGGAACGAGTTTAGACAAAAGATTAGGTAGGTGTCATGTGACAACTAAACTCTCTTGAATGCTCAGTTCCCGCTGCTTTTTGCAGATACTTCACCCATAAAGGTACTTCTATACTTACATAAAAAACCACGTGGGTCCCCGACACAGAGTGCGGCAGCGTGTGCTGTCACTCTTTGCAATTGAATGCAGTGCCGGGGACCCGTCTTACGATCCGTTATGTCTGTATACACAGACGATTCATCTCCCGAAGGAAATGAACACGGATCTGGTCAGCAGTTCCCGGGTCCCAGGGGGCACGGGGGGCTGTCGGTGTGGGTCGTGTCGTCGCCACCGTGAGTGGTGTCCGAAGGACCTTCAGCCGGACCAGCGCCGCCGTCACCGGGGGAACCCACGCCGGACTGACCGTTGTCGTCAGGAGTCCTGACGGGGTCGTCGTCCTTGGGCGGAGTACCACTGGTGCCGCCGGTGGGGCCCTGCGGGTGGTTCTTGACCGGGTCCTTGTAGGGACTGCCGTTGCCACCGCTGCCGCCGGGGTCGTTCTGACCCTTGGGCTTGAGGCAGCCGGTCGGGCTGTCGACGGTACCGGGCGGGCACTTCTCCGGCGGCGGAGGCGTGCAGTTGTGCTTGCAGCCACCGCTCGGGGTGTCACCGGGTCGATCCGGCTTGGGAGGCAGGAACTGCGGGTTGACGCAGCCACCACGAACGAGAGCCACGCGGAGCTCGATCTTGGCGGCGTCCTTGGACGATGCCTTCTCGACCTCCTTGCAGTCGTCGGGGTTGATGAGCACCCAGCCGAGGTCGCCCTTGGCGTTGCTGCGGGTGCCCACCTGCTTGACCTCGCCGTCGGAGTAGGCGGTGTTGCCCTCCCACTTCGACTTGACGAGCATCTGGAACCCGACCCAGTTGGTGGGATCGAGCGCCTGCTCCTTGGTCACGCCCGCCGCGTCGATGCTGTGCTGCAGCACCTCCTGGGCGGCCGAGTCGTCGGTCGCGAGGAACTCCGTCAGGTCCTTGGCAGTCGTCGCCGACGCGCCAAAGTTGCCGGTGCCCTCCTCGGTCGCCTCCTTCAGAGACAGATCGAAGTTGGCCTCGCCGACGACGAACTCCTTCTTCTTGAACCCCTGCTTCAGCAAGAGGTTCTCGACGGCGGCGTCCGGGTTCTCGCACATCTGCGAGACGAGGACCACCGTGGAGTCGTCGTTGGCGGCAGCCCCAGCGCTCCTGTTGTCGAAGATGACGCTGGAACCCCAGATCGCGGCGATCACGACGACGAGAGCGACGACGAGCACCAGACGCTTTCTGGACTTGAGGTACTGCATGACCTTCGCGCGCCGACCGGTAACCGGGGGCATGGAAGCGGTGTCATGACTGGTCATGATTTTCTCCTTCCTGGGAGAAATGTAGAGTTACGCACAGAGTAGCGCGCAGCTGTGTAATCTCCCATTCAGGGACAGCACGCTGATGACAATATATTGACATCACCAGAGTGCTATCCCTGATGTGGAATGAGAAAGTAAGTACAAAATGTAGAAGTATCTGCTTCTGCAAGGGAGTCTCTGGAGTAGAACTACTCAACAGATACTGCAACCAATGCAGACTATCCAGCACCAGAAAACAAGCCATCTAATACTAGTTAGCCTGCACTGGGTAACAGTTCCATGCAGAAGAGATGTATTTCAAAATGATTCGACTTGTTAATGTACCCACCACTTAAGGGCTCCGGGACAAAACGAACAGCAAAACAGTTAAGCTAAAATACTTACTGTTTTCACCTCTGTTAACGTCCAGTTACGGGCTAAGACCTCACACCCATAAGCAAGGATACTTACATATTATCACAAAACGCTTAAATTGTCAATATATACCATAAGCTTTTTTGTTATTAATCAATAGTTGTTCACCTCTGATACGGAGTGGTGGGATTATCCGGCTACGCTTGAGCTGGCTCGTCGACCTTGAGTTTATCTTTTGCGAAGCTAAATCCAAAGGTACTTCCCTTGCCGACTTTACTTTCGAATATTAGTGCGCCCCCCTGGGCGACAATAACTTTCTTGGCCATAAAGAGTCCAAGACCCGTTCCATCCGGACGAGCCTTCTGCGCATTCTTAGCCCGGAAGAACTTGTTGAACAGATTATGCTGCTCTGACTCTGGGACACCAATACCGTTGTCTTTGACCCTGAACTCTACTGATTTGTCATTTTCCGTCAAAGAAATATCAATCTTGCCGCCTGCTGGCGTGTAGTAGATCGCATTATCAACAAAGTTCATAATCACCTGCCGGATCTTGGTCTCATCTAACATAAGCGTAGGGAAGCTATCCGGCTGATTATATGTCAATGTCATATTCTTACCAGCCGCAGTCTCCCGGAGTTGCTGCACCTCACCCGCAATCACATCTGACAAGTTAGTAGGCAGTGCGTCGATCACAAATTTACCTGTCTTGAGGCGAGAAAGGTTCAAAAGATCAGCAATCAAAAACACCATTCGTTGGCTACTGATAAACGACTGTTCCAGCAGTTTCTTTTGCATATCGGTTATCGGACCAGCATCGCCTTCTAGTACCATCGATACATAACCTTTGACAGAGGTGAGCGGGGTACGTAGCTGGTGAGAAGCCATACTAATAAACTCATCCTTTGTCTCATCCATGGCCTTCAACTTATCATTGGCTTTCTTTAATCGCTTCGTCGCATCATTTACTTTTTGCTGCAATGTAACGTTAAAGTTCTCGATCTCTTCGAACCTTAGGCCATTCTGGACTGCGATTACCAATTCACCTGAAATTATCTTAATTACGTCGACGTCCTGCTTATTGTAAGGATTCCCTGACTTCTTGTATCCAAGAGCAAGGTAGCCGACGCCTTCTGTATCAATTCCATAATCAGTAACGAGCCTTGAAATTAATGCAATATCATACTTACGCATCAGCTTCCTAAGGGCGCTCTGCTCCTCTAAATCTTCAGCAACTAGAATTTTTTGACTTGAGTCTGCAATAGTATCTGCAACAATCATTAAGTCCTCAATGCTCAGCTGTCGGCTATCAACACCGAGCATACGAGGGCTGGAATACTCTGTACTCCTAAGGTAGAACAATACTGATGTAGATTTAATATAACTATTGATAATTCCGGCACTGTCTCTAAGTAGCTTTTCTACGTCCACATTAGCGACTACAGCCTTGTTTATGTCGTTAAGAAACGTCTGCGCATCGTACGCATCACGATAAAACAACTTATCAGAAACCCTATTAAACGTACGCTTTACGGGACCGTAAGATACGGCCGCGAATATCACAAGTATGACATTCGTAAGCGTACGCCAGTTCTCGTTGCCGGATCCGTTAAACAGATACTTTGAGGCCTCAAATGATATAAGGGCATATATGGTTAAAATAAGACCAAGCGTAAACACATAGGCCAATGATCGAACCACGACCAACCTGAGATCAAATAACCTGTGTTTAAACACGGCGTAGTACATTCCGCCGACAAAAGCCGCCATTGGCACAATACCTATATTGGTAAGCCCAAACCAGCCCGTTGCCACAGGAAGTATGAAAAGCATTAAAACCAGCAGAGGCAGAGAGTAGGCAAAACTGCGGTAGATAGTCTTTAGTCTTGTTTTTTGGGCGCCCTTACTGCGTTTAATATTCTTCTTTAAGACCACAAATATTGCAGCAATCATTGACACTAAAAATACAAAATACACAGGCAAACCGGCCCCAAATTCAACTGCATAGACATTGTCCTGGAGATGGACTCCCGCAGGCACAAGTGCGGTAAACGACATTAAGCCTACCAGAAAAATAGGCACATAGAGTGCCTTGAATATTTTTCTGGCCCTTTCGTCCTGAACCAGGCTAATGGTGAAGTGAAGCAGGTTAACTGCAGTAAAATAACTAAAGAAGAAGACAAAATAATTAGCCTTGAGCGCTGTCTCGGGAGAGCGGCCTATGTCATTGCTTATATAGTTAGCAATGATCCACACAGCAACAGATGCAGCCAAAGCAGCGAAAGTAATGCTTGTAACTGACTTTGCCTTCTGTACCAAAACGGCTGCCGAAAGTACGATCAATGCGACAATAATTATAAGATCAATTATTAGGTATACATCCAGCATATACCTAATATTCTACTATTGCTCACATAATCGCAAGACGGTTATGGTAAATTACACGCCCTTCCGACGATCTCTGTCGGCCTTTGTGAAGCTGGCGCTGGAATTAATACCAAGCTTTTCTCGAATCATCATAGTGCCAAGTCGACGATAAAATGCGGTGCGAGGCATCCTAATAACTCCACTCTCAAGGGTCATCGAGTCCATAAAGCCAAAGCGTGGAGCCCAAATTGGATCTTTGCGATGATTCTTCACGTCCTTAGTCATGTGCAAAAATGCCTGAGACGAACCTAAGGCAGAGGCAACATCAACACCCTGAGATATTGATGGAAGTGGCGCATCCTCATCATTGGCAACCGCCTCTAAGGTGCGCATATCAGCATATGAAGGCAGACTTGGTAAGCACCGGCTTATGTCCAGCTTAAGATCCTTAACCTCATCAATTGGCATATCCTTCGGGATTCCCATCATAGTCCTGAAAGAATGTCGTCCCTCTGGATGAAAAGAAGTAATCTGCGCAGCAAACCCGACGTTCATAATGAAAACATCAGGAATACTACGACGGCGTGCTTCATCGGAAACCATTGTTCCAAGATCAAGGTGCGTTAACTCGGTCTCGTCAAAAACGAGCGTAGAACGGCTCATGAACTCCTGGACGTTATCTTCGGTGATACCATCGGTATAGACACGAACTTTTGCCTCAGGGTTGATCTCATGGACCATATCACGAAATACTTCGGCCTTATTTTGTCCAAGAGTTTTATTAGTTGCACCAGGAACACGGTTAATGTTTTCTGCCTCAAAAACCTCTGGGTCAGCGATATCAAATGACTGGACGCCCATTCGTGCAAGCTTTTGACCAAGCTGGAAACCATCGCCACCAACACCTGCAATAGCTACGGATGCATTCATAATAGCTTGTTGTTCCGCCTCATTCCAAAAACCATAGTTACGGGCAAATTCGGGACTATTAACAGAATTCATAATTACCTACCTTTAATTTAACCGAGTTGTTACGCGGCAGTCCTATTAATGTCGGTATTTAGGCTAAAGTGTTCTATATTCTGTTCTGTTGCACGAATCCGGTTAACTGCTTGATCACTATCAAAACCAAGACCCTTAGCCATAGCAGGCACATCTACTGAGATACCAAGATTGTCAGCTGCATACTCTGGCACAAACTTAGGATCAGCAATGCGCTCTAGCGGCACACCAAGACCACTCTTCAAGTAACGCTCGACAGTCGGCTCAACAACACCAAATGTCGGAACAAGGCCATGAGCAGTAATATGAGCTACTACTTTCTTGAATAATGGAGCGCTCATCTGCGCCTGAACCCTTGGGTTTTCATGGCGTGCAATGTACCGAGAGACCTCTGTTGAACCTATAGGAAGTGGGTTATCAGTAAATTTTTCTGGGAAAAATTCTTCAATAGGAAGTGGTCGTGGATCCATCGCGCGCTTCTCGATAGTACGAATACTACCAACAACCCTCGCAAGACCCTCGCCTTCCTTTGACCTCTCAAGAAGAGCCCAGTGAGTAGAGCGAACATCGTCATTATCAACCTCAGTACCATCCTCACGCACATCTGAATGAGGAATCATCTGAGTCTGGTATGCATACACGTTCGCACGAAGCTTAAGGTATCCGTCATGTTCTTGTTCGCGGCCAGGCAAAATCTGGTCACCAACAGCGATCATACCAACAGCAAAGTTTGTCTCTGGGCGCTGGTTAATAAACCAGGTACTTTCTACCGTTGGGATAACCATCTCGTTCGAAATTGTGAGGTCGATCTTTGACATTGGATTCCTTAATTATTACTAAAATAAAAACGACATGACTGTTAGGCCTTTTGGGCTGTCAGTCATGTCGTAGTCTTGTAAAGAACTGTTTGCTATTATACGCTTTTTTGCATATTTGTCAATATACTTTTGTAAATACATAATTGCTTATGATAATAAAAAGACACCGGACATAGCAAAGCGCCATATCTAGTGTCTAATTGTGCTGCAAAAGTACTATCTTAGTTGTACTCCTTATACTCCTCCAAGTCAACAAAGATTTGTTAGTCTTCTATTTTAAAGTTATATAGAACTAATTGATACAAGTTTAATATATAATCCTTTTACGGATAGCTAAATGGATGTAACATGAAAACGAAGAATCTTCTTGGCGATAGTAAAAGCAAAACTTTTGGTAACAAAACCAATGAGGCGACCAGCAGGCAAACGGTAGTGGCGGTCATATTCGACCCTTCATCAGATACATATCTTTGTCAATACTGGGAAGAATACAGTGGACTTACGTGTCTATTATCGGGAGGTATAGAAGATGATGAAGACAGCTATGAGGCTCTAAGAAGAGAAATTCGTGAAGAAACTGGCTACATCGACTTCGATATTATAGGCATCCTTGGAGGCACCCTAAACACTTATTACGTGAAAGGCTCGACAGGAGAAAGCCTTGTCAAACACATAACCCCCTACCTTGTTCGGTTAAACTCATCTCGACAAATAGAAACTACTAAAGAAGAAGATGAAAGATTTGAGAACCTTTTCCTAGACCACAAGAATATTAATGAATTGATGACAAAATATGAAAAAAATAGCGGATCGACTCTTGCTGATCATAAAGAAATTTTATCAAGGGCGGTTAGGTATTTAAACCAATAATTGACATATATTGATTTGTGTTTTATAGTTTTCCTAATTTAACATAGGTTGAGCCGTGGAAAAGCCAGTACTAGATCAAGCAATAGATATGCCTCCAGCAAATATTATCATTCTTGGCTTGCCGGGTTCAGGCAAGACTACCCTTGGCGAGCTAATGGCAGAAGGCAATGGCGAAATGGAGTACATTTCAGTTGGCCAAATCTCACGCGAGCTACCTGATGACGATGAGCGCCGTCATTATGTAGATAATCTCTATAAGGAACACAATCGTCCGGTAGGAAGTCCGGATTTTTTTGTTGAACTCGTCAGACCAGCAATCAAAAAAGCGCATAGTGAGAATAAAGGCATAATCTTAGATGGCATTCCAAAAAAACCAGAAGAAATAGAACCACTTAATCGACTCCTCGAAGAAGAGGGCATCAAAATTGATGGCATCGTAATTTGTGAAGTTTCACCGTTTACAGCCCTACAGCGGGTTATAGACAGAGGGCCCCGTGAAGGAGGGCTTGATACCGTAGACACGGCCATAAACCGAGGCGCAGCTTACTGGGAGGCTATTGAGGGATTTCGGGGCAGACTCGGTGGGTTTCTTGGGCTTAAAATTGTGAATGTTGATACGGAGCATTTAGACCCACAAACGGCAGTACATAAAGCGAATGAGATTTTGGAATCGATACGCCTTAAAGAGGCATCTGCCAATGTAATAGATATAAAAACAAAAGAAGTAACGCTAGAAAAAGCTGAAATTGATCAAGTTCTGCAGTCAATCGAGAAACGTAACGACAAAGAGACTATGTTGTTGCTTTCTAGGCTATTTGTAGATACAAAATATGTACCCTTAATCGAGAAAATCCTTGATTCTAACCCGGACATAACACCATCTGACGTAAGTCATGAATTAGTTGCAGCAATGCCGGAGTTTAAATATCTACCCCTATCTGCAGGACGTTATGCTGATATGCTGATCAGAAATGTCTATGAACCCCTAAGAAACCTAGCTAATACCATACCCAAAGAAGCCAGGCTGCGAGCTAGTGGCAGACTGGATTCAGAAGTGTTAGGCGTCGTCATCAGAGAGGCTCTTGTTACCAAGGAGATTATTCGATGCTATCAAGGAAAAGCTAATAAAGTAAAAAGCTCTGAAGAGTTTGTAAATGAGGAATTCGAGATAAGAAAAGCAGACCTCGAGTACACAGAGTCTTTCCTTAGAAAAGCCAATGCACTACCAGACGGTATGACATTAAGAACACTCATGATGATACAACCACGATATTGGAACATCTTCACCTCCAGTGCATTACTTGGGTCAGTTGACGGCAACTATCAAAAGCATATCAATAGCCTTCCTGGCTCTCATCACTCACTATCAGTGCCTGTTGATATGCCGAGGCGAATGATAGCCAACTCCATGGGAGAGTATCAACCATTCATTGAAGCCGTATCAACAAGCGAGAGAAGCGGCTTTGACACAAGCCTAGGATTCCTACACGTGATAGGTATGGACGAGAATGGCAAAGCGTTTCAAGTTGAATGGCCTTTGTTGATGCAGGATTCGAGACTGGCGATGCATCCAAATGCATTATTAAGAGACATGCTCGCGCGAGGACATGGGATATATTTTAATCATGATTTCTGGCATAACATTGTACCCGTATATGCTGAAAGCTTTAACTTATATCATCCTCACGCGCCTATTGCATATGGTGGACTAATGCCAGAATATTTAGATTTCGGTAAAAGTCTACGATCGGAGAAAGAGGAATACGAGATTTTTGTTGCCATGACGCACGCACAGGCACAGCGATACAGAATGGAGCACGACCCTGAATACAAAAGATCACAAATAGAAGCAGCGTTGACAATCATTAATGATATACCCCACTTGAAGCAACAGCTTATTCAAAGTGACGGCGAGAAATTTGCAGAAGATGTTTCAAAGTATTTCATGACCGTTACCATCGGCAGATTGTTGAATATCATCCCGCCTGATTCAAACGATCTTCTTCCCATTGTAGATAAGCTTGAGAAAGACCCTTACCTTTCTCAAGACATATCAAAGTCAGACTTCTTAAAGCTTCTCTTTACTCAACGAATGGCCCTTGCAACAAAAGATAGTAGGCTAAGTTTTATGCAGGATATTCTGTCCGAGAGCAGCATAGATGAAGCCATAAAAGAAAGAATCATCGAAAGTCTTCTGCCCACAATCAATAATATTGAACGTAAGCCAGCTCTTTCTCATGAGCTTATTGAGGAGCTCTGCCAACACAAAGCCATCGTCTCTATCGCGCTACAGTACATTGAACCCGCTAATCCCCATGCAGAATCAGGTTCAGTCGCACTATACAAATCCCTGGAAGATATGGGTCTCAAAGCACTTCTAGACAATGACACTCAACACATTAACCTACGAGGCCTTTCGCTACTACGATGGCTAGCAATAGTCGCGCCACAAAGAGATCCCTTAAAAGGTCATATGGAAAAAGTACACGGCAAGAACGGGATTATTTTTGGAAACGAAATAGTTCCGCCTACAGAAGTTATCAGACGACACACTGAAACAATAATTCAAAATCAAGACGTATATGAATACAGAAAATGGGCCCGAGAATTTGGTCAGAGTTTGGCGGCTAGTATCTACGATCTACTCCTGCACGACGGTCAAGCCAATAACAAAGACCAACGTACCGCCTTGTACATTCTCTCCAACTACAATGGAGTAGACCCCGCTCAGCGACAGATCATAAACAATGGCATTAGAAAGCTAGATTTAATGTTAGAGGACTTAGTAAATGCAAAATACTCTCTTGATATTTCTGATCTTGAAGAAATATCTGAACTCGCTGATGTGTGTAATGAGTATAGCCCCGAGCTCAGTGAGACAATCGCAGACAACCTAAAGCGCTACTCATTCCTACAGCAGCAAGAAGTTGCCTATCAGACATTCGCAAGCACAAACTATGCTACGTCAAAAGCCGCCATAGAGAATTCAACCATGGATCTACTAGATAATACATAAAAACCCTGATCTCTATTTTATATTATTCTTTAATTTTCATCAGGAGTGGGGTAAGATGTCAACAACTTAAGTTAAAACACATAATTATGCTAAAGATTGCGGTCATAGAAGACGACAAGCCGATCCAGATGCTCTACAAGACAAAGTTAGAGGTTGATGGTTTTGCCGTGGTGACAGCAGACAATGGCAAGCAAGGGCTAGAACGGCTCGAAGCTGAACTGCCTGATTTGGCCCTAGTTGACCTGCGCATGCCAGAAATGGGCGGAGATGAAATGCTGTCTCGCCTGCGTGAAACAGAGTGGGGGGCGAGCATTCGCGTGATCATTCTGACCAATATTAGCCGTGACGAAGCGCCCAGTGCGCTTCGTTTCTTAAATGTAGACCGCTACCTCGTCAAGGCGCATCACACCCCAAAACAGGTTGTTGACGTCGTAAATGAAGTACTGAACATTAAAAAGCATTCTAATCAAGGACGCTGACGAAGTTGCTTGCCGAAAGTCAGTAATTCACTTACGATAAGACTATGCCTAAAATTGCAATTATCGAAGACGACCAAGCTATTAGCCAGATGTACCGCATGAAGTTCGAAGCCGAGGGCTTTGAGGTTGAAACTGCGGCTAATGGAAAGCTCGGACTTGAACTCGCCGATAAAATGCGACCAGATATTATCCTTTTGGACCTTATGATGCCAGAAATGACCGGTGATGAGATGTTAGTTAAGCTCCGTGAAGCCGACTGGGGCAAGAACATCCGCGTGATTATCCTGACAAATATGGGCGAACAAGAAGCCCCACCAGTCATCAAAACACTTGGCGTAAAGCGCTTCATCATCAAAGCAGAGATGACCCCGCGGCAAGTTGCCGAAATGGTAAAGAACGAGCTTGCAGCGTAGCCTATGGCGCATATTGTTTTAGTCGAAGACGACGCACTGCTGTCGGAGATGTATCAAGCCGCACTCATCAGCGAAGGCTTTCAGTGCTCTGTTGCGCTTGACGGTACAACCGGCCTTGACCTGATCACCCACACCCAGCCAGACTTGGTTCTACTGGATCTGATGCTTCCACAAATGAGTGGCGACGAGGTACTTGCGAAAATGCGACAGCTAGATCGCACCAAGCATACTCGTGTCATAATTATGACCAATATCAGCGAAAGCGAAGCCCCTGAACAGCTTAAACACCTTCAGTTTGAGCGTTACATCGTAAAAGCCAACACGTCACTACTCGAAGTTATCGAAATTATTAAAAAAATGTTCGTATCCCAACCTGTTAAGTAGTGGCGTAATTGCCGTAAAACAGATACACTTGCAATATGAATATAGCTATTGTTGGCTTTGATACTGAAGGCAAAGCGACCTACGAGTTTTTATCCGCACAAGGGCATGAGCTTACAATTTGCGACCAGAAGACTGATCTTGTCTTGCCGGAAAATACGACTTCGCAGCTGGGAGAAGGATACCTTGATGACCTTGATCGATTCGATCGTATCGTTCGTACGGCTGGGCTCCACCCTGCGAAGATTCTGGAAAAAAACCCGGACGTATTGGATAAAATCACCAGCCATATAAATCTTTTTTTTGAAAACACCCCGACCAAAAATATTATTGGCATTACAGGTACGAAGGGTAAAGGCACGACAAGCACGCTCGTCGCGAAGATACTTGAGGCCAGTGGAAAAGATGTGAAGCTCGGCGGAAACATAGGGGTTCCACCGCTAACATTTCTAGACCGACTAACTGATCAATCATGGGTAGTGTTAGAACTCTCCAGCTTTCAGCTGATAGACCTTCGTGAATCACCGCATATTGCGGCAGTACTTATGATTGTTCCAGAACACCTAAACTGGCACGAAGATATGGAAGAATACATTGCCGCAAAGCAGCAACTCTTCATTCATCAGTCCCCTGATGACATCGCAATTTACTTTGATGGCAACGAAGACTCATTAAGTGTTGCCGACGCCTCAGAGGGCCAACTGATACCATACTTTTCTGAACCCGGGGCGGTCATTCAGGATAATGTTATTCAAATAGACGACAATACTATATGCCACATGGATGAATTAAAGCTACTCGGTGCACATAATTTACAAAATGTGTGCGCAGCTGTGACGACAACCTGGCAGGTTACTCATGACACCAAGGCAATGAAGCAAGTACTCACCTCCTTTACCGGGCTTCCCCACCGTCTGGAATTTGTACGAGAGCTCGATGGCATCAAATACTATGATGATTCGTTTGGTACCACACCTGAAACCGCAATAGTTGCGATTGAATCATTTGAGCAGCCAAAAGTTGTTATCCTCGGTGGGTCCGACAAGGGGGCATCGTTTGAAGCATTGGCGGATAGTGTGATCAAACATGCAGTTCGCGCGGTTATTTACATAGGAGCAACCGGACCAGCCATTGCTGACATCCTTCGAAAAAAGGGATATACCAACCTCCACGAAGGTGGCAGTACAATGGACTCAATCGTTACGGCCGCGCGCAACGTAGCCCAGCCTGGGGACGTCATATTATTATCGACAGGCTGCGCAAGCTTTGGGCTGTTCAACGATTACAAAGACCGTGGCAATCAGTTTATCGAAGCTGTCAAACAGCTAAACTAGCCAGTACGCGGTTAAGCTGCCTAATAATTGCAGGCTCAGGCTGCAGAACGATTGCTCTTCCCTTTGCGAGCTTTTGAATATCTTGTTCAATCCAGTGATAATGCGTGCATCCAAGCACGATCACATCAGCACCAGCATCAAGCACTTCGATAATTCGGCCGTCGACTTTTTTCCTATCCACGTTATTTGCCTGGATCATTGCCGCCCAGTCACTGCAGTCAGGCTCTAATACCGTGGTATCTTTTGCATAAGTATCCTTGAGCCAGCCATACCGCTTGCTCTTAAGCGTGGCAGGCGTTGCACAGACAGCAACTATACCAGTTTTAGTTTGCTGTGCCGCTGGCTTAACCATTGGTTCGATACCTACCAATGGCACACTTATCTGCTCCCTAAGCTGCCTGATGATTGTAGTCGTCACGGTATTGCATGCGATCACGATAACCTCACACCCCTGCTCTATCATTTCCTGTAAGATTGGAGTAACGAGGTCTAGTAGCTGCTCAGGCGTCTTATTGCCATAGGGTAGATGAGCGCTATCATCTCTAAAGATAACTTCACTATCTGGGAAAGTCTCTCTTATCGCCCGCGCAACAGACTCACCACCCCTGCCAGAATCAAACACACCAATAGTATGCATTATGAATCCTGGATAGTATTACGAGCGGCGCGGAGTACGTTATCGAATAAAGCACAGACGGTTAGTGGACCAACGCCGCCTTTTGCTGGGGTGATCGTAAGGTCATCTCTGTCATAAAGCTCCGGTGCAACATCGCCGACAGTCTTGCCGTCTTCACTGGCCACACCCGCATCAACCACGACGGCACCTTCCTTGATCATATCCGGATACAGGATTGCAGGGCTGCCAGTTGCAGTCACAATTACGTCAGCATCCTGAGTTTTTTCACCAAGATTTTCGGTATTTCTATCGGCAACCGTTACGTCAACTTCTGAACTTTTCAATATTTTTTCAAGCGGTGCGCCGACAAGCTTACCACGCCCAATAAGGAGTACTTTTTTGCCGCGAAGATCTACATTATACCCAGCCAGCAGCCACATGATTGCCATCGGTGTTGCGGGTTCAAACACTGCATCCTTACCAAGCGCATCAACATCTTTTTCCGGAGCAACCAGATTAACAATAGCGTCTGTTTCTGATGGATCAGCTAAAGGAAGCTGTACGATAATGCCATGCACGGAGTCATCCTCGTTAAGCCGCTGGATCACTTGTGGTGCCTCTTCTTGCTTTGGGTGATGGGACTCAACCTCTATATCAATATCTGCGCCGTATCGCTTTTTAAGACGTACATAGGTATCAATTACGGGGTCTTGCTTGACTTGTACTATTGCGAGCTTTGGCGTAATGTCATGAGCCTGAATGAGAGCACGAGCCTGCTGCGCCTGACGAAGCTTAATAAAGTCAGCTAATTCTTTGCCATTGAGTAGTTTCATATCTGGGATATTATACGTCAAAGGGGCTTGCAAAAACAGAGGTAATTTGTTACAATCGTCTGGTCCTAACATAAAAGTTTGGGCCTGTAGCTCAGTTGGTTAGAGCAGCGGACTCTTAATCCGCGTGTCGTGGGTTCGAATCCCACCAGGCCCTCCAAATATCCAGTTTTGAATCTGAATACCAATCTATATCTGTAGATTGGTATTTTTGTTTAGTTCGTCCCTTTACAGCCAAGGGCTTAAGCCATTCATTAGGTTCGATAGTTAATTTGCCATTCATTAGGGTTATAGATTTGCTGAATGATGTAATAATTTTTCTCTTATCTAGGATCGTCCCACTACTGAATTTTGAAGCCGCAGTAAAGGCTAATTCTATGGTGTCTTCCGCAATTTTAAGCCAATCAGTTGTCCGCTTATTGCAATCAATCAACTCTTCGTCTAATTTACGAAGGTTTTGCTTAAAAATGCCGGACCTTGTGGTATATTCAGAGTCGTTTATAAGCTTTAATGCGCGCATTTCGATAAGGCCATTCAACTTATCCATCTCGACCTCTTTCCTGTCCATCACATTCTGCCTAAATGCCTTATTAAATTTACTCTCAGCAGCATGCTTACTGCGCAAAATAGAAAGTGCGATGTCTTTAAACTCAGGTACAATTTGATATTGCGATATTATCTCCCTGATCTGATTTTCGATTGACTCGAGACGTGTATATTTCTTTTGGGTACAAACTTTCGACTGGCTCTTCCTGGTACAGTGATAATGCACATAAGTTTTATACTCATTCAACGACTTAATATATTTAGTATTAGACTTTCCCACTACGCTACAGCCACACTCCCCACATCTAATCAAACCCGTAAAAGAGTAGGCGTGGGTATTTGATCTAGGCTTTCCTCTATCTTTAAGAATACGTTGAGCAAGATCAAACTGCTCTAGCGATATCATAGCCTTGTGATTTCCTTTGTAGAGTTCACCATTGTGCGATATATAACCTGCGTAGAACGGATTAGTAAATATGTTATAGATCATGCTCGTGGGCATTTTCTTGCCACCAGCACGCTTTGTTCTTCGTGTTCTAAAACCCCATTCTTCATTCGCAATACGACATATTTGGCCAGGAGTATAAATTCCACTAAACAACATATCCCACATTTTTAAGATTAAGTCGTAAGGCTTTTGGTCAATCTCAGTAGACGTAATAATTTTGTCTTTATTGGTCTGCAGCCTACCGAATTGATCAAGTAAGGGAACTTTCATATATCCCTGCGGAACCTGACCGGGACGCTCACCGTTTGACGCTTTCTGTTCCATACCCCGCTTAACATCGCGGCCTTGTTTTGCGGACTCGTACTGTGATTGGTTCATCGTCATTTGAAGCATCATTATGCCCTCGGCACTATTGTCAAAACCGAATGTACAGAATTTTAAATCTTTTAACGTTGATCTGAGCCTGTATGTTATGGCAGCTGAATCTATTTCATTACGAGATAGTCTATTTGGATGCCAACATACTATTCCATCTGCAAATCCTTCATCTATTAGATCGAGCATTTCATTAAAAATGCTCCGACCAGGCTTAAAAGCAGTTTTACTTTCAGGTTCCATCCACTTCACTATCTCAATATTCGGATAGTATTCCTTGATTTTACTTATCTGTGACTGAAGTGAAAGCTCCTGCCGCTCTGCCCGCTCTTCAGACTTTCTAACATATGCGATGTATCTTAGGTTTGTCATTTAAACTCCACTTAAAAGGACGGCCCTGGTTCACCCAATAAGATAGAAATCTACTGGCAAGGCCGCCCTTAAAAGGCAGTATGTATGATTCTCTATCTATATGGGTGAACTCGTTAATTATACGCTATTTATATATTCTTAAGTTAGTTCTGAACGTCATTGCCGAACAGTAACTCTGCTTCGGATACTTGCCTCTTCTGATGTCGTTGTATTAAACCTAATTTAGATTGGTAAGGTTTCTTGGTATTCTTTGTAATAGATTTCCTATGCTCCTCAATCTTTATATCTACCTCCCTTAGAGCAAGATGGTTGCTTTTCATTAAACTGGTTATGATTAATGTAAGCTTACTGATTTCCACCCTATAATGGTGTTTTGCTGGAATTGAAGCCAGTTTATGGCTAACAACCCCATAGTTAATCAATATATTTAAGGCAGTCCTCTGATTATTTCTGGAAAGCCCCGTCTCTATAAACATTTCATCTGCAGTCTTATAGAAATATCCATCTTTTCTACTGGTTTTATCTTGCCAGTAGAGCAGCTGGTTGAACATAATCGCAGCATCTCGAGATTTAAAACATATTGCAAGCGCGCCTGAGTATGCTATTGGCCTTTGCTTAATTAAGCTATATACAACTTGCTGATGTTTGCTCAGACTCACTCCAGTCACTCCTTTGGTGTTATTGATTCTATAAACATACAAAGCTCTGCTATCTTCATTCGCGCCTCCTCATTACTAATATCCATAGAGTAGAGGTCTTTAAAAGTCCTTCTAAATATCTTTATATGTTCAGTAGTAATGTCTGCGTTCATATCTTAAGTAATCTAAAAGCCCTCATTCTTATGACTGGTATAGAACGAGGGCTTTTTTCTTCCAGTCATATTTTCAGTATATGCATCCATTCCCAAAAAGCGTGTTGTGAAAGTGCGCAGCAGCATATTAGCCTCGGCCCAGACTGTATTGTTGTATAATCCTGGTAAGTGGATTTCCACTGAGACCTAAAGCCACTCCTAAAAAAGAAGGTATGGTCACCAAATCTATAGCGAAAAAAATCCCGTCGTTTGGGTACTTTTCGCTATAGTCATAGTCCGAAAGGAATATGGGCGGCCGAAAGGTCGTCGCCCAGCGGCGGGTTTTTTGTATGCCGAAAATCCAGGAGAGCAAAATTAATATGCCCAACTTAGTTAAAGATAAATCTAGTTACCTACCCGTACTGCTTGTAGCCACTATAGTCATACTAGTAGGTATTGTGCTGTACGCTTTATACGGACCATCAGAGGCTGACAAACTGCCTAATACACCAGATATTCACCAGCAGATGCTAGACGAAACTGTTCGCCAAAACGAATTAAACTCTAACTGAAGCTTACGTAGGCAGACGGTACGAACTATGAGCTACTCTGATCGGGTAGCCCAATACGAGATAGGAAGTTTGCAAAGCGTTGTGATAAAGCTTCACGATAAATCTCATTAATAGATGTAACGTAGCTCCTCTTGCGAGCATCGTACAAAACCTCTCTCGGTGCTGTTATGAAGTGTTTAAAATCAAGCACCAATTCAGGGACCCCATTATCAAGGTCCTCTTGTAAATAATGGTATCTCTTGTAAGTATCATTAGCTCTAATTTTAGCCATCAACTTTTCGCCGAATACTTCCATTTGACGCGTTGCGATATGTTCCCCCCTTGAGAAATCATCAAGCTGGTACGCTGGACAAACAAGTATAGTATCAATATTTTTGTCTGTTTTAACTGGTTTAGGCTTCTTGTTTCTTTCTTCATAATCTTGCTGCAAGTCACAATCTTGAGTCAGTACAACCGCGTATTTTAAATTAGCCTCTATATGTAATGTATTACTCCCACTTCCAATAGAGATTAAAAGATCCTCAAAGATGTCCCCTTGGCATATTCGGGCCTTTCTGTAGTATCTATACGGACTTTTTATTAGACTTGTGTACATACCTGGTGTGGTTATAAGAAGTATTGGTTCTAGAATAAACTACAGCTTTGTCACTGGGTTGTGTCGAAGAGGTCCTAGCAGAAACAGACTGTTTTGCTGGCTTTTTTCGGGTATCCTCCGATGGCTTAGTATATCTGCCTGATTCAGCCATCCTGTAATGAATATAGTCTTCGCTCATTTTTATTTTTCCATTTCTTTTCTAACTTTATCGGTAATTGATAATTCGAATATACTTTCTGCCTCATCCTTTAAATCAGTAAATGACTTTAAGATTGCATCTAAATCTGTGTCTACTGGCCGAGGGGTATAACAGTCAATGTCTAAAATATAAGATGATCTCAAGATAGGACTAGGGTACTTATCATTCCAAATACCGTATTTAAATATCGCGCTACAGCTATCTGTCTTATATTCGAACTGATTTAATATCCTGAGCGGAACCCTATCTTTTGAACCAATAAATTCATGAACGACAAGTAAGTCGCTAGATATGTAGGCCTTCCAGTCCTGCAACTTTCGGACAGAATCAAATTCAAGATTATTTATATACCTTAGGCCCATACGAATTAGTTGCTTTACACTGTGATCGTTCAAAAATTTTATACACATTTTAGATATGTAATCTTTAATGGCACTTGAATCTTTATATGAAAAATATTCTAGAACAAGATAAGATGGTCCTATTTCTAATCTGTTTCCATTTGTAGTATTAAGGAAGTGCCAAACATCAATTTCTTCTACGGAATTAATAACCTCTCCTGAATCAACCTGAAACTCAAAATTCCCAACTTTGCCTTTTTTCTTAGAGATATCATCAAATAAGTCGCCAGCTAGTTGTCTGTACTCTTCAAAATTAGTAAGCTCCGTAGATTCAAAATCTAGTCGAAAAATCACTTGCTTCAGATAATTTTTCTTATATGTATGGCTCATATCGTCTAAGATTAATATAACACGATTGCTAGTCGCCGTCTTAATTAAGGTCCCTATTCCTTAATTTGAACTCTTTTCTTAAGCTCCAAAGTATCATTCATTTCCATAATATAAAAGCCATCTTCAAACTGCCTACTTACTGTGTTGAAATCTTTTAGTATATATCTTTCACCGTAATTTTTGATTAATAAACGAGATGAATCATTTTGGGCTGAAATCACATATAGACCGTTCTGAGAGCTGGCAAAATACTTTCCAGTACCTAATGCAATAGCAAATACTAGAGTTAGTAAATAAATATAGTAAGCATTTCGTTCAGCCAACGTTTTATATGGTTTATTGAGATCTTCTTCCCTGCTTTTCTGGGCTTTTTCTAGTGCCTTATCCAAGTTACGGTAACGTATAAGATTAAAAATAAAATCTATTTCAAAGGTAAGCAGAAGTAGACAAATGATACCCGCCATTGTCAGCCAGTTATGTCCGCCCATACCATAGTAAACGAGTGCAGAAATTACGGAAGCTATGGCCATACCTACCACTCTTCTCATCTCACGCTTAATTGATTCCCGTTTTATACCATCCGTCATTTCAATCATCGCTACTTTAATATGATCAATCATAAAAAATCCATAGCTTAATAATGCGATGCTGACTATGAGAGTGATTACGTTTACCTCTATAAATTTGTAACTTACATTGAAATGATTTAAATAAGCATATTCAAAAATGTAAGCAACCGCATAACTGGTTGCCGTAATCAACAGGACTTGTATACCACTATTTTCTAAAAATCCTTCTTTATTATTTTTTGGCATTCCTACTCCTACGCTTCATATTGTGTGATTATCCGGCATCGAATAATAAGCAGCAAGCATAACAAGAATCATCTATTCTGATATTAATAATTGACGCATCTAATCTAGATAATGTGCATATTATAAAAGTTGTTGCAATTACTACAAATATAATTACTACGTTAAGAAGTAAGGAACGTGTTTATGTTGCATTCTGTTGAATAAAGAGAATGCTCCGGTAGCTATACTTCCACCTAAATGCCCCGCATCGCTTAGCTGATTCTAGTTGCTGTAAGCTCCACTATGGCCCTCCAAAATAAAAACTCCCTTCTCGGGAGTTTTTATTTTGGAAAGTTTACGTGAATTCGAAACCAGTACCACGAAGTGGTGGGTTCGATAGCTAGGAGCTCACGCAGGAGCTTGCTCCGAGTAAGCAACGTAGATATATGCAATAATCCCACCAAAGTAATTTGCTATCATAGCTACATGTGTAGAAACATTAAACCACTCTATAATTTTGAACCACATGCTACCAATGATGAAATCATGGCTGCCGCAACACAGTTTGTTAGAAAGATTTCTGGGTTCCAGAAACCATCAGCTGCAAACGAGGCTGCTTTTAACAAAGCGATCGGAGAGATAGCGCACGCGAGTCATCACCTGCTCGAAGATCTTGTCACGCAAGCCGCGCCCCGAAACCGCGAAATAGAAGCAGCCAAAGCACACGCACGTGCAGTAAAGCGTTTCGGAAATTAAGACACTAGTCCTGCCAGGCAAGTTCGTGTCGAGCAGGATTCTTATACTGAGGTGACAAGCATGCCATAATAAAATGTGCCTCGCCTTCTGTTATCAAACCCTCATCCCGGTCTTTCTGGGCGGCCGCACATCTTGCCTCATATTGATCGTTTCCTAGAATATCTACCACCATCTTTTCCTTCGTCTCGGGCGCAGAGTGCGGAGATTCCTCGTCAACTTCAGCCCGCACCTCTTCAGCTGAACGTGATCCGTATTGACCCTTCATAAGCTTTTCAAAGTTGGTATCTAATTCCATGATAAGTTCCATTATATGTAACTGTGGCGCCTATGCAACCATGAGCAATACAATCTGAAAAATATTTTTGTTTTAGCCATAAGTACGATACTATACAGATATCTGCTAACAGCAGCATCAAGAGTACGGTTAGAGATCTAGCTCGATGATCCGTCGGCAACCTGCGAAATGTAAGGTGCTCCACCTAGACCAATTACTAACAATAATTGGAAGGATGTGGTTACAACATACTTGAAGCCCATCCTTTCTAGAGATAGAAGGGATTTTTAATGTCAGAAGCACTGCACATTACAGAACAAACATTCACGAACGATATTACCTCTGAACAGGTGCTGCATGCACTCCGGAGCGAAGGCGCCATCTGGCTAAAAGGCTTTGTATCGCCAGATGATCAAGCCGCAATAGTAGAAGAAGTTCTGTCACATGAGCTTACAGAAGTAGACAGAACAAATCATCGAATTCGAGAACAATTCAAAGATGTTGACTGGAAGTTTGAGGAAACGCCACCGCTCTCAAAAATACTAGGACAGCGCATCGTGCAGCTTGTGCAACCGGCTGTCCGGGCCTGGGAGGTTAATCACGTTCGTGCGCAGCTATACTCACCCGGCGAGGTTGGCATTGAGTG
This sequence comes from Candidatus Saccharimonadia bacterium, assembly GCA_023253175.1. Lineage (GTDB taxonomy): Bacteria > Patescibacteriota > Saccharimonadia > Saccharimonadales > JALRHH01 > JALRHH01. The sequence goes on from JALRHH010000002.1 coordinate 54,158, forward strand.
GCACTACGACTATAAACGTGATCTTAGAGTTGTTGCGGTTGCTTCATTCCTTGGCCCCGCACTATTCCAAGCAAAGCTTGACTCTGGCCAAGTAGATTGGCAACTACAACCCGGTGACCTCACGCTCATGCGCGGCGCACTACTGAACGGCAACATTGATGATAGGCCGCACCACCGAGTAGAAGCACCACTATCAGGACAACGCCTATCAATTGCCTACCGAGAGTTTACGGAAATAGTACCTGAACTGGAGCCAAGAAATGTCACAAGTTGAAACAAGCATTGAAACAATCCTACGGCACATAGATAACAACCCTACTCGAGAAGGCCTGCAGGACACACCAAAGCGGTACGCTAAATTTATTACAGAATTTACGAGTCCGCCGGAATTTACCCCCACTACCTTTCAGAGTGAAGGTTACAACGAGATGATCGTGCAAGATAACATTGCCTTTTATAGCCTGTGCGAGCATCATCTCCTTCCCTTCTTTGGAACCGGTACGATCGCCTATATTCCAAATGATCGGATCATTGGACTATCCAAACTAGCCAGAACGCTGGAACACTTCAGTCGGCGATTACAGAATCAAGAGCGCATCACTGAACAAGTGGCTGAATACCTACAAGACATCTTGAAACCGAAGGGTGTTGGTGTGGTTCTAACCGCGCGGCACTTATGCATGGAAATGCGCGGTGTCAGCAAACCGAATGTTTGTACGAGCACCTCCACACTCAGGGGTATATTCAAAACAAATCCGCGAACTCGGGCTGAGTTTTTGAATCTCAAAAGTAGCAGACCATGACAGAATTAGTGGGCATTCTTAATATAACACCTGATAGCTTTTCGGATGGCGGTCAATGGAGCGACCCATATAAAGTCCTGGGACGAGTTAATGCGCTGCGACTAGAGGGCGCAGATTTGATTGATATTGGAGCGGAGTCAACCAGACCCGGAGCGCATGAAATTACAGCAAATGAGGAATGGCAGAGACTTAGACCGGTAATAGGAATTCTGCGGGAATATTATCCCGCTTGCATATTCTCCATCGATACACGGCATGCCCAGATCGCACGACGAGCCATTAATAGCTGGTCAAGTGATCTAATCATCAATGACGTTACGGGTGTCCATGATCCTGCAATGGCAGAAGTACTTGCCGAACATGGGTCACGTGCCATCGTCAGCCACCTACCAGCTGCAAGCGGTGGTGATATCGCAAAAGCCCATACCGTCACAGAGACAAATCTCAACCGAGTTATAGACGAACTTCATACACAAATTGAAGTACTTGTGGGTCAAGGTATTGAGCGGGGTAAGATTATTGCAGATCCGGGGATTGGATTTGGCAAGCACCGAGATTTAAACCGAGAGCTGGTAACTTTTGCCCAGTATACTGACTATCCAGTGACGATTGGATATTCAAGGAAACGATTTCTTGGTGAGCGGCGACTCGACCCGGCTTATAATGCAGAAATTGGCAAGATCGCAGCTGCAAGTGGCGCCGCCTACCTCCGAGTACATGATGTAACGGCGCACCGTGGAGCACTACGCTCGACATAGTATCCCGGAATTTAGGGGGCGAGCGCTATACCTTCGTTAATTTCTGATACTTGATATTCAATAGTTTTTTCTTTTGGCGATACAACGACGCTCACAATAGTACGTGAATCTTCGCTCACGCCTGACTTGAGCACAACAGGGGATTTGGTATCAAGTTTAAATGACAGGGGCTTCCTAATAATATCTTTGCACCACGCTACGGTCGGTGGCTGCGCTGTAGACGCAAAAGTAATGGTAAATTTCTTTCCTTCGGGTAATATGGTGAATAGTTCTTCGCAAATCTTTGCTTCATCGGAGTAGCTGTATAGACGATATAGATAGCCGCACTTATCAAAGCAGTGAGATTTAGGATCATAGCCTTCGGTCACTAGTTGTGTATTTTTAGGTGCAGCTGGCATAAGCAGTGCCAGTGATTCATTACGAGATAATTTGGGCGAATCTGAACCCAGCGACATGAAGAATGTAAATACCGCGACCTGTAGGCCTATGGCCAGTAGAACAGCCCCAACGATAATCAATACTTTCTTAGTGGTGCCGGAATTCTGATTCATATCCTATAGTGTACGCCTATATAATCCCTTTGCGAAGCAGGTACCACAATACAATTGAAGTAGGAATTAATGAGGTAATACCGAATTAATTAGCCCTACTCACTAATTGGACGGCATTTTGACACATAGTAGGTAAATCTTCGGCAATCTTGACCTGAGGGCAGTCCTGACCAAAGCGTCTTTTAATATAACGTGCGTTTCCGAAACCTTCGTCAATGCCGATAGTTAGCTTGATACCTTCGTATTCGTGTCGCATTTTCCACTCCGCAAGCTCAAAACGTGAAGTCTAGGCATATGCACGTCCTGGAGTGTCTTCAGCCTGGGCTGCAAGCCAAAAGCTCACTACACCGAGTCTTCCTGCTTCGCGCAAAAAGTGTGTTTCCCAATCAACTTGATTTTCGTATACGAATGTTCCCTCTGGGTAATCTTTTCGGGGCGATGCAACTATAATTGATGAATCTAGATCATGAATAATAGAGGTGGCTTCAGTCTGCCAATCTGGCGCCCCTTGGATAGGTCCTGCCAAGAAAATAACTGCGCCGTCTGCTTCGACAATTTCTGGAGGTTGAAGCAAGAGTCGTTCAGGCATAACTTAATTATACCAAAAAGACGTCAGCACTGATGTCTATTCATTGAGCCTCATGCAGTACGGCATTCTTGCACGGGCTAGAGATGGTTTAGCTTCAACCCTGGGCGCTTCAAGCTACCGTTTCCGTCAGTAATAGCTGGACTTTATTATTCCTAGTGTCAAAAACCGTTGCGCCAAACCTGATAAGTTGTGCCGTATCTGCAGCAAGCACATGATTTACTACTGCTAAATCTTCGGTCTGTGCGGGTTTTACGATAGCAATATTCATAACTCTAGCGCCAATTTGGCGCGCAAAAGCTCGTTCTGTTTGCGAACCTAACGACATGTCCGTATCAATCATTCGAACGACAGTAGTTATTGGGTTAGCATCTTTACCGTCAGTAATAAGCCCAGCAAACACACTCGACATCTTAAAGTATTCTGAAGCTCGAATTTCGGCACTTGCCTTACTCGTCATTAAATTTGTATCGAGTTCGATGGCGTCAAAGGCCTGATGTGCGGCTTTGCGTAAAGCGTCCACATCACGGGCCACGAATCCTGGGGTAAATTGGTATCCCCCGATAACACTAAGCCAAAATTCCATGAACTCTGCCTGGTTCCAGTGCGTTTTGCCAACGAACACAGGTTCGATTGCCGATCTAGGGTCTATCTGAGCATCAGCTGCAAGCTGTTCCGCTAGTAGACGTGCAGACTCTGTATTTCGAGAAATTACATCCTTCATCTCTAAGCTATCATCACGAGCGTGACCTCCACTCGTTATCGACGTGCTGAGATAAGTTTCTGGCGTAATACTTTGAGAAACTTGATTTTCATAGAGCCACCAATATGCCTCATACGGATCGAGTCCTTCAGCATTAACCACCCCAGTAAGCTCCTGAAGTAGTGGCCGGTAACGGAATTCGGGATTTCTCATATAGACTTAATTATTACTGAGAAGATCGACATCTACAAGCATAAGCGAACTGGTACACCCGGCAAGATAATGCACATTAATCTGTGCGCCGAGAATACTCGGGCAGCAGACTAATGACCGAACTTTAGCTCGAATCTTGTCTCGATAAATCGAGCAGAAAACAAAAACCACCCACAGGGGATGGTTTTAATTTTCTCCTGGTACACCCGGCAAGATTCGAACTTGCGACACCTGGTTCCGAAGACCAGTGCTCTAATCCGCTGAGCTACGGGTGCATAAAGGCTTTTACAGATTAGCACATCTGTTACAAAGTTGGTAGTATCGTGCGCTTCTGTGGGGTATCTAACAGCCCTCATGGCCTAATACCGTTATCATAGATGATGCTAACCTAATAAAGGAGGAATTATGGCTCTATCAGACCGCGGTTTTGCATCTATGAGCAAGTCCAAACAACGAGAAATTGCCAGCATGGGCGGCAAGGCAACCGCTGGCAAGAACCTCACTAAGGAAGCACGAGCTAAAGGTGGACGCGTCAGCCGACGTGGCCCAGCACGCTCAAGCATGTAGATTATCAAAATCCACCCTTTCCCTAAAAGAGCCGTAGTTTATGCGGCTCTTTTTGTTTTGCGGCGCGCCTTTTCGCCGCGCCTGCTCAAATGATCCGCCGCTTCGTCAATAAGGAACAGGCTCACGTCGTCCTGTGTTTTACCCTGTGCTTGGAATGGTGTGCTGATGACCTGGATCAACCGGAGCATGTAAACCAGAATAAAAGAGATAACAGCTGTAATAATAATTCCACCGGTCAGTGGTTCGATTTCTGTAAAGAGGATAAATGCAATAACAATTGGGATGATTGATTTCGCAAGAATCGATGCCGACGGAATGAAAGTAATCCGTTGAATATACGTTACGCGGAACAAGATCTTAAGGAGCTGAGCCTGTTGCTGCTTGAGTTTTACGATGTAATTTGGTGGTACGCCAGCCTTTTCCATCTCAACAAATAACTCATTCAGCCTATGAATATCGAATCTTGCGGTGTGGTTTTTGTTCCTAATTCCGTCCCCGAATGACCGTGCGACATCTGACAAAATCGTTCTGAATTTCTCTAGATTAAACTTGGGGTACACCGCATGTGTCGCCTCGGCGTCTTCGTACATATTCTCTAGAATCGAGGAGAATTCCGAAGGTACACGTTCACTCTCTTTATAGTCAGCAATGGTCGTTGAAAGCAAGAAACCGAGTACGAAGAACGTTCCCGTGATAACACCAGTGTGGAGCGAACCAAGCGTCAACACCTCGTTCCCAGTGTTATGTAGGATTATCTTAGCCACCACGACAATGATCGTTGCCAGCAAACTGATAATAAAAATGTTAAAACGCGAAAGACTCAGGGTACACTCCTTTAGTTACTTTTAGTTTATATAGTATACAAAACTACACGAAACAGCATTGTTATGTATCTTACACGTAATACTTAACATGTTAAGTATTACTATTCAGCTGATTTTTCTTCAGATTTCTTGCGTTCTACCGGACTTGGTAGTGCCTTCTGCTGCGGAGCATCCGCGCCTTTTAGGGCCTGCTGCAAAAGCTCCACCAAATTAGCTGCGTGTTCTCTGCTCATGCCCAGGCGTGAAACCATGAGCGGCTGAGTTGCCGGACCGTTAGTCTGCATGAAGTTAAGCACCAATCCGTGCTGGTTCATGACGGCGTGTGCCATATCGGTATAGATCACCCGAGCGTCAACTGGCATCACCATGACGGTGTTCTTAAGGCCGTTGTCGTCTCCAAGGCCGTCAAGCTTTTCGTAGCCAGCAAGCTCCCAGAGCTTCGTCGCTTCTTCTTCCTTAACCGCAAAATGGCTGATGAGCAAGAGCAGGATGTCTTCACTTGGGCGCTGTCGGCCTTGCTCAATTTCATCAATAAGACTTAAGTCAACTTCAACACTGCCGGCAACCTCAGCAACACTTTCGCTGAGCGTTTCCCGCATCCGACGCAGGCGCGCGCCGAGTAATTTGTATGGTACCTCTGAGTTTGTGTCTGCCATGTCTATATCCATGGTACACCGCTACCTGCCACGAAGCAACAGACCAGCTATCTTGAATCCAAAGACGTAGGCTATAATAAATCTATATGTACATCCTAGAAAACGTCCCGCTTCGCAATTATTCAACTATGAGACTTGGTGGCACCGCCGCATTTCTAACAGAAGTAAACAATCGACATGAACTGGTTGAGGCAGCCGAGTGGGCAGCCGACAAGAACGTCCCAATCATGGTCATTGGCGAAGGCAGCAATATTATCTGGGATGATGACGGCTACCCCGGAATTGTCGTGGTTAATAAAATCACTGGTATCACCAGCAGTGGTGACTACGACACTGGCGTGTATATTACTGCCGCCAGCGGTGAAAACTGGGATAATTTCGTCGCCCATACGACAAAGCAAGGCCTTACCGGCATTGAATTTCTTTCCCTTATTCCTGGCACAGTTGGTGCAACCCCTGTTCAAAATGTTGGGGCGTACGGCGCAGAAGTATCAAGTACCATCACAACAATCGAGGCATACGATACCGTAGAAAAGAAACTGGTCATTTTAAGGGGTAGTGATTGTCAATTCGGCTACCGAACGAGCCGCTTTAAGACAACCGACAAAGGCAGGTATCTTATAACTGCAGTGACATTCTTCCTGCAAAAAGGCAGCCCAGAAGGACCGTTTTATGGAGCGCTTGAAACCTATTTACGCGAGCACAACATCACCGATATAGACCCAGGCACCATTAGGGAAGCAGTGATAGCAATTAGATCCAGTAAGCTGCCCGATCCGAAGCTCGTCGCCAACAACGGCTCGTTCTTCGCCAACCCAATTGTTGCTGCGGGCGAACTTACACAGCTACTGGCTGATTACCCGACTATACCGTACTGGGAGCTGGGGAACGAGCGAATTAAGTTATCTGCCGCCTGGCTGATTGAGCAAGCTGGCTTTAAGGATTACCACGACGAAGAGACTGGTATGGGGACATGGCCAAAGCAGCCACTTGTACTCGTCAACGAACACGCTGAAACCACAGCCCAACTAAAAGCATTCCGCAAAAAGATTTTAGACGCTGTTCATATCAAATTTGGCGTTACCCTCGAACAAGAACCCGAACTCGTTTAAACGTCGCTGGGGAGTGGGAATTGTTCCGCAAAGGTTTCGACTTCGATTCTTAACTTGTTAAGTGTTTCTTGGTCTTCCCTGGAGTCAATCGCCTGTTTCATCCATTCAGCAATTTGCTCCATATGCTCTTCCTTGAGACCACGAGACGTAATTGCCGGCGTACCGAGGCGTATGCCGCTCGGCCTAAATGGCGGCAACGGATCGTCTGCTACCGCATTTTTGTTGAGCGTAAGACCAATTTCATCGAGTGCAGTCTCTGCTACATTTCCGTCAATACCAAAGCTTTTGTGTACATCAGCCAAAATAAGGTGATTGCTTGTACCACCGGTGACGAGTTCGAAACCGCGCGCTTTCAGCGCATCCGCCAAAGCCGCTGCATTCTTTACAATCTGCTGTGCATAATCTTTGAATTCTGGCTGCAAGGCTTCACCAAATGCGACTGCCTTGGCTGCAATGACATGCATGTGTGGGCCGCCCTGCATTCCAGGGAAGATTGAACGATCAATCAGGGTTGGGATATTTTCGATGGTTTTTTCTGGGGCTTTCAGGGGATTACCGACCACGCCCTTACTCAAAATCAAGCCACCACGTGGACCACGCAGCGTCTTATGTGTGGTAGTGGTGATTACATGGAACCCGTAGTCAAACGGATTCTTTGCCACGCCGCCAACAATCAACCCCGCAATATGCGCCATATCCGCCATCAGTAGACACTGATCACCAACCTCTTTCGCAATAGCAGCGAACTTTTCGTAATCGAGTTCACGTGGATACGCACTGAAGCCGGCCAGGATAATCTTTGGCTTGTGTTCCAGGGCAAGTTCACGCAGCTCATCGTAATCAATCTCTCCGGTTGCAGGATCCTTCATCTTGTAGCGGATGAAGTTATACAGCTTGGCACTACGGGTAACAGGCGCACCGTGTGTTAAGTGACCACCGTGGCCAAGGTCCATCGCGAGCACGGTATCACCAGGCTCTAACCATGCGCTGTAGACCGCTTCGTTCGCAGGAGCACCAGAGTGTGGCTGCACGTTGGCATGATCTGCACCAAAGAGCTGCTTGGCACGATCAATCGCAAGCTGTTCTACCTGATCAGTAAATTCCTGCCCGCCGTAGTAACGTCGACCCGGGTAACCTTCTGAATACTTGTTTGTAAAAACACTACCGAGTGCCGTCAGCACGTCACGGCTCACATAATTCTCTGATGGAATGAGTTCCAGACCCTTTCGCTGACGAGTCTCTTCTTTTTGTATCAAATCCCAAATAGTCGTGTCATTCATAGCTGTTCCCTCTTTGCTATGTATTGTACATGAGCGAAATAGCGGCTACTGATGTAGTTTTCGCTATAGACCCTAAAAGGGGTTGAACGGCCAGTATATGGGCGTACAATAGGAGTAAGCACACGAAACTTCTCTTGATTATTTATATCCCCTGTGATATAATAAAAGACACTATGTCTACTACGAATGAAAAAATTGGTCAACTTATTTATCAAGTAAGGCAAGAACGCAGCATGACGCAAGCAGAGTTTGCGCGCAAGCTCGGCACCAGCCAATCTGCCGTAAATCGCATCGAACACGGCAAACAGAACCTCAGCCTTGAGACACTCGGCCGCATCAGCGATGTGCTTAAGAAGCCGCTCATCAGCCTCGGTACCAGCGCCGTTAACCTCCGCATCGAAGGTGGCCGCGAACTGAGCGGCAGCATCAAAACTAATGTCTCAAAGAACGCAGCCGTTTGTCTGTTGTTCGCTGCGCTCCTTAATAAGGGTACGACCCGATTCAAGCACATGCCTCGCATCGAAGAGGTCTACCGAATTATCGAGGTACTTGTGAGCCTGGGCGTGTCCGTTAAATGGATGCCGGGCAATGACCTGGAGATCAAGCCGCCAGCAGAGCTGAACCTCGCCAAAATGGACAAGACTGCAGCCCGCAAGACGCGCAGCGTCATTATGATGCTTGGCCCACTAATGCATCTGTTTGACGATTTCAAGATCCCGTACGCAGGTGGCTGTAAGCTCGGTACCCGTACCGTGCAGCCGCACCTCTTTGCACTTGAGGAATTTGGCGTCGATATTATCGCCAAGACTGGTCACTACCACGTAACTGTTAACAAGAAGCAGCCGGAAGAAATTGTTCTGTACGAATCTGGTGACACTACAACCGAAAACGTTATTATGGCCGCCGCAAAATTTGAAGGCGAAGTTACGATCAAGATGGCCAGCGCCAACTACATGGTCCAGGACCTCTGTTTCTTCCTAAAGAAGCTTGGCGTTAAGATCGACGGCATCGGCACAAGTACGCTTCGCATTCGCGGCGTCAAGGACATCAAAAAGAACGTTACCTATTACCCAAGTGAAGACCCAATTGAATCAATGACTTTCGTAGCAGCAGCTGTTGCGACTAACTCGAAGCTTACGATTACGCGTTCCCCTATCGATTTTCTTGAGCTCGAACTTTTGAAGCTCAAGAAAATGGGTCTCAAGGTTGAAGTGTCAGAACGATACAAAGCCAACAACGGCCACACCGAACTTGCTGATGTGACAATTCACAAGCATGACGGAATGTTGAAGGCATTAGACGAAAAGATCTATGCCCGTCCATTCCCTGGACTGAACATCGATAACCTCCCATACTTTGTACCGGTTGCAGCAGTAGCAAAAGGCCGCACCCTTATCCATGACTGGGTATACGAAGAGCGCGCACTTTACTACACCGAGATGCGAAAACTTGGTGCGAACGTCACCCTAGCCGATCCGCACCGTGCATACATTGATGGGCCAACTAAGTGGAGTGCCGCAGACATCGTATGTCCACCTGCACTTCGCCCCGCCGTGCTACTACTTATTGGTATGCTTGCAGCCAATGGCGTTTCAATTTTGCGGAACGTATACTCGATCAACCGTGGCTACGAAGATCTGGCGGAACGCCTCAACAGCGTTGGCGCAAGTATCACCGTTATGCACGAACTTTAGTTCAAGATATTTTCAAGACCCGACTGATAGCCTGTCTTTAGATAGACGATATACCCTACCGCGATAGCCAGTAGTACCAGCAGGATAATTGTTCGGTGCCATTCTGTAAGTTTCATTTATTCCACCACCAATCGTGCAGTTATAACCAATCGATCCTTCGCAGACCAGAGCGGTGTACAGGTATAAATTGTAAGGACGGGGGCAGTCGTTGGCGCAACCAATGAAGTATCGGTTGGTGGCACTACATTAGTTGCCTCAACAACATATTCGTAGCGCTTGCCCTCCCAGTATATGTAAATCATGTCTGATTTCTGTATCTTGTCGAGGTTATAAAATATGGCGCTACCAGAATATGTAAAACGGTGACCGGCCAGCACTGTGTTACCGCCGAGGTCAGGCTCGCCAGTACCCGGTATATGCCAGGCACCTTTGTTTAGACTTGTAATATTACCGTCATGAATAATCGTACGGAGATCAATTTTTGGTATTACAAGCGTATTTTCAGCTGGAATCGAGTCGGTTACCGGCAAGACGGTAGCCGATTTTGCGCCAACCACCGGCGCATCGTGCTTGACCCACCAGCTTACTCCAGGCATAAATGGCAGTACAAATATATACAGTGCAGCCAGGATAACAAGTATTCCTAAGATGTTGTTTATTCGCTTATGGGTAATCACGCCCTTCATATCTACATTATGTCACAGATAGTTTGAGTAGTTTTGGATATAAAACATATTGCATAATGTTCAGTAAGGTTGGATAATGTGTTTAGAACAAACAGCACACAGACAAGCGACTAGGGGGCGGAGTTAACTAATCCTGGCGATTGACTGGGGTGAATTCTCCTACCAAATGACCTATTCACTTGCCTCACATAATGTAGTGAAGGAGGTCGTTATGCAAAAGATTAGTTTTGCTAGACTAAAACAAAGACTTAGTAGCGGCGCTATTGCAATGTTATTTATTGCCGCGCAGGTAGCTGCAATTGCCGTACCATTTATTAACCCCGCTGTCGCTGAGGCGGCACCTGTTTGTGTTAATGACCAGCAGCAAGCAAATGACGAGCCAGGCCAGAAGGATCTTACCCGCTTCTGTGAAGATGCTGGTAACGGTTCAATTAGCTGGAACTGGGACGAACTCTCTGTGAACGGCGCAAATACGCTGGACGGCTGTGCGCTCTTTGATACAGATGGCGACGGATTTGTTAACAGGTCCTTGTGTGTCTCCACTACTGATGGAGTGGCCTTCACAAAAACTATTTACACCTGTAACGACTCGCGAGTTGATCGCTGTTCAGGTGCAAATACCGGTAATCCAGCCACCTCAAGCTGTAGCTTAGCTGTAACGGCTACCCAGCCATTTGCCGCAGGCTCAAATTCACCTAACGACCTAACTGCAACTTGTTCACCGACTGCAGCCGATACTGCCGGAGGTGATCTTATTGATGTCTGTTCTTACCCATCCGGTCAGCCTAATTCAGACCCATCTGACTGTATTGTGTATAAGAAAAGTACTGCAAAGATTGAAGTCCGTAAGGTTCTATCACCAACTACTGACCTCGGTCTTTTTGACCTAAAGATCAATGGCACCACCTATGCAGACAATGTCGGTAATGGTGGCACGACCGGTGAAGTCGTCGTAGGTGCCGGTAGCGTGACCGTGCTAGAGGCCGAAAATGCCCCAACTGACCTCGCTGGCTACACCACCACATTGGTTTGCCGCACCCTCAATGGCACTAACCAGACTGCGCTGATTTCGACTTCCCCTACCGGGGCTGACACACGCCAGGGCAGCTTCACCGCTAATGACGGTGACGACATTGTTTGTATCTTCACCAACACCCTCCAGACTGGCAGCATTAAGGTCGTCAAAGACGTTATTAATGATAATGGCGGCACAAAGACATACGCTGACTTCCACTTTACGCTTGGCGGTAACCAATATTCATTCGACCCAACGACCTCCCCTGACGGCGAAAAGACCGTTACGTTGCCTGTCGGATCAGGACCATTTACGGTTACCGAACCAGAAGCCAACACAATGGGCTATGCAACAACTTACAGTAACTGTGCGAACCTAACCGTTGTAGCAGGCCAGACCCAGACCTGTACGATTACCAATAACGATGTAAGTCCAACACTAACACTCGTAAAGACCGTCGTTAACAACAATGGTGGCACGGCAACTTCGGCAAACTTCCAGGGTAAAATTGATTCCAACGAAGTTGCGTGGAGTACTGCAGTTCCCCTCAGCGCCGGTGCACACACCGCCAGCGAAGCGGCTATCTTGCCAGGCGGTGCTGGATATAGTGCTGGCTCCTGGACCGGTGACTGTGCGGCAAATGGCAGTATTACCCTTAACCTTGGCCAAAATGCCACTTGCTACATCACTAACGACGATGTTGCACCAAGCTTAACATTGAACAAAATTGTCTCGAATACTCACGGCGGCACAGCAAGTGCAATAGACTGGATGCTCACCGCGAATGGCCCCTCACCTCTTTCTGGTGCTGGTGCAGATGGCACTAACGATGTAGTAAGCGGTCCTAGCTTCCAGGCCGGTACGTATACTCTCAGTGAGAGCGGTGGCATTAGCGGATACTCAGCTAGTGACTGGAGCTGTACTAACGGCATCACAGTTACCAACAACCAAATCACCTTAAAGACAGGTGACACAACAACCTGTACGATCATCAATAGTGATATTGCACCGATCATCACGATCATTAAACAAGTGCTTAACCCATACGGATCTGCTCTCGCTGCGTCAGCCTTTCCACTATTTGTAGATGGCAATAGCGTTACGAGCGGTCAAGCAAACACACAGTTTAACGCTGGTTCGCACATCGTTACCGAAACACAGCAAAATGGCTATGAGTTTACGAGCTTTACTGGCGACAACTGTAGCATCGTAGATGGCGTTTGGACCGCAGTTGGCTACATCGGCGGCACCACTACTTGTACCATTACAAACACCGCTATTCAGCCTAAGCTGATCGTCAAAAAGCACGTCATCAACGACAATGGCGGCACTAAATCAGCTGACGACTTCCAAATGACCGTAAGTGGCACCAGCGTTAGTAGCACGCAATTTGCGGGCGACGAGGATGGCACAACCGTCTACCTAAGTGAAGGTACGTACAGTGTCGACGAGCTTGCCGACAATGGCTACGCAAAAACGCTCAGCAAGGATTGTAGTGGCAGCATAAAAATTGGCGAAACTAAGACCTGTACAATCACCAATGATGACAAAGCTGGCAAGCTAACGGTTAACAAGGTTGTTAAGGGCGGTGATAGCGAAGCGGATGACTTTAGCTTCAAGATCGATGGCAGCGAAACAGAATACAACTTCGTAAACGGCCAAACTACCGACGAAGGTAGTGTCAGCATTGAATTAGATGCAGGCACCTACTCTGCAACAGAAAACGAAGCATACGGCTACGACAAAGATGACAGTGAATGTAAAAATGTAGTTGTGAGCAATGGATCAGAAGCTAGCTGTACCATCACCAACACAGCTCAGCGCAAGATTACCATCTGTCACGCTACTGCGGCAGTCAAGAATCCATACAACACGATTTCCGTGCCAATATCTGCTGTTGACGGCGTTGCCGGCAACGAGGCCGGACAAGGCGACCACTACGGTGAGCACCAGGGTCCAATCTTTGATGCGAGTGTGAACCAGAACGGCGATAACTGGGGAGACATTATCCCACCAGTACCTCCATACCACGAAGGCCTTAACTGGACCGAAGATGGCCAAGCAGCCTACGAGAACCACTGTACTCCTCCTGCTAAAGTTATCGTTACTAAGTACAACGACCTAAACCGTAACGGTGTACACGATGAAGATGAGCCACTACTTCCCGACTGGGAGTTCACCCTACAGGAAGAATGTGAAGAGATAGAGCTTGGTGACTTCTTGGCACAGGCCCTAGTTCTTGATGGAGGATGTTACAACAAGACACAGACAACCCTTGAAGATGGCACCACCACCTTTACCGGCGTTAAAACAGATCATGTCTACGAGCTATCCGAAACAATTCCAGAAAACAGCAACTGGCACCTCAGCAATATCACTTGTGATGATGAGGGCGAAGGACAAATTGGCCGTACCATTGACGATGAGTACTACCTCTATCCAGAGTTCCCAGGCGCAACCATCAACTGCGAAGTCGGAAACTACCGTGATGCAGTACTTGATATTACTAAGGTTAATAATCGACCAAACGCAACGGTTGTGGGTGACACTGTTACCTACACTCTAACCGTGAGCCTTCCACAAGAAAGTGGCAAGGTATTCGGCACAACCGTGACTGATCTTCCTCCGGAAGGATTCACCTACGTACCAGGCAGCTGGACCGCAGTATCCAACCTGCGTGGCAATATCAAAAACATCGTTACAACAGAACCGACGTATGGCTCACCTGGCGTCTGGATACTTGGCGATATGCTTCCTGGTGAAGTTGTCACACTTACCTACCAAACACTAATCACATCAGCTGTAAGTGATGGTACATACCCAGATATTGCATTCGCAGAGGGCTGCGATGTACCGATAGACGGAGAGACTGAATGCGGCGAAGGTGCAGTATATGCAAATGTTCGAACCTCAGATGATGATCCATTTGTAGGTACAACGGTAACCGTAGCTTCAGCTCCGCTAAAACCAGCCGTCATAACCCAGCTCGTGAACACCGGTAGCAATACCCTGATTAATGCGCTCATAGCAATAACCCTCACAGGAGCGGCCTTTGTCACACTTGTCCGCCGCGAACAGAAAGGAGCAAAGTAATGAAAAAGTTATTACTTTTCGTAGCAAGTGTTTTCAGCCTTGCGGTAGTATTTGGAACATCTGGATTGGCAGCAACACCAACTAACTCATGGAAGGTCGAGCTCTACACCCCTGCACTTTCAGACACCAAACGCTCACTTAATATCGAGTACAAAGTACTTTCTATTAATGAAGCGGACAATACTTACAGTGTAAAACTCTTCCAGAACGATGTAGAGGTTAGCAACCAAGCGCTCAACCACCCCTACGGTGATTCAGGCGTATTTAGCGTCTCCCTGCCAGCTAACGGCACGTACACCTACAAAGTATCAGTAGATAATGTTAATGCAGGCCAGACGAAGGTTAGCAGCAGTAAAAGCGTTACCATCGTAAACGGCCCCCAGCCAATTGTTACCACTACAGCGGTAAGTAATAGCGGGCAAGCAGCAACTGGTACTACAGCGGCCGCAGATGGCTCACAGGCGGCAGTCGCAGGTGCCAATACAGGAGCTACTGGCACCAACGCCGCTCCTGGTAGTACCGAGGACGCCAGTAACGATGGCAAAGTGACTGACGAAGCAGCCAACACTGACAAAAAGGACGGCCAGGCACTTGGTGCAGCAACAAACAAGAACAATGCCTCAGGTAATACCAAGTGGTTTATCCTGGGGGCAGTTATCCTTGGGCTAGGTGCCGGAGCCTACTACTGGCTTATGCGACGCGGACGTGAAGCGTAGCGAACAAAATTAAACACCAAAATGTGAAACTCCCCAGAATATGGGGAGTTTTCGTGTGATGTAAATAATGGGAATTATTTCATATATTCTTGCGGCGTGCTCGGTGCAAGCACCTGTGCGCGTCCTCGAATATGACCTCCACGACCTATGCATCTTTTGCTAGAGCAAAATCTGCGGTCGTGAGTTCTATTCATAAGCCCAAAAGAAAAACCCATCACTAGGATGGGTTTTTCTTTTGGGGCGAATAATGGGAATTGAACCCACGACCTCCTGGACCACAATCAGGCGCTCTAACCAACTGAGCTATATCCGCCATATACTTAACATGTTAAGTAATGTATTTGTACGTTCGCAATTTGCGATTTACGGGATGATTATAACAGAGGTACGCAGAAAGAGCAAAGCTTGCATAGCTAGCTAGCCGATACCGATGGTCTTACTGTTGCCCAGACACCCCGATGATCAGCCGCATCACTCTCAAATACACCGGCATCAAGCACCTCGCAGCCTCTCACGTAGATACGGTCAGAGGCAGTACCATGCGGGAGGATCAACTTCTTTACGGGACTGTAGAATATATCCCGATAGGCATCAACGGGGTGTGTCTTCGGCTCTGGCAACCCCAATAGCTCAAACACAGAAACAAAGCCAGCATCCCTGATAAGCCTATTAGGCTTCTGCCATCCAACGGCATTTAGGTCGCCCATAAGAGCAGCACACTCTTGGCCAACGACTCGCCCCAAAAAGTCTTCAGTCTGTTCGGAGCGCATCGGTCCAAATATCTCATGCCTGTTATGGAATCCCACGACCGCTAGAGAGCCTATCTTTGTGAATACAGCTACTTTGTCGTGCCTAGTCTGCACTTCCTCTACTGACGCAACCTTGGTACCAAACATACCTATATGCTCGCCGCCACGTCTAGTAGTATTGTGATTAAACCAAGTACCCGGCCTGTGCCCAAGTCGAGTTGCGATATACTCTCCATGCTTGTTCTGTACCTCTTGTAGGCAAACTGCATCAAGCGGCACCCCTATATTCATGAGCGTCTCTACGTGGATATCGATTCGCTCCTTTTGCTCGGGAATATACTGTGGGGAGTCTACTGGAAATTTACGGCGTTTGTAGTCAAGCAATATATTCCAGCTGACAAGTGTTGTTTCAGACTCATTCTCTCTCATGCTGCAAGTATACGCTCGATTTTCAAATAAAAAAGTCCAGCCTTATGACCGAACCTTTTTATTTGGTGCCCCGAGGTGGATTCGAACCACCGACCTTAGGCTTAGAAGTCCTCTGCTCTATCCAGCTGAGCTATCAGGGCGCATTAATACATATAACAGAGGTGATTATACCATAGTCTATATACAGTGCTTACCAATGAATGTACGTAGGTATATCTTTTAACCTGCAAACATTATACTGGTACTCATGACGCAGTATGTAGCGCTTATCAGAGGCATTGGACCGGGTGACCCTCGAAAGACAAACGAGAAACTCTGTATGGTGCTCAGAAAGTTAGGTTTTTCAAATGTGCAATCCGTTATCTCAAGTGGCAATATCATATTCGAATCTGATGAAATCGACCCATTCAGGCTTGAGTGTATGATCGAGGAAGCCTGGCCAAGACTACTTGGCTTCCAGGCAACAACTATTGTACGCAGTCAAGCACAGCTGCAGAGCATACTAGACATTGACCCATTTGGCGGTAGACCACATACCGCACAGTCATATCTGCTTATGACATTCATGAAGCGGCCGACAAACCCAAAATTTATCCTGCCCTTCCAGCCGGCCGGAAAACCGTATACTATTATTGGCTATAACGGCGGTGTTCTATTCAGCATTACCGATAATACACTCATGAAAACCACTGACTTAATGTCATGGCTTGAGCGGCAATTTAGCAAAGATATCACCTCTCGCACGCCCCTAACTATCCAGCAGATCCTGAAAAGAATGGCTACGCAAAGTTCTTAGCGACCGGCCTAGCCTTCGACCGCCACCTCAAAGCCGCCATACGCCATTTTTCTCATATCGTTTGGCATCTCAAAGCCGACCTGATCACTGTATGACTCGTCCATCTCGGCCATAACTTTTGCATTAACTTCATCGCGGTGCGCCTTGGATTCAAACACAATGAAAGAAAACCAGACATTATCATCATCACTTGCACCCGTCATTTCTTTGTAGGCACGTGATTTTTGGTCACCCATTTCCTGTTGCTCCAGGTCATCACCACGGCACTCAAAATACTGAAGCGCGCCGTGCTTCATCCACGACTCACGACCCATTTTGGCCATTTCTTCGTATTCAGCCTCTTTACCCTTAGGCACCACCAAAACAAATCCATCTACGTATTTAGCCATATGATCTACCCTTCTCTTAACATTGTAGCTGTTCTAATTTTATCATTTGGGCAAGTCTGCTAGGTCGTATGGATCCTAAGAATTTGAAATTAGATTTTGGATACCTGTTCTATGAGTTCAAGTCGCCCCACAACACTATTCTTCGCAAGCAGCGTACCAGGACTGGTTACTGCATTTGCGCCAACCTTAGTCCCGTCCCCTATTAAAGCTCCGAATTTCACACTATCGATACGTGCATTTTCGCCATCTACTCGCACAAAAATTGTCTTGTCTTCTCTCTCGTTATAGTGATTTGCGGTAATTGCACCTGCTTCAAAATTAACCCCCGAACCAATGACGCTGTCACCTATGAAATTAAAATGGGCAAAAGAAGAGTTGCTGCCTATAAGTGCGTGCTTTATCTCACACGATGGCCCGACACTGACGTTAGCCTCTAGGTATACCCCAGCGCGCAGCAAACTGTGAGGACCAATAAAGCAATCTGCACCAATGATAGCCGGAGCCTTTATAGTTGCGGTCGGATCAACGATCGCAGTATTGTGAATGGCCACACCATCATGTAGGACATATTCATCACCAAGCTCAGCAAGCTGTTTCTGTATTGCATCTTCTAAATTAGCAAGTATGTGCCAGGGTTCAATATCTTGTTCAAGCCTAAGCGTTGCGCAGTAATCACTTGTTTTCATTCCTTCATAATACCAAAAATGCTCAGCCTTACGTGCAGACTGAGCATTAGACTATACAAATGTGGTGCGATACCTGGGTAAATTTTTGCACGAAATTGATGATGAAATAGATAGATGGAGAGAGATTCTCACTGTCCCTTACACTCAATACAAACTATCCAAGTAAGTGTAGGGATTTACATAGGTTAAAGCTGCTTTAATTGTTTAAGTAGCACTTTGCGGCTAACTTGTTTAATTCTAGAGACTTCGCTTATTGCAAAAAAGTCAGATGGTTCCGGATTGAAAATCGAAGGTAGACCAACGTGCCCAAACAGATCTTCATTACCATGAAGCTTCGCTTCGTGAGCAGTATCACTACGAGGCTTATAAGCATCAGCTATTTGTTTTGCCTTTGTTTTAGACTTTGCAACTGTCTCAATCCCAAGGATAAACCTCTTTTTGTTGCCTGCGTTGCGATTAATCTTTCTGCCTATTGTTTCAATAGAGGATACGAAGGCAAGTAAAGCAAATGAGGGGTGCTGTGCCTCCATAAGAAGACCTTGATGATACGTATTTATGGCATTAAGCACATGCTCATCAGTATTAATCTTCTTAAACGCATTAGGTAGCCATTTAGGTATAGTCCTCCTATGTCGCTGCGCCCACATAGCAGGAAAGTGCAGCGGCTGAATACCTATCCCCGTTTTTGGAACTTTGATAGGCTTGGCCCCTTGGGGTTGAGGGGAATGAATGATTTGCCACGTAGACTTCCATGCGATCGATATTAACGCTACAAGATTATTTAAATCTCTGCTCGCTTCTTTCGAAGCTTCGGTCCAGTCATACCCAGTAGCCGTACCCGTAATGATAATTGGATACGTCGAATTAAACGAACTGCTGTTAAATCTAGGCGCCGTATTAATGTCAAGCGACGTGTGCAAAGCTCTATTTGGACGAAGCGTAAGATCACCTATCTTTGATTTAGACTTCAGCGAATAGTGTTCACTTCTGCCAGTTTCCCGGACTTGGCCAATTACTGCCTCCCACTTGAATTGCTTTGCAAGTTGCTTCTTGAGTTCTAACGTGGCTTTATCGATTACTTCAAGCCACATATCAATTTGAGACTTTGTTATATCTGTTTCAGACTCAAGAACCACATAAACACCATTAGGTGTTGTGCCGCCATGCAAGATGAGCAAATATGGTAGATCAATGGTTTTACCTTCATTACCATGGAATGTCATTTTTAAATGCCAGTATGGAAAATCTTCGTCAGCGGGTTTCGACTGTAATCCGTGGCCATTCATGTCAGGGACGAATTTTTTGAGTTCTTCGGCAACAAAGTTAACCCACCTTTCGCCTTCCTTTGAGTAATCTACTAGAAGCGATTTGACATAAAGCTGGTGGAAATTACGACTTGCCATTTTTTCTATTTTTAACCTCCTGGTCAACTTCATCTAGCTCTTCTTTGAATTTCCCAAGACACCATATGCCACGATCAATATATTTTAGAGACTCTTCAGGCACCTTTTCGGGTTCTGCTAATTTTGCGCTTTGCTTAGCGATCACTGCATCAACACGGCCTTTAAGTGATGTGAATGCATCTCTTGTGTATGGACCGCCAGGGCCAAACCTATTCTCGAGAGTGCCGCTAATGATATAGGCTAGTTTGTCCTGATCAGATAGGATGCTCCGTGCTCTCTCAAATGCTTCATATACCTCCACGTCAAATAAGTGCTTAAAGAATTCCTCTGCAAATTTAATTGCCGTAGCATGGCTTACAGACCAGCATGTGCCTATATAGATTGAAGCACCGCCAAAAATGAACCTTGCGCTAATGTCGGTCCATGATCCACATGCGTTAACAATAACCATAGGTCTGTAGCCAGAGGCCAGCCCGTGGAAGGCTCCTGCTGAGCCTGCTCCCGATCCAGATCCTAGAGTCAGCTCTCGTCTTTGCATATCTACAGTTCCGTTCGTTCTACTCGCAGTAGGCAACTTAGCCTCCGACAAAAGCTCCCAGGTCTTGCCTCTTACCTTTGAGTGCATTTCTGTCCATCCAGGACCGTCTGCTTTTTCGCCGTCCACTTCAATTATTTCGAAAACGCTATATGTAGTCTTATCCGCTGACTCATGTATAAGCACTTCGTGGGAAGTATCATCCACATTGATCTGGTATACGTTTTCCAATCCCTCGACTTGACCCCCGTGTGTGGCAACATAGAGCACATCATAAGGAATAGTTTCAAGCATTAGATCATTAAGTGCAGCATTGTAGGTAGTCATCTTCCTGAAGATACCGCCTGTTTTTAGCAATGCTGCATCAGCCGCTTTGCGTTCTCTTTTAGTGTCAAAATCCTTGTCGGTGTTTTGACAAAAAAGCCCAAAAACACCATCTCTTTTTCCTAACGCATAGTTTCCGTCATATATATTTCTGACTATTTGCTGACCAACATTAACAATGTATGTATGAACTGCCGGCAGGTCTGGCATACATAGCCCAAGCGGAAGCTCATCGGTTATGTAGACTGCTTGCTCATAGTTATCCCATTTTATATCTGGCAGGAGTTCCCTAAGCATTTCTATCAGTGCATCAATGTCAATTTGCCTAATATCTGCATGGGGCGTACCCGAGATAGCATTTAGCTTTGCTATGGCTTTCTTCTTTATGTCACTAGGTACATCAATGAGAAAAAAGTCGGCATCATGCGCGATGGCGTAGTTTGCTGCAATGACTGACGTAGGGTCATCAGGACGAAATTCGCATATAACCACTTTTTTTGTATTACCTTGGCCCCGCAAATTTCTATGAAGCTCTGGAGCTGCCAGCAAAGTAGGGGTTTGTGCCGGTATTTTAATCTCCGTGTACTGTCCCAAATCATCACTACTGCTTACATGTTGGAAAGGTATATCTATTATTTCTGCAATCTGCGAAGAAACCTCTTCACTCATGTCACCATAAAGCACTAGTTTAGGCTGAAGGCTGTGTATGGCATTTGCAACGCGGATAACTTCGTTATCAGCATCAGGTCGCAGCATCCGAGGCCCTTCTAGTACGGGAAAATAAGTACCAGTTTCCGCAAGACCGGATGAAATTGAGGCGGCTAGAGAAGGGTTATCTGTCACTAATACAATTTTGCTGAGCTTCATGTTATTAATCCTAGAAATCCATCTTAAAGGTAAAGTTTGAGGATGTGATATTGGAGATTGTCTTACTATGTACTTCTATGCCTTTAAGTTCAGGAAATATGAAAGAACCGGTGATTTGATTTAGTAGGACGTAGCGACACATCTGCCTCAGTTGTTCGACGAGACTCTCGAGTGAATAGTTCTCAGTGCGGTATTCTTCAATTGCCCTTTTGGTCGTAAATTCCGTCACACCATCAGCCAATGAGCCTTGACCTATGATCAATGATGGCATCAATCCGTTATGAACGGTATGATTTCTAATTTCTCTACGAGCAACATCAAAAATAAGTCGATACTGCTTTCTAATAGCCTTATCCTTTATATTTCCAAAAATCAAATTCTTCCAGTCTTGATCCGCATCCCTAAGTGGGTGGTGAAGGCCCTTTTTACAGACCTCGCAAGTTCCTTTGCAGTATGTTGGCGGTGGGAGCAGAGCTTCCATCGCAGATATAAACATCACAACCTGCCAATAAGCGGGGTTTATGCTCCTCAGTCGCTTGTTGAAGTCAATATCTATTGCCAGGAGGTAATTTTTCAAAGACACTAGATATTTTTCACCTAAACTAAGGTAAGTATTATAAATGTCACCGTAATTAACTGTAGGCTCAGGCTCACTGCTTAAATAAACTGCGGGGAGTACGTCATCCGGCTCAAAATTGATTTCGCGAGGTGTGACTTTAGGGTATTTTTTTGGGTCAAAATCCAATGTATTGAAATCACTAGCTTCATGACCGAATGCTTGGAAGGAGTAAACTGGAAGGCAGCTTTCAGCAAGTAGTGAGTGGAAATATATCCACTTTCCAATCTTTCCGCTTGAGTCTAGCGACTCTACCTCTATGGATCCACAAAAATGTTCCCTATTCCAGTCGTCAGAAACCGTAACAGGACTCCCCGGTTTAAGTAGCAGTCCTTCCAGTTGAATTGGCCGCACGGGAACTATGTAGCTAGGAATTTTTCTAACATTACTCATAACTCCTTAAAGTGTACTGCTTTTACGAAAGGGGTTCTATATTTATACTATCTATAAAGCTTATGGCAAGACCTACCGTAATGACTGGAAGGTCGCCTTCCCCGAGGGAAAAGCCGTCGTGGAAGTAAAGGGTGTCGGAAAGAGCGCCGCTGAGAAGCATGCTGCCCAACTTGAGAAGTGGGTGGCTTCGGAAATGGAAGAATCTGGCGAGGCCCCAAAGGGAATCCTAGTCGTAAACACGTGGAGAGAAACCGCACTGGATGAGCGGCCCGCCGAAGACTTTCCGGATCAGATGCTGAAGTACTCCAAGAGTCGCGGACACTGTCTAGTGTCAGGATTGCAGCTATTTGTAATCCGAGAGGAGGTGGAAGCTAATCCCAACCGCGCTGAGTTCTGGCGTAAGAAGATCATGAAGACCTCTGGCGTGCTTGCCGGCGCGACGGATTGGCCAAAGTATCTACTCAGAGTTCAGGCAGCCGAGTAGCGTGGCGTCGGTACATCCACCCCTGGCGACTGTTGTCGGAAATACTTGTACCGATGCGCTCGCACCCTAATGCGATTCAAACCCGTCTACAGAGGTGGGCCGAAACGGGGACAAAGCAAAAGCCGCCTCGGTGTGTACCAATGCGGCCCAATTGGTGCGCTCTCACCCCTGTTTTGGAATGAGAACCATTATCATATTGGTGCGGGTGGAGGGAGTCTAACCCTCGTCGCCTGCTTGGAAGGCAGGAATAATAAACGTTATACCACACCCGCTTATATCCGAAGACTTGGATATTATACAAGAAGAACGGAGGAGAGGGAAATTTATTTCATCTCTTTGAGTACTTCGTAGTAAGCGCAGCTATACAAGCGAAACGGAGTAAAGTGAATGTTACTTCAACTTTACGAGTATCGCGCCGTAACCGAAGGGTATACAAGGTTAACGGAGAAAACAGAAGTTTACTTATGATTTTCGAGTAAACCGCAGTAAGCGCCAGCTCTAACAGATCGATTCTGATATAATAAACCGTAAAGATAAGTAAGTTTTGAAGGGTAAATATGCTGAAGCGTATCAGGCGTTTTTTAAAGGAGTATCGAGAATTTAGTTTTGCGGCTACCGCTGCAATTATCGGAGCAGGACTTGACCTGGGCGGCCTAGACACGGCAGCGCACTGGGTACTTGCGATTGCAGCAGGTATCGTAGCCATACCCTTGGCGGTTGATATGGTCAAAACACTGCGGAGCGGACATTTTGGCATCGACGTACTCGCCCTGACCGCTATTGTAACCTCCATTATCCTTGGGGAATACTGGGCTGCAATCATCATCGTTTTGATGCTAACCGGTGGTGAATCGCTTGAAGATTACGCCGAGAAGCGTGCTAAGAATGAACTTACGAGCCTCCTCGCCCACAGGCCTAAAAAAGCCCACCTTGTAAAAGGACGCAAAACTACTGATATTCGCGTTTCGACAATTACGGTCGGCGACAAGCTATCAGTACTTCCGGGCGAGGTCATTCCTGTTGACGGCATCATCCTAGAGGGCACAACCAGCATTAACGAAGCGACTATTACCGGCGAAAGCGTACCCCTCACGAAAGCCAAGGGTGACGAGGTACTGAGTGGTGCAATCAACATCGACGGCGTTATTACCATCAAGGCCCTACATACCGCAGCAGACAGTCAGTACGAACAAATCATCAAGCTCGTCCGGAATGCCACAAATGGCCAATCTCCTTTTGTACGTCTTGCTGACCGCTATAGCGTGCCATTCACGGCAATCTCATTCATGATCGCCGGCGCAGCTTGGTTTATTTCCGGTGATGCCATGCGCTTCCTAGAAGTACTTGTCGTTGCAACCCCTTGCCCACTACTACTTGGCGCGCCAATTGCAATCATTTCAGGCATGAGCCGCGCCTCCAAAAACGGCGTTATCATCAAGACAGGTACTGCGCTTGAGCAGCTTGCAGCAATTGAAACGATTGCCTTTGACAAGACAGGTACTTTAACGCAAGGCCTTCCGGTGGTAGATAGCGTAAAAACCTACAATAAGTTCACTAAGGAAGAGGTTATTAAGGCAGCGGCAGCGCTTGAGCAAAACTCCAACCACATCCTTGCGAAAGCTATTACTGATTATGCAGTAAAGCAAAAAATTAAGGTCCAAGGCGCCAAGCAAGTTACCGAACTGGCCGGCCACGGACTCCAAGGCAGAATCAGCGGCAAAACCGTCTTAGCTGGCCACCGCAATCTTATTGCTGAAGCCAGTATTGAGATCCCAGCAAACATCAAGGCAGAAGACTTCAAGCAAACTGTTACCTACGTAGCGATTGGAAATCAACTTGCCGGCATCGTGACATTTACCGATAAAATTAGACACGAGGCCAAGGGTATGTTTAGGCGTCTTCGTAAGGCTGGTGTCAAGAAGTTCGCGCTTATTACGGGTGACAACGAAGCGACAGCTGTCGCAGTTGCGCAGCAGCTCAATATCACTGATGTATATCCAGACTGCCTCCCTGGCCAGAAAATGACTGCCATTGAGGAAATGACTGCCCCTGTTGCATTTGTTGGAGATGGTGTTAACGACGCACCTGTGCTGACCACATCAGATGTTGGTATTGCACTCGGCGCCCGCGGCTCAACAGCAGCTAGCGAAACCGCAGATGTCGTTATTATGCACGATGATATATCCCGCGTCGCGACCAGTGTCGAAGTGGCAAAACGAACCATGTTCATTGCCAAGCAAAGTGTTCTTATTGGTATCGTGATTAGCATCGGACTGATGGTTGCGTTTTCTACCGGCAAATTCACCGCGGTCCAAGGTGCGTTAATCCAGGAGCTTGTTGATGTTATCGTTATCGTCAACGCCCTTCGTGCCCACGGAAGCTTCCGGGCTAAAGCTTAGAATCTATTCAGTAGCAGTACCGCGACAATCGGTATGAGCAGGTTGTCGCTACCGTACACACCTAGGTTCTCTGCAATCGTAACAAGTCCGGCGGTGAGTACAACAACCCCGAAGGCCACATCCCCAAGTGCCGCGCCGTGAAGTACTGAGAAAGCTAGAATAATAAAGAAAGCTGCTACAAAAAACGCCGAAGATCCGGCAATTGATTTCTTCTGGCCAAATACAAGATAGCCATTTTTCTTGCCGTATTTCTTGCCTACCAGTGCGGCAACGGCGTCAGCAACACCAAGTATTAACATTGCTGCGGCAAATTCCCACTTGGAATCGGCTAAATACGCCAGCGCGACTGCGCTTAGCGGGAAAAAGAATTCCCCATAGGATATTCGGCCAACGTTATATACCTGGCCACAGTAACGGATCCAGGCAATACGACTGAAATGTTCAAATAGGTACCTGGCGATAAACATTGAGACCAGAATGAATAGCTCAATACCCACCACAACATCAAGCGGCACCAAGAAAGCTAAAACTGCGATACCACTACCATGTAGCACATGGACGAGCTTCCTCAGCTGCTCATTATCTTTGCTATAGCGTCCTATCAACCACTGTCCAATAAATAAAACTAGTCCAATAACGCCTACAACTGCAGCAATTTTCAGTATCATCATTGCCTATTATAATGCACAGCTTAGTAAATTGTGTATTGAGGCAATGCTTAGTAACGGCACTGCTGATACTATTTTTTGTCTATCTTTCTGAGTATCTTTTCGCTGACCTTTTTCTCGTCTTTTGATTTCTTTAAATCTTCCTTAATTTTTCGCTCAAGACGAGCAGACTGAATATTCTCCGCCCTTAATATAAAAAGCGCCAAGAATATCGCTTCAAGACTAACGATAATTGTTAAGAGCGAATACTCCGGGTCAAATTTCAGAAATATATTAGAGACAACCCAAAGAGTAAACCACACTACATGGAATAATATAAAAGGGCCAGAACCAAAAATCTCTGCAAGTTTCTCTGCTATCTTATTCATATTCCCTCCTTTGCATATCGTTATCGATGTAGGCATATTAATTATACTCCTCAGTAAAACCCCCTGGCGTGGGATAAAGGACAGGGCACTTCTACGGCTGTGCTCAGAATGAATTCCTGTGCGCAGCCTTGCAGACCGAACCGTTCGACCTTCAATCTTTTGCTATGGCAAAATCTTGGGTAGAAGGTCCGTATCTTTTAGCTCAGGCAAAGAAAAAACGACTCTCGGAAGAGAATCGTTTTTTCTTGGTCGGGGATAAAGGACTCGAACCTTCGACCTCGCGGTCCCAAACCGCGCGCGCTAGCCAACTGCGCCAATCCCCGAAATTCTGTAGACTTGAGTAATTCTAACAGATAGGCTTATAAATTTCTAGAGGTTTGTTATGCGCGAACTCCAAAGGCCTCAAATGCCATTAATGCGGCTAGTTTTGCATCGTCAAATGGATGATGCTGAGAGAAGCTCGCATCCTTACGAACATTTTTACGAATCTGACTCTTGTTCAGCCCAGAATCATGACCTTTTGCGATCAAAATAGAGGTTAAATCGAGGATCGGGAATGGGTGCTGCCAATATCTTTCATCCAAATTTGCCTCCTGGCAGTCAATCAAAAAGCGATATTCCACTGGATAGCCATTGCTTACCAGCACATAATCAGATGACTGTTCTGCTGATACATACCAGCGCCAAAATGCCTCCCGGATATCTGCATAGCTGCCATGCGTCTCTGGCATGTCCTTGATCGCCGGCAACACATTAGCCTGCACCCATGGATCAACTTCGCCAATAATAGGACACCTTGCCGTAAATGTGTCGTGAACTTTTCCGTGTCCATCAATCACGACAGCACCAATCGCAAAGGGCGTGCCATGGAGATTATTTGTCTCTAGATCAAAGCTGAGAATCTTTGTATCCCGAGTGATATTAGGTGTCTTCGCAATTTTAGTCATTATCTATATTCTAAGCGTTTTACGTACGTTCACCATCACTTTTATCAATAATATTAAGTGTTATACGATTATTAATCTTAGCAATATTCAAAGACACTACTTCCTCAAAACTACTGCCCGCATAGTGTGCGATAGCTGCTATTCGAAGAGTTGCCTCAGCGGCGATCTTACCAATTTCGTGGCTGATGTGCTCGCCATTATCATGAGGAATGTATGTTTCACTACCATGGAGTTGCTCATTAAGACTTCTAAGGGCAGGTATATAAAACTTGAAATTCCAACATAGCTCATGTGTAGGTGATATTTTTTCTGGCTCATATAAATTCATAACTGGGCTATGCTGCGGTACAAATCCAGCCCCCACCAAAGCATCAACATCACCAATGTTAAGAGGACCGCGTCGTACAACAAATTTAGCGGCCTCGTCGTACCAATCCGGATAGTCAAATGATCCTGACTCTGTATAAATGCGTGTCCCTGTAAGATACGAATAGACCCGGTCCTTTAGGCTGTCACTAATCACTGCTCGCCCATTACTCGCAAGCGCATTTATGCCCCAGCCGACATCTCCAATCTCTTCGATTAAATGTCTATTGTCACGAGTATCCCGAAACTCTTCAAGTGCTTGCTCTGCCTCGTCGAGCTCCTCGCCAAGTTTATCGGCAAAGCGAGTGCTCGCAGCTAGCGTGCCATGTGGAACTTTCCAAGCACTTTCGTTCCATGCCTGCAATGCATCAAAGCTCATATCGGCAAAGCTAGAAGTCCCATCTAGGCATTTATCTATAGCCTGGGACAAATCAGGCGCAACTCTTGATCGATAGTACAGCCCTGATTCTGCAGCTTTTGTATCCTCTCTGCCGCCCTGTGAATATAAGTCAATACCAGGGTAGCCAAACGGAAAAAACTGCTCGCCGCTGCGATTAAACTGTGTCATAATTTATATATTATACAATATTTGTATCTATAAATCTACTTTTATAGATACACCATCAGTTGGTCGCAGGAATTGAGTGGGGCCATCTTTGAATATAGCCTCAAGGCGGCCGTATGCGTCCTCGCGCCATACATCATTCCACATCCAGTCATGAATGGGTAGAACGTATTTGGGCTGCAGTTTTTTTACGACCTCTATGGCGTTGATTGTTGTACCCCATGGGGCTTGAAACGGCATAAAAAGTATCGGATTTGTCTTTTTAATATCATGTGTATCACCTGGATGAGTAATCACGCCGTCCCAATTTGTCTGCAAATTCTGCACCTGTTTGCCAAATGGCTCAACTGGCGCATGATTACCCTGCTCTACCTGAAAATTATCCAATGACGTGTTGGACACATGGATAACACCCCACGCCTTCAGCGTCTCATGAGCATCCAATGGCGCGAACCACTGAACCTGCGGATACTTTATGGCTAGTGCACGAACAAATGGTTCACCGCAGTGATCTGGATGCGCATGACTCACGACCACAGCATCAAGCTGCGGCAAATTGGCAACGGAAACAAGGCCACTGTTCCAGCTGAATATACCTGGATCAAACAGTACATTCCCATTCTCTGATTCGACTAAAACACAAGAATGAACAAGCTTGGTTATTTTCATCTATCTCTCCTCATAGCCTATAATAATTCTCTCCAGGAAGATATTATGTATTTAGGCGCATGACTTTTGAGCTCCCTAAAATCATGGAATTTCTTATGTTCGGGTGGTGCAAAAAGAAGGCTATCAATGTTTGCATTTCTTGCTGCGAGCAGGTCCTTTTCAGAATCGCCCAGCATCAAGGTTCGGCCAGGACTAGTATCGAGCAGGAGCATTGCTCTGTGCAAAGCTTCCGGGCTAGGTTTCTGTTCCTTCATCTCATCCCCGCATATAACTACATCAAATACATCCTCAAGCTTATTCGCACCAATTATGATATCTACTGTTCGCCTTACTGTAGCGGTGACCAGAGCAAGCTTTTTGCCTTGTGACTTCAGGTCGTATAGGAATTCCTCGGCCCCTTCATATAACCCTACGTATTTCATAGACTCTTGGGCGGCATCATCCCACGACGCAAAGATAGATAATAAAGCGCTTTCAGGAACACCTAAATCCACCAAGCCTTCTCTGGAATTACCAAAGACCTTTCTAATAATGGTCTTCCGTTCGGCAGATATACCATACTCCCCAAGAGTACTCTGAACTATCCCTAGCCAGACCTCAAAGGTGTCACAAACAGTACCATCCATATCAAAAAGGTAGGTATCGTAGTTGGCTACTAGCCTACTTGGCGAATTCGATGGCGCGGGTTTCACGGATGACATTAACCTTGATGGTACCTGGGTACTGCATGGTGCTTTCAATCTTGGTCGCGATATCACGCGCAAGCTTGATAGCCGTGAGGTCATCAACTGCACCAGGCTTAACAAACACACGAACTTCACGTCCGGCGCTGATAGCATAGGATTTATCGATTCCAGGGAAGCCGTTTGCAATGTTTTCAAGATCACGCATACGCTCTGCAAAGTTTTCCGCACTAATATTTCGTGCGCCCGGACGGGAAGCACTGATTGCGTCAACCACGCGGATGATAAGAGCTTCCGTGCTGGTTGCTTCTACGTCATCGTGATGCTGCTCTGCAGCAAGTGCAACTTCTTCAGGAGCACCGTACTTACGGAGCATCTCACCGCTGATGTGGTGATGTTTGCCTTCCATTTTGTGTGTCAAAGCTTTGCCGAGATCATGCACAAGGGCAGCGTACTTAGAAGTCTTTACGTTAGCGCCAACTTGCTCGGCAATGATACCGGCCATGTGTGCCATTTCGGTGCTGTGCTTAAGCACATTCTGGCCATAGCTCGTACGATACTTCAGCTCACCGAGTAGGTGCAGAACCTCTTTTGGAATACCGATAATACCGACTTCGCGGGCAGCATCTTCACCAGCACGCATAACATCTTTTTCGACATTTTTTTGTGCCTTTTCAACGATTTCTTCGATACGACCTGGATGAATACGTCCATCCTTCATAAGCATCTCAAGTGTCTGGCGAGCCACTTCACGGCGGACCGGATCAAAGCTGCTGAGAATAATCATGCCGGGAGTATCATCAACCATAATATCGACACCCGTTGCACGCTGCAGTGCCTGGATATTACGGCCTTCCTTACCGATAATACGGCCCTTCATTTCGTCGTCAGTGAGTTTAACTGAAGCAACCGTGCGGTCAGCAGTTACTTCACTGGCCATGCGCTCCATTGCCTCTACGAGCACAGCGCCGGCCTTCTCCTCAGCGAGTTCTTTTGCTTCGTTCTGAAGCTTGTTTACGAGCCCAGTTAGATCGTTACGGATATCGCGTTCTGTCATCTGCATAAGCTTTTCAGCTGCATCGGTCTTGCTGAGTTTAGAAATCTTTTCAAGCTTTTCCTGCTGGCGAACGCGAATGTCACGAATTTCGTTCTTGAGTCCTTCGACCTCGTCCTCAGCCTTGCGTAGTGACTGAGCTCGCTTATCGATGTCATCAAGCTTTTTATCAAGCGCAACTTCGCGGTCAAGCAAACGCTGCTCGAGATCCTTGAGCTCTTTGCGGCGAGTTTTCTCTAGCTGGCGAGCTTCCTCATTTGCCTTATTTACCTCTTCCCTGGCCTCTTGAACCAGCTTATCGGCCGCTTTTTTAGCTTTTGCGAGTTCTTTGTCTGCCTGTTCTTGAGCTGAGCCAAGCTTGCGCTTTGATGTCGCAGTGCTTGCCCCAAATCCAACAGCAATACCGGCTAAGGCCAGTAGTAAGGTGATTGGTTCCATGATGTACCTCTTATCTGGTACTAAGAATTCCGTGTGTTGGCGATCACTATCACTTCATTAGCCAAAGGGTAATTCTTAGAAATTCAAAAATTTTTGTAGTATCGGAAGAATAACTTGAAGTATCAGTATCTATCCTCTCTTAACTATACAAGCATCGTGCAGAAAAACGAAGCTCGCTTCAGTTTTCCGAACGATGCGCCGTAACCCAAAGGGTATACAAGCAAAGCGGAGGAAAATGAAGTTCACTTCAATTTTCTGAGCATTGTGCAGTAACCGAAGGTATACAGGCAGCACGCAGGAAGTTAAAGTTTATTTATCCTGCTGGACCGCAAAAACAATAATACGTTTTTCTGTGCCGCTAAATTTGTTGAGTGTCGTCACGAGATTAAGCCCTTTCTTAGCCGGGTCAATAGACGAAATTGCCGCACTCATATCGATCTGACCGCCGGTATATTCTTGAATTCGCTCTACCGCGTACGTAATTACATGGCCATCACCACGCTCTATAATAATTTCATCGCCAACATGGAGCGCTTGGATGTCGGTAAAAATACCCATTTTTGTAGGACCCGCCAGGTGACCATTCAAAAGCACCGCTCCGTCTGCACCCGGACGACTACTGCCCTCGTACCACCCGACATCATTAATATTTTTTGGAGCAATTGGTTCACCGCTCAGTGTCGTACCAACCTGTCGAATACGTGCAGCAATCTGAAGATTCGGAATTTTAAGTGTCTTTGGCGCATCAGCAGCCACAACATTTGATTCGATTTCCGCCTCAGATACCGGCGATTCATCAAGCGTTGCCATTTCCTTGGACACAGGTTCAACCGAATTAACTGCCTCATTCTTTTGCTTAAAGAATTCAAGATCAAACGGCAACGCCTCTCTGAATGACCATACAACCACACAAAACGCGCCAATAACCGCGAATGCAAAGATGTACCACAGAAAATGCAGACTGCGCTCTTTTTTAACCTTAGCTTTTTGCTCTTTTGCACGCTCTACCATCTGACGGCGGAGAACCATTGACCGCTTTGTTCGGGCCATAGCAGGCTTAACACTTGATACTTGGCGAGGTACGTTCGCTTTAGGCACACTGGCACTATCTACATGGCTAGCTTTAGGCGGCTGGCTACTCGAATGACTTCGATGAGGAGCACTTATATCTCCTCCGGCACGAGCAAGCGGACTATGTGATACATAGCGGCGACCCGGCTCTCTTCTCGTAACTCTTGTGTGTTTTGTTGGCTCTTGCATTACTCCACCTAGCAGGCACAAAGACTCTTTTGCTAACTCTACTATACACTACTTCTTCTGCGGCGTAATATGGACGTCGGCACCATATTCTGGAACCACAAACTGCTCTGACTGGCCATCAAGTAATCTTTTGATGGCAGACATCTGCCAGTCTTCGCCCGTCTCGCCTACAATTGGCAGCGCGTAACTTGCGGCCAACGCATTTGCGACTGACAGGCCAATACGCAGACCCGTAAAACTACCCGGGCCATTATATGCCGCAACCGCCCCGATATCCTCGAGCGTATAGCCTTGAGCTGTTAGCATATCTACTAACTTTTGGTGAATTGTTTCGGCCAGTTGGCGGTGGGCCTGCCACGACTCGTAAAACACCTGGTCCGTTTCGTTATAGAGACCAATTTCAGATTCAGGCTTGTCGGTTCGGATAGTAAGTATTAGCATAGATCCTCCAGTAAATACGAGAGTTCTTCGGGATAGGTTACTTTCAAAGTACGCCCCTCATCACCAGTTCGTGAAATTTCAATATTCACCTTATTACTTGGCAAAACATGTTCAACTGCACCGCCCCACTCGACCACAATTACTACCTGCGGATCACCAATTAAATCCTCTACTTCATGTGCAATCAGGCCAGCATCGGGTAATCTGTAAAAATCAAAGTGGTATATCTCAAACTGAGGTGCAGCATACACCTTACTGATTGTAAAAGTTGGGCTGGCGACTACATCATTGCTGCCTGCACCCTTTGCGAGTCCCCTCGTAAACGTCGTCTTACCACCCCCGAGATCACTCGACAGTTCAATGATTTCGCCGCCCCGAAGCCGGGCACCGATAGATGAGGCGATTTGTTCCGTCTTTTCAGTGCCATCAGATGAAAGCACCAACTCTTTTGTATTCATTACTCATATACTACATAAGCCGTGTATGCCGCGGCAAGCAAAAGAGGTATCACCGCGCAGCAGGCAAGCATACTTTTGTTCCGTTTTTATCTATACGACGACGCTATAGCGCTTGCGCGCTGAAACCTGCGGTGCTCAGAAAAGATGAGCAAGCTCCTCTTTTCTTCCGCTCCTAGGTTATAATAAGCACATTATGTTAAAGCTTAGTGGATCACTCGTGAATCAGCCCGTTGTCAGCCTGAGGACCGGCGGTACAATCGCCCGAACCGAAGCCGCAATCATCAATCCTCATAATCTTAAAATTGAGGGCTTTTATTGTATCGATTCACGCAGTAGGCAGCGTCTGATACTACTCACGCAAGATATTCGCGACATAATTCCGGCAGGTATTGTCGTGGACGATTATGATGTGCTTTCAGAACCGGACGAACTTATAAGATTACAGAGCGTCATAGAGCTGCGCTATGAATTAGTTGGGAAGCCTGTTCAGACCGCCAAAAAGCACAAGCTCGGTAAGGTTAATGACTACGCGGTAGATGACCAGGCCTTCTTTATTCAAAAACTGTATGTTGAACGATCCCTACTCAAAAGCCTGAGTAGCGATCAGCTAGCCATTGATCGGACAGAAATTGTAGAGGTGACCGATCGACGCGTTATTATCAAAGAGATAGAGAAAACCAGTAAGTCAGGCCTGACCGCACCAGCGCCTGCTATATGATAGTGCGCTGTTTATAGCGAGCATACCGGCGTCCAAGTTTTGCCTTTAGGACACGCTCTTCTCGTCTAATTCTTACCACCATAAATGCAACAAGTGCCGCAAATGGCACGAGAATAATTGGCGTCCAAATAAGTATAAATACCGTAAATCCCAAGAATGCTAGCGTCGACGCATAGTAGATAGGATGGCGAACCTCGCCGTAAAGCCCGGACGTAATCAAGCGGTCTTCGGCCGGCGCATCGCCGAGCTGAAGCCGAGCAATAATCCACAGAACGCACATGACAAAGGTAAAGAGCGCGCAAATTACGCGCAGCGGTGTACTGCCAGCCAAAAAGATTGCAAGCACAAAGAAGCCAAAATAACCAAACAAAGCTGCCACCGGCATAAAGATCTTCAATCTGGTGGTTGGCTTAAACGGTTCGCTCATTACACGTGATTGTATACATAAACGTGTTGCTACTCAACAGATTCTGATAGGACACTTTTGATATCATCGTAGCCGTAGCCTTGGCGGGCCAGGTATTGCATGAGCTTCAGTTGGTCAGGATATCGACCACGTTTCTTTTCTACCAATTGTCGGAGCACCTCGCATTCGTCGGTATCTTCCTTGTCTTCCGCAAGGACTTTATCAATAATATCGGTGCTGATCCTTTTTTGTCTAAGTTCCTGCGACAGGCGTCGACGACTTGTTGCCTTGAGTAAGCGGCGATTTTCTACCCAGCGCCTTGCAAACTGCTCGTCATTGACATAACCATTAACGCTTAACTTGTTAAGTATCCTGTCAGAAATCTCTGGGGGGCAGTCTTTCCTTTTCAGGTAATCACGTAGCTCCCACTCGCTACGTAACCTAAAGCTTAACAAGTTAAGCGTTTTATCAAACCACTTACCAAACGCCGATTCATCCTGATAGGATGCCAGTTCTTCCTCTGTTAATTCCTGTCCGGAATGGAGCCCTAGCTTCAAAAGCTCATGCTCTCCCAATGAGAAAGAATACCTCCCGTCCAAGTAAATTGAATACCGGTCAGCTCGCTTAACCTGCTGTTTGATCTGCGTAATCTTCATAATCTAGCGAGATGGAACCCAGAAATGTGTATCTGGGTCGCCGTCTTGACCGTACACAAGACCGACGGTCATACCAGGAACTTCGGGCAGTGGCGCCTGCCGACGTAGATCTTGCATGAAAGTATCCTGAGTCTTCCCCGTAACCCCGGAATAAGTAGCTTCTACTAGAGTACTACTTACGCCCTCACTGGTTGCCTCTATAGTCACAAAATGCCCCACCGTCCTAGCAGCCTCATGGAAGCGCAGCGCATAACGTAAGTCCGGATCTTCGAGATTATCTATCTCGCTTGTCGCGATTCTTGTTATTGACGGCTGAATGCTCCTGTCGTTATATACGAACTCTTTGCGGAAAATCGCTCTGCGCAAGAATCGACTGCGTGACTGTACTTGCTTGACATTCATCCACCATACTTCTCTATTTTCCCTGATTGGTATAGGTAGCATGAGTTGTTCTGATTCTTGATCTGTCATCGTAAGTCTCTACTCCGCTGCAGCTAGTTCGCGGACTTTTTGATCAAGCTCTGTGAGGACTTCTGAGTTTTCCTTCAGATATTCCTTGGCAGCTTCGCGTCCTTGGCCGATGGTCTGGCCATTATATTTGTAGAAAGCGCCGGCCTTTTCAACTAGGTTACGGTTGGTAGCAAGGTCAAGCACGTCACCAGCGGTTGAGATACCCTGGTTGTACATAATGTCGAACTCCGCTTCACGGAATGGCGGAGCGATCTTATTTTTGACTACCTTTACACGGGTCCGGTTACCAACAACCGAATCGCCTTGTTTAATCTGTGAAATACGGCGAATGTCCATACGGACAGATGCATAGAACTTCAGCGCATTACCACCGGTTGTAGTCTCCGGGTTGCCAAACATAACACCGATCTTCATACGGATCTGGTTAATGAAGATAACTGTCGCCTTTGACTTGTTAATAACACCGGTCAACTTACGGAGTGCCTGGCTCATAAGGCGGGCCTGAAGACCGGGCAATGAATCACCCATGTCACCTTCGATTTCTGCACGTGGAACCAATGCCGCAACAGAGTCAACAACGATCAGATCAACTGCATTTGAACGGACCAAAGTCTCTACGATTTCGAGCGCCTGCTCACCGTTGTCTGGCTGTGAAAGGAGCAAGTTCTCTACGTCAACACCAATACGTTTTGCGTAGGCTGGATCAAGCGCGTGCTCTGCATCGATAAATGCAGCAGTGCCGCCTTGGCGCTGCACCTCTGCAATTGCATGAAGCGTTAGTGTCGTCTTACCAGAACTTTCTGGACCATAAATCTCAACCACGCGGCCCTTTGGAATACCGCCGCCAAGCGCAAGATCAAGCGATAATGCACCCGTTGGGATCGTCTCTACGTTTACTTTGTGCGCCTCGCCAAGCTTCATAATAGAGCCCTTGCCGAATTGCTTCTCGATAGATTCTAATGCAAGGCCGAGCGCCTTGGTCTTGCCCTCTGATTCTGCATCAGTCATTGTCTTTAGTGGCTTGTCTTTTTTCGCTGCCATGTCTGTATACCCTCCTTGATTAATCGGCCCTTCACATCTTGGTGTCAATGACAGGCTTTGCCCTAACTATAGCGAAAATTGTTTAATTTATCGAAGGGTAGTAAATACTACACTTAAGAGAAATAAAACGATTTGCAGCCAGGTAGGCTAAGCGTGTCGTGGCACAAAAGTGTGAAGGTCCGATTTTTGTCCACCTGTTACTTCTTATTATATCAAGAGACGAAATATATTTCGCCTATATTATGCTTGAGCTTTTGCTATACTAAGCATAACTATGCGCATATCTGATGCATTGGTGGAAAAACTGTTGGTGGGGGCAGACAGAATTGCCGCTGACCAATTGAGTGCGCTCAAGGAACAAGAGAAAACAGAGAAAAAGCCGCTTCAAGACCTTGTCATTGGCAACGGTCTCATATCTGAAAAAGACCTAACCCAGCTTTACGCCGATGAAGTTGATATACCCTACACTGACCTCAATCCAAAAGAGATAAAAAAGGACGTTCTGAAGCTGATTCCAGAACATATCGCCCGGCAGTACGGAGTCATCCTATTCGGTGTCGATGAAGATGAGACGAAGCTCCTGGCCATGGAAGACCCAGATGACATTCCGGCGATTAACTTCCTGCGAAAACAACTGGGTGATGCAATCAAGGTCTATGTTGCGCCGGTCAGTCAAATTCAGTCAGCACTTGATCTCTACCGTGGAAACATCAGTAGTGAACTCACGCAGGTTATCAGCGAAGAGGAAGAAGAGGCAGCGACAGAAGATGTCAGTGCCGAAGACCTCAGTGAAGACTCCCCGATTGCCCAGACTGTTAATTTACTCATCGAGTATGCGATCCGGAGTGGCGCCAGTGATATTCACATTGAACCAAGGGAAAACGTTGTATCCGTACGTTACCGTGTTGATGGTATTTTGCGCGAAGCCAATAAGCTTCCCAAAAAAGTGCATAGCGCATTAATTTCCCGTATTAAGATCCTTTCAAATCTTAAAATCGACGAACGTCGCGTACCCCAGGATGGTCGATTCAAGATCAAAATTGGAAGCGGTATTTATGCGCTTCGTGTCTCGACACTGCCTATTACTGAGGGCGAGAAGGTCGTTATGCGTATCCTTAACGAATCAAGCGGTGCAGCAACCCTCGAAGAACTGGGATACTGGGGCATCTCACTAGATACACTTAATGAATCAATTCGCCAGCCGCACGGTATGATTCTCGTAACTGGACCGACGGGGTCTGGAAAATCAACAAGTCTTTTCAGTACCCTAAGCCTTCTGAACAAGCCAAGCGTCAATATCTCTACCGTTGAAGATCCGGTTGAATATAAAATACCCGGTGCAAACCAGACGCAGGTTAACCCTAAGGCGGGTATGACGTTTGCCGCAGGACTCCGTGCACTCCTTAGGCAAGACCCGAACATTATTATGGTTGGTGAGATTCGTGACGGTGAAACATCGGGCCTAGCCGTACAAGCAGCGCTTACAGGTCACCTTGTGTTCGCAACGCTTCACACCAATAACGCGGCAACCTGTCTTCCCCGTCTACTTGATATGGGTATCGAGCCATTCTTGATCGCAAGCACGGTGCGCTCTGTCGTGGGTCAGCGTCTTGTCCGAAAGCTATGTGTCGACTGCCGCGAGGAAATCACACCAGACACAGCAGCACTGAAGCAAATCGCGGATATCTATGGTATCAATGACACTGCTGTCATGAAGCGTATCCACGACCTTGAGGTGAGTGCACTCGAAGGTGGCATCGGCAAGAGCAACAGCGGCAAGGCTAAGGTTGATACGACCAAATTATCCACTACCGACTCCAAGATACAGCGGCTCTTTAGGGCACATGATGAGGGCTGTGACAGCTGTGGCCACACTGGCTACAAGGGCCGAATGGGAATCTATGAAGTGCTTCGAAACTCCGGAGAAGTACAGCGCCTTATCGTAAGCAATGCAACAAGTGACACTATTCAGAATCAGGCCGTCAAAGAAGGTATGGTGACAATGCAGGTTGACGGTTTCATAAAGGCACTCCGTGGCCAAACAACCATTGAAGAAATCCTACGAGTAACCGCAGAAAGTTAATATGAAATTTACCTATACCGCAATCGACAAAACTGGCAAACGAACAACAGGCGCCATTGAATCAAGCTCAGAGGCAGCTGCGAATGAATCACTCAAAAACAAAGGACTTCGGCCGCTGAGCCTCAAGAAACAATCAGGTCTTGCCGGCGGTGCACTATTTGGCAAAAAGAAGGTAAAGCTCAAAGAAACGATGATTTTTACTCGCCAGCTGGCGACTATGATTAATGCCGGGGTGCCGCTCGTAAGGTCGCTCAATACCCTGCAGAGCCAAACCGAGAACGCAACGTTAAAGCGCCACATTACAGAAGTATGTAAAGACGTCGAAGGAGGAATTGCTTTTGCGGATGCTCTCGAAAAACACCCTTCTATTTTTAGTCCAATTTACATCAACATGGTGCGTGCCGGTGAAGCCGGAGGTATCCTTGATGACATCCTTGGAAAGCTCGCAACGCAGCAAGAAAAAGATGCCCACATTCGTGCCAAGTTTAAAGGTGCGATGACCTATCCAGTTATTCTGCTTTCGATCACGTTCCTCGTTTTCTTAGGACTTATGGTTGTTGTGATGCCAAAGCTCGGACAGATCATCAAAGAGCTCGCTGGACCAGACGCGACCATGCCGGCAACCACACAAGCCATGCTTAATTTCAGCTCATTTTTAATACATAACTGGCTGCTTATTATTATCGTGGTCGGCGTCGGTAGTTTCTTCTTGAGACGCTATATTAAAACACCTAAAGGCAGACGGGCCAAAGACAAGTTCCTCATGAAAATACCGGTACTCAATGGCATCATCAAAAAAGTTGCGATTGCACGCTTCGCCAGAATCTTCGCCAGCCTCATGGGCGCAGGTGTTAATGTCGTCGATTCTATTCACATTACCGCAAAAGCACTCGGTAATGCAGTAATTGAAGATGAGCTAATGGATGCATCAAAAGCAGTCGTAAATGGACAGCAATTATCAGTCCCCCTTAGTAACAGCCAAGTACTACCTCAAATTGTTAGCCAGATGCTTGCCGTTGGCGAGGAAACAGGTCAGACCGATGTTATCCTGCTAAAAATTGCTGACTTCTACGAAGAAGAAGTCGATGTTGTCGTTGATAGCCTCAGTTCTATCCTGGAGCCAATTATGATCGTCGTAATGGGCGGCATGGTTGGAGTTGTGGCGATTAGTGTTATTGGGCCGATTAGTAAGCTCTCTTCTCAGTTATAGCTGTGCAAAAACACTTGCATAACCGCCATGCTGTGATACTGTTATAAGCATAAGCCTCATATGATTGATATGATGCAGGTTTAGATATAGAAATTAAGCTAATAAGTAATAAGGGTGGGAATAATGTCCAAAACACTTAAGGCAGTACAAAAAGGTTTCACAATCATCGAACTTTTGATTGTGATTGCGATTATCGCTATCTTGGCGCTCTTCGTTATTAATAACATTCAGGGTGGTCAGGCCAAGGCTCGTGACCAGCAGCGTGTCAACGACATCAACGCTATCAAGAACCAACTTGAGAGCGTCTACAACGAGACAAGCACATACCCAAGCACCGTGAGCACTACAACGCTTACCGGCGTTGAAGAAGGTGCCCTAAAGGACCCAATCGGGAACCAGGACGTAAGTAACGTAACTCCAGTTGCGAACCAGGCTGCAGCACTTGCCGCAACTGCAGCAGCTGACACCGGCACAAGCGCTGGATACTACTACATCCCTTACAACTGTACTGGTACAACATGTACTGGCTACGTTCTAAAGGCTCCAGTAGAAAAGAACACTGATGCAATTACTGGCGTATACGTCGTAAAGAGCCTCAACCAATAGTAAGTTGCCTCTTACATATAAAAACACCCCATGATCGGGGTGTTTTTATATGACCGTCAAAATGCTTATGCTATAATTACCCCTGAAAGAGACAAGCCGTGGTGAAAAAAAACAGTCTTGGGTTTACGACAGTTGAACTTCTGATAGCAATTGGCATGATTGGCATTATCGTGCCGTCAGTCATTGGTCTCACAACAACTATAAATAAACTCAATAACCGCGCAAACGATCTCAATACCATCAACTCACTTGCTGAAAACAAAATTGAGAGTTTACGAAGCCTAGGCTTTACAGGTCTTAATAACGGAACGACCACATTCACGAATGAGCTACCGCCTAGTATTGGTAGCCCCAGGTCCGCTACATATACCGTTACCTCACCTCAGCCAGATATTAGGCAAGTTGATATTCAAATTAATTACACCGACCATGGAACTTCACAGTCAGCGTCGTACAAAACATACGTAGGAGAAGTTGGTGTTGGGCAATATTAAACAACAGCTTAATGAACGGGGCGTGACGCTCGTTGAACTCATGGTCGTGATATCTATTGCGAGCATCGTCCTGCTGGCCGTAGCATCTATCAGTATATATATTTATGGAGACACGCTTCGAGGCTCTATACGCGCGCGGCTAGGCGGTGAGTCACAGAACATTTTACGCTCAGTGACGGAGGAACTCCGGCAGAGCTCAGCGATCCGGACAACTAATGCTAACCCAGATAGCCATGCTCCGAGCGGCGGCTGGAACACAAGTAACGCCAACCTTATTCTGATCATCTCTACCCCCGCCCTCGACACTAATAACAATTTCATCATGAACACCCAGTCAGGCTTTCCGTACCAAAATGAAATTGTCTATTTCGTGAGCGGTGGAACCCTGTACAAGAGATACATAGCCAATCAAAGCGCTGCAGGAAATCGCACAAAGACCACCTGCCCCGCAGCGAGCGCCAATGCAAGCTGCCCGCAGGATATCGAAATGAGCAAGTATTTCAAGGATATGAATTTTGTATTCTATGATCAAAATAATGATGTAACCACCAACATTCCAAACGCCCGGTCAATACTTTTGAATATCGACCTTGAACGAAAAGTGTACGGACAGCCGGTGACCTTTGAAAACGCAATACGTATTACAATCAGGAATAATGCATCATGAAAAAATCAGAAAACGGATTCATACTACTTTCTATACTTCTCAGTACTACGATATTAACCCTTATGGGTGTTGCTGCACTAGAAATTGTGAGCAGCAATCTGCGTGCCGCTAGGGCCGAGCAAAGCAGAGTTAACGCACAGTTTACGGCTGACGCGGGGCTCGATGATGCAATCAGACAGCTCAATCAAAACTCCAGCTGGACTGGCCAACCTCAGACCACACTCTTGAACACGACAAAACAACGCACAACATACGAGACAACCGTTACTGAAGGCTCAACTCAATTTCAAAAATTCATAAACGTTACTGCGCACACATACACCCCGGGTAGTAGCACCACTCCATCTCATACACGTAAATACAGTGTTGAAATGCGCGGTGTCGGAAGTGGTAGCTACTCGATTGTAAGTGGTGTTGGTGGCCTGATCATGAAAAACAACTCCAAAATCCTTGGCGGCGAAGTATACGTCAATGGTGAGCTCAGTCTATCTAACTCAGCCCAAATAGGCCTTAGTCTATTGCCAGTTAAGGTTAGCGTGGCGGACCAATCGTGCCCCCTAAATGGCAGCAGTGGCTACCCAAGAGTCTGTACTGCCGGCGAACGGAGCAGTACCCAACCAATCACCTTTGCGGGTAATTCTCGTATCTACGGCCAAGTTCAGGCAACCAACCAAACTAATGGGGCAAACATGTTCAGCCCCGGTCTCGTAGCTGGCTCACCAGCTGCCGCGCCGTTACCGGAATACGACAGACAAGCACAAATAGATCGCGTGGCGAACAATATGACAGGTTCTCAGGCAAGCTGCTCACTCGGCGTAAAAACCTGGCCAGCTAACACGAAAATAACCGGTGACGTGACCGTGTCTGGTGTCTGTGTCATCACCGTAGAAGGAGATGTCTGGATCACGGGTAACTTGAACCTCAGCAATGCCGCTATCGTCATCGTAAAGCTTGGCGTTACTCAACAACCCGTCATCATGGTTGACGGAAATAACGGCGTCACAATTCGCAACGCCGCCGGACTGATGGCAAACATCAATCTATCCCCTGTTGGGTTTAAGGTCATAACGTACGCAAGTACTGTGGCTTGCTCCACTGCCGCCAGCAATGCCTGTGATGTGACTGGCACAAATCTCTACAACAGCAAGAGCAAGGTGACAATTAGTATCGAAAACGCGGCAACTGCAGCTGAAACAGAATTCTATGCACGCTGGTCAAAAGTAACCATTAATAATTCAGGGAATATCGGGGCACTTGTTGGTCAAACGGTTGAGCTAAGTAACGCAGCGGCAATCACTTTTGGTACAGAAGTTTCAGGCTTTAGCGGACCAGTTGCCTGGGTAGTCAATTCCTATAAGCGGACATACTAATGAAAACGAATGTCGTCTGGTATACTAAGCGTAGAAATACCGCTTATGGTGGGCAGTAATAATGAGCAAAGAAACACTTTTCTACAAAGATAAACCAATTTTCGGACTTGATGTTGGCTATGGCAGCATCAAGGTGATGCAGATTACCAGTAATGGTCATCATCACAATGTTATTGGTTACGGTGCCGCAAATTTTGATGCTTCATGCATCAAAGATGGCATTATTACTGACATCGAACCAGTCGCAAAGGCAATCCAGTCGCTGTTTAAAGAAAAGTTAACTGGCGACATAACAACGCACCGCGTCGTAATGTCCATCCCTGCCGCCCACGTATTCAATCGCACGGTAAAGCTCCCGAATCTCAGCACCAAAGAGCTTGAGGAAGCCATTAATTCTGAAGTCGAGCGCTACGTGCCGATCCCAAATGCAGACCTGTATACCGACTACACAAAGCTTAGAACAGCCGGGAGCGAGTCGGAGTATCTTGTAGTGGCGACACCCAGAAAAGTCGTAGACCGAAGAGTAGATCTGGCAAAAGTACTGGGCCTTGAACTTGTTGGTATCCAAACCACTATCGATGCAAGTGGCCGTATGTTCTTGCAATCGGACGCCAGCACAAACCCTACGGCCCTGATAGACTTCGGATCAACTTCATCAGACCTCACTATCTATGATCAAGGCCTCATCGTAACAGGAACCGTACCGGTTGGTGGCGACGCATTTACCGACAGGATCGCCCAAAC
Source organism: Candidatus Saccharimonadia bacterium (assembly GCA_023253175.1). Classification (GTDB taxonomy): domain Bacteria; phylum Patescibacteriota; class Saccharimonadia; order Saccharimonadales; family JALRHH01; genus JALRHH01. The sequence goes on from JALRHH010000002.1 coordinate 97,868, forward strand.
ACTCAGTGTCACCAAAGAAGAAGCCCATATTATCAAGACAAAATACGGGCTTGGTGTTAGTAAAAAACAGAAACAAATCACAGACGGACTCGTTCCAACGCTGCAAATGATCATTAAAGAAGTTAAACGAACAATTCGTTACTACGAAGAACGATCGGGTAGCGAACAAAAGGTACTTCAAATCGTAACCATGGGTGGTGGTGCCAACATGCCCGGGCTCTCTGATTACCTTACAAACACACTGCGTATTCCTACTCGCACTTGTGACCCATGGCAAAATCTGGAATTCTCCAGACTTCAGCCGCCAAATAATACCGAAAAGACGATGTACGTAACCGCAGCTGGTCTCGCACTTACGCCTGCAAAAGCATTATTCTCAAGGGGTAGCGCATGATCAATTTACTCCCTCCCGACACCAAGCAAGAGATTACCTTTGCACGCCGAAATACTGTACTCAGAAACTGGCTTCTGGCAATGATTGTAGGCTTCGCCGGAATTCTACTTGTGATTGGTGGTGGACTCTTCTTCATCGTACATTCAACAGACAACTGGGAAAAACAAGTTGTGGCAACCGACGCTAAACTGAAGGAGCAGAAACTTCAAGAAACACAGACCCGTGTTAAGGATATGAGTGAGAGTATAAAGCTTGCATCAGACGTGTTATCAAGCCAAGTGCTATTTTCAAAACTACTCTCGCAGGTTACGACCGTCCTGCCTTCCCGCGCCCTACTACAAAGTCTTACCATTCAGTCAGTCAGTGGGGGTATCGACCTGACCGTAGGCGCAAAAGACTATCAGGCGGCAACACAGGCTCAGATCAATCTAGCCGATCCCAACAATAAAGTATTTGAAAAGGCTGATATCGTAAGTATTAATTGTCAGACCGATGATCCTGATAATGAATACCCCTGTACCGCAACCATCAGGGCACTATTCGCAAAAGATAATACATTCCAGTACGGCAGCTCAGCTAAAGGGAGTACACCATGACCGCTAAAAAACTTTTCTATGGATTAGTGGGCAGCATTGGGCTACTTGTAGTCATTATTGGGTTGACCGTATTTTATGGCAATCAAATGCTTATCAAGCAAAATAATAAACTAGCCGAGGCCAAGGTGCAGGTTGCAAACCTCGATCTTGTGCAAAGTTCCCTTGTAACCGCAAAACGTGACATCGAACAGTACAGCACTATTGAGCAGATTGCCAAGACGGTTGTTCCTCAGGAAAAAGATCAAGCAAAAACCGTTCGAGAAATCGTAAAAATTGCTAATGAACTGGGTATATCAATATCGAGTATTGGCTTTGCGAGTTCTAGCCTCGGCACCACTGGCAAGGCGACAACACCTGCTGCTGCGAGCGCCGGCAATACAAGTACAACAACTCAAACCGAGAAAGTAGAAGGCCTTACGGGCGTCGAGAAACTACCTATTACTGTCACTTCAGATTCCAACAAGCCAGTCAGTTACAAAAGCTTCCTTCTCTTCCTAGAACGGCTCGAGCAGAATCGACGAACATCACAAGTTGCAGATGTAAATATTCAACCAAATGCTGATAACCGGAACTTCATTAACTTCAGCCTAAAACTTAACGCATATATCAAAAAGTAGGACATATGAATTTCAATATCGACATTATTAAATCCCAACTCCCTAAGTACAAGAAAATATTTGAACGTTACGCAGTGTTTATTTTCCTGATTACATTTCTTGGAATTTATATCTTCCTTGTGCAGCAAATCGGTAAGCTTATCAATTCAGAACCTTCCCCGCAAGCAGTCACAGAAACAAGTACAAAACCAATTAGCCGCCTTAAGATCGACAAGAATGCAGTTTCCCAGATGGAGCAACTAGAAAGTCAGAATATCCAGGTACAAACGCTCTTCAGTGAAGCGCGACAAAACCCTTTTGCTGAATAATCTAGTTTCCGTGGGCGGCGACATCCGCCTCATGCGCACCCGTCAGGGCCTTTGATACGTCATACGGACTTGGAGCAAACGTAAAGTTATAGTTCCGCTGCTCACCGGCTGTTTCAATAATGACCGTACCGTAATTAAACATGTGTGGGAATATACCATTTTGAGTCACGGTAGAATCCTGAACGTCTGCAATACTAAGCTGGGATATCTTCTTACTAAATAGGGACAGATACAACTGCTGAGCGATCTTTTCAGAAGTGACAATCAGTACGTTCTGAGAATAGATGTAGGCTGCAACCGTAGTAATTAAAATAGAAAATAGCGTCATAAATAAGCCAACCGCAATAATGATCGCTTGTAGCGAACCGCCGCTCATGCTCACGTCAGCACCGACTTCACTAAAATCATATGATGCCGGGAATAGGACCAAAAGGCCAAACACCGTAATGGTAGCCAAAATCCCAAAAACGTACGTAATCACCAACCCGATTGGGTGCTTTCGTACCTCAAGAAAGATCTTCTCGTTTTCATCAAATTCAATATTTTGTAGTAGCTTCTTGCCTACTGGCGATAATTGGTCTGGAGTCATATATTCTATTTTACAGTAATTTTTCGTTCGTAGCGTTAACTTGTTTACCGAGATGTTTGTATGCTTTATGCGTTACTTTACGGCCGCGCGGCGTTCGCTCCAGTAGACCTATCTGCATAAGATATGGCTCAATGAAATCTTCGATCGTACTGCGTTCTTCGGCGGTAAGTGCCGCTAATGTCTCGACACCAACCGGGCCACCACCATAGCTTTCAATAATTGCTTCCAGCAAATGACGATCTGCCGGATCAAGACCAAGCTCATCAATTTCGAGCAATCCCAACGCTTTTTCACCAACCACCGTATCAATAATTCCATCGCCATTTACGTCAGCATAGTCGCGTACTCGCTTTAATAACCTATTTGCAATTCGTGGGGTCAGGCGTGAACGATGTGCAAGCAGCAGCGCCCCATCACTATTAATTTTTGCGCCCAAAATACCAGCCGCGCGCTCAATGATTTTGCCAATTTGATCTGGTGTATAAAATTCTAACCGATGTATGTGGCCAAAACGGTCCCGTAGTGGCGCGGCCAAAGCTCCGGTTCGTGTCGTGGCACCAATCAATGTAAACTGCGGCAGGTCTAATCGCATGCTGCGCGCACTCGGGCCTTTGCCCAGCATAATATCGAGCTTGTAATCCTCCATCGCACTATAGAGCACTTCCTCAACCGTGCGGTTAAGGCGATGAATTTCATCAATGAATAGCACATCACCATCCTGTAGATTGGTCAGTAGGCTTGCCAAATCACCTGCCCGTTCAATTGCAGGACCAGAAGTAATCCGAACCTGTGCACCCATTTCGTTGGCAATGACGCTCGCCATGGTCGTCTTACCTAACCCCGGCGGACCATATAAAAGCACATGGTCCAGTGGCTCGCCGCGCTTCTTAGCAGCCTCAATCGCAAGCTGCAGATTCTTCTTTAATCTATCCTGGCCGATATAGTTCGCAAAGTCATGCGGCCGTAGCTTGACCTCAAACTCTTCTTCGACAATATCAACCGTAGTTGGATCGTCAGGAGTCGCCGCATTAACAATTCGTTCGATCACGAGACTTTGCCTCCTGACTGCATTTTATAGATATGTTCTAGGCTGATCATTAACCATAAGTATATCGCAAAAAGCAAAAAGCTGGTGTTGTTAGTTTGCCTTCAAGGCAAGCTTAATACGCTCTTCTACTGCAAGATCTTTATCAATGTCTTTCAGTGCAGCAGTTGCGTCTTGTGGTGAGTAGCCCAGACTGATAAGTGCCTCAACTGCCTCATCGCCACTAACTACTCCAGGCCGGGTCACAATGCCTTCCGCAGCCTCGCTTGCGCCAAGTCCCACTTTGTCACGTAGCTCAACAACAATCTGCTCGGCCGCGCGCTTGCCGACGCCCTTTGCGCTCTGCAGCAACTTAACATCACCTGCCGCAATTGCACCGCGCACGGCAGGTGCAGTGCCAATATCTAGTACGGCAAGCGCAACCTTTGGTCCAACATTCTTTACGCCCAATAATTGCTCGAATAATCGTTTTGTATCTAATTGCACGAAGCCGAATAGGTCAAAGCTCTGTTCGCGAATATGCTCATACACATACAATTTTGCTTCTTGCTCGGTCGTCAGGCGACCGTAATCCTCTGCCGTAACCTGCACCCCGTAGCCAATGCCTGCGCAGTCAATCACAACCTGCGTATCTATCTTTTCCGAAACAATTCCCCTTAATGTCGCAATCATAAAATCATTATCTCATATAAACTTTGCTATAATCGCAGCATGTCGGAAATTTATGTCGAAGAACTAAATGTATATCCTATTAAATCCTGTGGCCCAATCAGGAGCGAAAGTTTTGAAGTCTCCGCCAAAGGACTTGCCTATGACAGAGAATGGGTTATTACAAGACCAAACGGCACATTCATATCCCAGCGCACCAATCCAGAACTTGCGCTCGTAGAGACAGCCCTAGATGGAGACAAATTATTACTTAACGCACCATTGGTAGGTGAAATAGCTATTTCGCTTGAGAGAGATTCAGAGGAAGAAACTGAAATAGATATATTCAAAAAGCCAGGGACAGGCACAGATGAAGGAGATGTAGCCGCCAATTACTTCAGTGACTACCTCGGAAAGCCAGTTCGACTGTTCAGAAATAAGCAGCCGCGGCTTATTAAAGAAGAGTGTCGGCAGGATGGAGTGAGTTCTGACGTGGGATTTGCAGACGGCTTCCCCGTTCTACTCGCTTCAATAAAGTCACTCGGTATGCTCAACAAATCATCCCTTCAGCCAATAGACATGGCACGCTTCCGGGCTAATATCGTCATTAATGGCGACGGGCTTGAGGCGTACGAAGAAGATTACTGGCGCCAAGTTTCCATCGGCAAGCATGCAGGCTTCCATATTGTCCGCGCCTGTGCTCGTTGTCCTATGCCAAATATCGATCAGTCGGCAGGAATCTTACCTAAACCAGCAGACCGCTTCGTCTCGGCTGCGCTGAAAGAAAGCCGGAGCGGGATTGACCCACTCAATGGCAAAGAAGAAGTTTTCTTTGGTCAAAACCTCAGCCCAAGTCTTAGTACGATTGGCCAGACTATTAGCGTTGGCGATAAACTGAGCATACATGATGCAGAAGACTCCAGAAATCTTCTGCCAATTAGCGAATAGTCTGGGCACAGGTTAGTGCGGCTGCGATTGCGTCGGCTGCGTCATCTGGTTTTGGCACTTCTTGAAGTCCCAGAATTACACGCACCATTTCCTGAACCTGCTTTTTGTCTGCCTTACCATACCCCGTAATTGCCATCTTGATTTGTAGCGGCGTGAACTCATGCAGTTCCATACCGTGCTGTTTGCCGCAAAGCAGCACTACACCCCTTGCCTGTGATACGCTCATCGCCGTTGTCACATTCTGTGCAAAGAATAGCTTTTCAACCGACATAACTGTTGGTTTTAATTCGGTAATAATTTCATGGAGTTCATCATAGATTGTTATCAAGCGATCACTATCTGCCTGATGTGCTGGTGTCCGAATAACACCGCCATCAACCAACGTTGCCTTACCTCGACTATCCACATCAATGACCCCAAACCCCAAAATACCCGTTCCTGGATCAATGCCTAGAATTCGCATAAAGAAAACTCCATGACCCGTCTAACACAGGTGCCGTTATCACCCATTTCGTATAGCCCAACCTTGTCGAACAATCCCGTAAAATCATGGAAATCAGGAAGCTGCAGGGCTCTAAGTTCCTGGTCTTCATCAAACCTAGTAATCGTTAGATGTGGTCGGTATAGTGTGCCAATACTGTCCCAGCCATATGTCATGAAATTATATAACTTGTCCCCTTCAGAAACTTTCATACGTTCCGCATCTTTCTCGCGCATACCGTCTCTTAAGGGGTTAAGTGCATTGACCACGTCAAACTGCAAACTACTAAGAGCATCTGGTTTACTATACTCTACATCAAGAAATTGCATTGCCTGCCAATAACGCAAGGCTATCAAGTTAAACATTTTAGTATTAACAGCAATCCTTTTCAGTGCTTCCTCCACTTTGCCTAATATAGAAGTCTCTAGTTGGAGCATGTATATCGAGACATGGGGATAAAAAAGACCGTCCTCCAAGGTGAAGCGGACGCCATGTATATGCAGCTCTTTACTGAGAGCCGCTGCCTTGTTTGCAATGCTGCTGTCAGGCAAGAGCACAACATTATAAGCCCGACTTGCCATCTCCTAGCCTAGCAGTTCTTCTGGAATATCGAAATTTACGTGGGTGTTGGTTACGTCATCGACTTCGTCAAGGGCATCCATCATACGCATGATTTTTCCAGCAGTAGCTTCGTCAGTAACCTCAATTGTGTTATTTGGAATATATGTCAGTTCTGCTTCGATAATCTCTATACCAGCTTCGCGGAGTGCATCACGAACCTTTGCGAGCTCTTTTGGATCGGTGTAAATCAGTGACTCGCCATCGTCTTCTTGCACATCATCTGCGCCTGCATCAAGCGCCTGCAACATGATCTCGTCACCCACGCCCTTTACACGGATTTCGCCTTTGTGCGAAAACTGAAATGCCACAGAGCCCTTGTCCGCCATTGTGCCGCCGTGTTTCGTAACAGCCAAACGGACTTCCGGGAATGTGCGGTTTACATTGTCAGTCGCCGCTTCGATAATAATTGCAGTTCCACCTGGACCGTAGGCTTCGTACAGCAATTCCTGGAGTGCCGCAGCGTTCTTGTCCTTAACACGATCAATTGCCCGGTTAATGTTGTTAGCCGGCATGTTGGCGGCCTTTGCCTTATCAATTGCAAGACGCAGCGCAAAGTTCGTATCAGGATCCGTACCGCTCCGCGCAGCAAGCGCAATTGCGTTACCTAACTTTGTGAAAACTACACCGCGCTTGGCGTCTTCGATTGCCTTACCGCGGTGAATTTTTGCCCATTTTGAATGTCCGGCCACTACTAAACTCCGTATTATATATCGTATTTCTTATCTGTTATTGTAACAGAATGATCTACTAGCTTAAAGTATCCGGCTACCTGGACGGCTGGACGGCACGCTCAACATATTCAACCGCACGGCCAAGTGATTCAAGCGTGTACACCTCGGTAGATGCGACGACCGGCTCCCCGCTACCATCAGGCGACGGCATCCATACCTGTATTTCAGATACACCTCCATCACTACTAATATCGATAGCTGCGAAGTATCGCGGTTCGTCCTCCATTGGCATAAAGTAATCAATATGCGCCGAAAATTCTGATGTATCGGCTGCATTCCGCCTGAGCCACATCGGTCTAATACTCTTACCATCCTCAAGCGCATCTTCAGCAGACTCCACCCACTGCTCACATATTTCCTGAAAATATGTGTCATAGTCCCTCGGTATATGTACGTGCAGTTCAGCAAACCGCCCTGCACGATCTATATCCGGACTTGATACTTCCTGATTCTCTGGCTGAGCCGCCTGATTTTCCGCCATAACATAACTCCTTAAACTACTTATCTATCCGTTATTATAGCGCATCTTTTATCACAAAGTTGACAATAGTACCCTTTCTATACATAGTACTTTTCATGAACACTGAAGGAGCTCAAGAACCCGGTCTACCCAGTGGCAATATCTAAAACCCTAATGCTTGCACTGCTATAGTCATAGGACTATTATTGCTCAATGACAGAAAACATCGGACCACTCAACCGCGAATTTCCGCCTTTTGGAAGCATGACACTCAATGGTAATGAAATTATTCACCACATGGACGTGCTTGATTTTCCTGATAAACCAAAAAATGAAACATGCATCGAACATCTTGAAGAAGGTGCTGCGTCAGACTTACTAGACGAATTCATGCTGGCTGGCTGTCATTTTCCTAAACCGGGTGAAGAGCAAATGATACGAACTGCCTTTGTCTGCCCCGGTCCATCAATGCTTAAAAAATGTAGACTTAAACTAGTCCAAGCTGATGCTGAAGGCAAAATTATAACCACTGTGGATGTTATCTAATATGGATGCTCACGGAGTAGAACAACAATACGGTGAAAAATTTGAGAAAACAATGCGCGAAAAAAAGTTTTTCAATGGCATGTTCAAAGGTATGGCCGGTATTTCAGTTGCAGCAGGAAGCGTAAACGCGCTTATCCTCGAAGACGATCGTCTGACATATGTTTGCGGACCCTACCTCGGGGCAGCTGTCATGCTTCTTGCAAGCGAAGCAATGAACTACGTTTACGACAGACTACAAGACAATGTTATACAACTCGGGACTCATAGCTTCCACGAAGAACACCCAGAGTAATCACCTCCTAGCGCCAATCCTGCTCAACAAAGATCTAGTAAACAGTGTGATATCTTGGCGCCATTCGTAGACCGCATAGCCGATTACTGCAACCAGTACAACAGCTGCAATTATCCATTTTTTAGACGACTCTTTTATTGGAGACTGGACATCAGTCACGGCCGCAAGAGTATTTGGCGAAGCAGATGAGACCTTGCGGCAGCGATTTGTTTCAGGGTTTCTTTCCTGATTCTCGCCGCATGCTGCAAGTGCCTGGCTCGCAGCGGCAATACGCCTGCAACGATTAGTAAGAATATTACGCTCCTCCCCTGGCTCACAAGACACTAATGTTGCGGCAGCAGTTGTAATAATAGAACGACAACGGTTCGTGGCCGGATTACGCTCTTTGCCCTCCTCGCAGGCCGCAAGCTCGCTCACCGCGTCCTCTATTGATCGGCACCTATTGGTCTCCGGGTTTCGGTATTTACCCGCAGGGCATACTGCAGGAGTTGATACAATCTCTGGTTCATTAGTAATAATTGGAAAGTTATTTGCATCAATCGGACTCGGTATTGCCCATGTCCAAATTCCAGTCTGGTCATTCAGGGCCCAGGACTGATCAACATACTTCTCGCTGCCTGCATCCGCATATGAAATAAGTGTGTTTCCATAGCGAGTTACACCAAATATGTCCTCCAACCAAACATATCCTCCGCTGTTTGTAAGTGATAGCACGTCTCCGTCATCCCTCAGATTAAGAAGTAAGTAGTTATCATGAACTGTGGCATTCAATAATGAGAAAGTATTAGTAACTGATTCACTGGTTCCCGTGCGCACACGATACCTTCCAATATCAGATGCATCAAACCCGGCCTTCATCCTGAGCTTTATGTAGTCACTGCATGTCGGCGATGCCTCAAAAGGCGAACAACTTTTTGAACGTGCTAAAACCTCAACTATTTCAACAAGCGGCTCAGGCGGTACGTCATACAAATGGTCCGCCTCTATGGACCCAGTTGACAGTGGAGTGTTCAGTGCAGAGACAGCGGTACTATAACCAGTAGTCGTGCGGCTCCGTTTATATACGACGTCGTCAGTCTTCAGGTCAGTCGGTATGGTCACCGTCAAGAAATTAGGGGATTCAATCCATAGCGTTTTTGGCTCCCAGCCGGAAGGCGCAAAACGAAACGAAACCCTGTTATTGGAAGTCAACACATCGACGGCAGCAGCCAATATATGACTGTTTGGCAACATGCGGCCGCTCAGCGGTATTGACTCAGTGATAGCTGGATTACTCTTGCGTGAGTAGCGAAGCTGCATACCATCCAACGTCAATAGATCATCACTTCCGTTGTATAACTGCACAAGATTCAGACCATCTGATGCAGCCTGATAGGCAGTAATCATAAGAGCCGAGGAAGGCGAGACCGGGCTGGTAGGCACAGGCGTAAGCTCAGCACTCACTTGCTCCAGTGGAGCAAGTGAAAGTATCACCAAAACTACAGCTGCTATATAATTAACCACCCTAAGCATTACCGAAATAGTACACGTGCTGCTAGGAACTGTCAAAAATCTCTTTGCAGATTGCTGTTCTTGCGGAAGCTATGACCCGTAACCTTCCATAAATATATCATCAAGAACATGATTGCCGTGTATGCAGCAGCTACTACCTGCCAGCCTATCTCAAGCTCCTTTTTCGCCCCAGGAGCAGTCGCAAGCCAATCAATAACCAGCTTCATGTACTCAAGGATTGCATCAAGAGGTAACCCTATTAGAAATGCGAGAGACGGCATCACGACTCCAATAATACCAGCGGCAAATGTCAACAACATAGTCAGTGGGACCAGAGGAACAACGAGAATATTTGCCAGCAACGCATAGGGTGAATAATAACCGAAGGCCGCAACGACAATCGGTAGTGTCGTGACTTGAGCTGCAATTGTTGCAATCAGCACTTCCCTAAATATTCCTGGACTCTTGTCTGCACCCCAAAAATAATGATGCAGTAGTGGAGCCAGAATGATCACTCCTGCAAATGCCGCAAACGAGAGATACCATCCCACATCACCCCATATATATGATGGATTATAGAGTACCGTAATTGCCGCCACGAATGGCAGTAGCACCATAGGATGAACTACCCTTCCGTAATACCAAGCCAAGAGACTAATCCCTGATACAAGTCCCGCCCTAGTCATCGACGGACTGAATCCCGTAACAAGTAAAAAACCACCAATCATTCCAAATGACATGACAGCTGTTAAATACTTTGAAACTTTAATAAATAGTCGTCGGACCGCGCCTACTAAAATAGTCAGATGTGCACCGCTTGCAACAACTGCATGAATAAGACCGATCGTCTTCAGCTGGTCGTTGAGTGTTTCTGGTGTAGTTAACTTCTGTCCTACCAAATAAGCCAATGCAAACTGTGCATCTTCACCAGGAACAGCCTTTTCAACCCCACCAGCAAACCAATCACGTGCCTCCCTGCCAATATCACCATGGCTTGGATATGTAATGCCTAGAATCTTCGCCCGAAACATACTTGCTGGCATCGTACCAAATCCTTCTAGCAAAGAACCACGAACCGTAACCAAATCGCCTCTCTTCATAACGCCGGTATCCGATGTTGACACCCACACTACCCCAGGTAAGTGTTGCCCCTTAATACTTACATCACCGATACGAAGGCGTACATCTCCTTTCTTGCCAAATGAGACGTCTTCAACAACCCTACCCGTAAGTACAACCTCTTTACCATAGTATTTCTGATAATCCTGAAGATGTACATACTCTGAACTCCCCCTATAAAGACCAAGTAGCATACCTGCCACCAAAGCGAATACAAATAAATAGCGATACTTGTGCAATAAAGAGCTTAGGGACAAAGACAAGGCAACTATGAGCCACAAATAGGAGTCGAATCCGCTACTAATCGTTGCTGCGAAAGAACCAGCCAGCACCCCGATGCTAATCCACATGAAAAACCAGGAGGCGTGCATTCGTCCCCCGAGCCACCTCAATACAAATCTCATATTAGTTACCTACAATCGGTAATACTTGGTCAGGGCAAGCAGACAAGATAGATCTCATCGCACGCCCCTCAGCATCCGCGAGCCATAATGAATATTTAATTTTGACGGCAATTTGGCGGGCGACGTAGCGGCAACGGTACTCTTTGTTTGGTGGCAGCCACGTTGCGGCATCCCCATCACCTTTATCATTATTTGTCGGGCCATCTACGGCCAATAGATTCAGTGGATCGTTATAAAACTGATTACGTAATTCTGGCGTTAACTGCTGGGCACCCTTTTGCCAGGCATCTGACACTGCGACTACGTGATCAATCTGCACTGCTTGGCTGGTATTAATCCCCCGCTGGAAATCAATTACCTTACCAGAATACGGATCTGGATCGAGCCGACCAGTCAGCACGCGGCAGCCGTCTTCATCCAATTTTGTATCTTTTAAATCACGCAGTAAAATAAGCTCACGTACGCTGCAGTTATCAATTTCTCCCCAGCCATTACTGAACTTGCTCCGGTCATAGCCAGTTTTTGGCGCCCTACCCTTAACCTCTAATTTTTCCAGTGCCTGCAGTGCATTTTCGGATGGCGGCTGTTCAGCTTTTGAAACCACACCCAGCGTTTGGGGCTGCTCCGTAGGACGTTCCTGAATTGCCTCGTATAACAGCCCTGAAAGTAGCGATACGATCACGAAAATAGCTGCAGACAATCGCCGCTTACGCTCACGCACCTAGAATATCCCCATATTTCATTACAATGCATTATAACTGCATACGCTTGTTGGCTCTACGTAATATTCACCAGGTGAACAGTATGTACAGACAATAAGTAGTTGTGTTGCCGGGCGCGTCAGAGGTTGGCTGTTAGGCCAAACAATGACGCACCCGGCGACTTCACAACTGGTTCTACTCCAGACCGACGTATTCCGCGAAGAACACGTGGTTATCAGTCTGTTGACCTCCATCCTCACGCAAGTTGCACGTGATGAAGACGAGACGATCGGGGATCTTCCTCCACACTCTGGCTACGCTGGGGAGCGTTTCCTGTGGAGTCTTGAGACTATCCTTCACCCTGTAGTGCAACCGGACGCCGAGCGCCAGAGAAGCCTCCGTGGTGAGGTAGATGTCATCCCCATCTTGAAGTTGTTGATCAAGCACATCGAACGCTGCAAGGCAGCCGGGCTTCCTGCAGGTGTGGCCTGCGAAGTAGGAAGACCTCGATGTGTTTGAACCTGGACGCGTCCCTCGAGACGTGTCGAAGTAGATCGTGTCGGCAGCCGTTGCCGGGTCGAAGGGCGGATCGATGATATCACCGAAGTAGTCGTCCTCAACCCGAACCTGGAAACCGATACGCGGTACCTCGACTCGAATTGGCCGAGAGATCTCAACCTGTACTGGTTGTACAGGAGCTGTCTCTTCGGGCATGAAGGGACCATATACTGCCGGAGGCAGTACAGGTGGCCGAGGGAAGAAGTCACCTTGCGCTGACGGAAGATCCGTCTTCGGAGCACCGAGCTTACCGGTTGTGGCCAGAGGCACACTCGCAGTCAGCAGGGTTGCTACGAACGCAAGGAGGGCGCACGTGCACCAGAACTTCATCCATCGACCAGCAGTTGAACTGCCGGGTTTTGGTGCCCGGTGCCGTGCGCCGCGGACCACTGTGTTCCCTCAGGTCATGAGGTTGTCAGCGGCCGGTGTGCGCGATGGCCGGGGTCTCCATGCCGGAGTCCTGGTCGTCGACACCGCCACCGTTGCCGCCGTTGTTGCCGCCACCGTTGCCGTTGCTGCAGGGCTTGATCGTGACGCGCTCCGACCCGACGTTCTCGCCGTTGACGAAGAGGTCCACGACGTACTCGCCGGCCTTGACCTTGTGGGTCCCGGGCTTGACGAGCTCGTCGTTCAGCGTGACCGTCGCCGTGGCGTTGGCCGGGCTGAAGGTCGGCGTACCGATCGTGATCGACTCGCAGTCGGGGTCCACGTCGACGGAGCCGGCGACGCCGATCTCACCGTCGTCGCACAGCTTGCCGCTGTCCACCGGCGCCGGGTAGGTGTACGTCTCCTGGTTGTCCGGGAACACGTAGCCCTCGTTGGCCGTCAGCGTGATGCTGCCGTCGGGGTTGCGGTCCACGGAGTAGTTGCCGCTGGGGACGTTGCCGTAGGCCGCGTTGTCGGGGCCGCAGGGGTCGTTGACCGGAACGGTGGGGGCCGTGATCTCGGTCGGGTCGCAGGGCTCGTTGAAGTCCGGAGCGATCCCGAAGTTGATCTCGGTGGTGCCGTCGTCGAACGTGACGCCGTCCTCGACGAGCGGCTTCTTGATCTCGACCTTGAGCGACCGCGCGTCGGGACTGATGGTCCAGTCGAGCGTGTTGGTGTCGTCCGGCAAGACCCAGGTGTTGTTGTCCGGACCGCAGACCGTCAGGTAGACCGCCTCCGGCCGCTCGATCTGCTCGGGCGGGTTGTCACCACCGGGGCAGTCGCTGCGGCTGGGCTGCGCGATCTCGCCGACGTAGCCGAGAACGTACGAACGGTCGTGGGCGTCGTTGAAGTAGCCCGGAACCGTGCCGTCCCACTGGTTCTGGTCGATCGAGCTGGTGGCAACCTCGATGGGGTTCTTGCCGGCCTTGAGGCGCTCGTCGACACCGGGCTGTCCGACGTACTTGCAGACGTAGACCTTGTCGGTCGCCGCAGAAGCCGGGCTGGTCATCACGGACACGCCCGTCGACAGTGACGCGGCGGCCAGTACGACCGTGGTGCCGGGCACCAAGATCCGCTTGTTGAGAGAAAACATCTCTCTGTCCTTTCCTTGGGAGTTGAACCGAATTGTGAAGTTACGCGCTTATGCGGGCACGAAACCACTCATATCAGCTCATTCGGGGGGACCGAATACGTATAGTTTAACATGTTTTGCATATTTTGTAAATAACTACACCTCTTTCAGGTACTTGATGGAGAATTCTGGTATTATGAGTGGTAAATGAGTATCAAATCAACACCGGAGCCTGTTTCCAAGAAACGCTCTCTTTCAATCAGTATATTTACCTGGCTCATGGGTGTAATTGGCACACTTATCGTCGCCCACCTGACCATGCAGTACCTCGATTTAAACGTATATCACCAGCTGAATGGGCAAGTTTTTGAAATCAGCAACCGCGTAGACTTCGATGATGAAGCGAGTATTCCAACCTGGATCTCTCAAGCAATTCTATTAGCTATTGCGGCCAGCGCTTTCTTTGCCGGTCTCTTGCAAAAAACCAAAGCAGCCAAAAGAGCATGGATATCCATTGGTATCGTGGGTCTATTACTGTCGATTGACGAGGTATCTGCTATGCATGAACTCCTACTGCAAACTACACATCTCCTGCTCTACAACGAGGCGAGCCCAACGCTATACCAAAACGCCTGGCTTATACTGCTACCGTTCATTGCAATTGCGGGCTCTATCCTGGCATACGTTGTTATCAAATACGTACCACGTAAAACGATCTTACTTATGATGCTAGGGTCCGTAATCCTAGTGCTCGGAGCTGCTGTTGTGGATGCGTTGACAAACGCGGATAACGTCAATACCTTTACGACGAAAGGTATTATGGTAGCTATCGAAGAGTCGCTAGAGTTGATTGGATCATCAACGATCCTCTACGCCATACTGGACTATCTGGAAACAAATCATGGTGGGCAGATAAGGGCTGCGCGGAAAAAACTTTTAGGCTAGCGCTATGGCAAAGAAACAAGCCTGGTATTCACGGATCACCCCAACCCAGCAGCTGGGGCTTGCATCGGCACTTTTTATCGCTGCAACCCTGTTGTCCAGAGATGCCGCTATTAGCGATCTAGAGATCAAGATCTTTAATCTCGTATATACCTTACCCGAATTTTTACGAATACCGTTCTATATCATCACTCAGTTTGGCAGTATATACGTACTGCTAGCACTGGGACTCTTCTATGTCGCCAAAAGGCACTATCATATTGTCATCAGACTACTGATGACGGGCACATTTGCGTTTTTGTTAGCGGGTTTTGCAAAAAGCATTTGGGGGCGAGCCCGACCAGAACAGCTACTCCCAGATATTGTCACGCTTGATATATCACACGGTCCAGGCTTTCCATCAGGACACACCGCCCTAGCCGTTGCGCTTGCGTTCACGATCGGTCACTACATACCGCGTAAATACCACTGGATACCAGTAGTGTGGATAGTCGGCGTCGCCCTGTCACGCATGTATTTAGGAGTTCACTTGCCACTTGATATTGTGGGAGGCTTCGCAATTGGCTGGTTCTCGTATGCACTATTCAGGCATGTACGGATTTACGATTTAGTAAAATCAAGATAGAGGGGCTCACCGGGGTCGCTTCGCTCTTTCGCTGTGGCATGCTCGGTGCAAGCACCTGCGCGTGTCCTCACTCCACCGAACCCGCTTTTGCTGCACAAAAGTTCCGGGTTCAAAATCTCGAAGAGATTCTCCAAGTAAAAGACCCCAACAAAGTGGGGTCTTTTACTTGGAGGGCTCACCGGGGCTCGAACCCGGGACACGAGGCTTAAAAGGCCTCTGCTCTACCAACTGAGCTATGAGCCCGTAAACATGATAATTTACGGAAATTAACTCCTTACATTATCCAGATTTAGAGACAAAAGTCAATGAACCTACTTTGTGTATAGTTATCCACATAAACCGTTAAATGTTAAATTTCTTACGCTTACGCCTCCAATAATAGTTAAAAATATTACTGCATGGAAGCAAACTACGGCGCAAACCAACTTCAACACTTCCTTGAAAATGAGCATCCAAGTAATGTTCGCGAGGTGGGAGAATCTATGGGCAGACTCCGCCCCTTACTTCAACCTGCCGGGTTTAAGGGCGTAGAGGATTTTCTCGGCACTTATCATACTGTAACCATTAATATTGCGGACAAGCTTAACTTATCGCTAACAGATGGGATTAGAGTATTCCGAGAAGAAGAGGTGCTGAATGCAGCAACCCCCATATTCTATTCGTTATTTACCGAAAACCTGCTAGAAACAAAGCAACATTGGAGCTGGATACGCGATGAGAGGACCCAACAGATTGACCGGGCAACTCAAGGTGCACTTGGCTATGCATCGCATATCGGCGGTGACCTAGGTCTAACCGTACATTCAATCCGTACAAGCGACCGGTTCTCCGAAAGGCAGATCAGAAATTACTTGCGATACGACTACGCACCCAAGATCGACCTTACGCTTTGGAAGACTGCCCATCAGATGGCCCCAGTGCTTACAAATATAGAGAACAAAAAGATCGAGAAAGCACTCACAAATATTTTTATGTTGGGCGTTATTTCTGGCAGGCAGATTGCACTCATTGACGCAAAGAGAATGGCCAATGCGAAGTCATTCGATCACCAAGAAGCTATTGCAGAGTCCGCCAGGATAAGAACTGCCAAGTTGACGGAAATAATACTTTCACGGAGCTTGGAGCTTAATCAGTGGGCGGCCTATGAGGCTGGAAGACAAATAGAAACAAGGCCTTCGGTTATAGACTTAGACTTAAGAAAAAATACTTCTCACAGGATAGCAAAGTTTATCGGAACAAGCCTTCGAAGAGCAGCCTAAACTTCTTGGGATCTTACGAGCTCCAGTAGATCATTTGGCGTTAGACTAGACTTCAAAATAAACTGATGTGCACCGAGACCTAATACTTCTGACTCTGTATCTTTGTCCGATAGATTCGAATATACAATGACTCGCATACCTGGATACTCTGATAGATCAATATTGCGAAGAAGTTCTTTGCCGTCCATTTTAGGCATGAAAATATCCAAAAGCACGACATCAGGCTTGACTGTTTTAATTTGCTGAAGACCCTCTACGCCATTACTGGCAGTGTGCACGGCGTATCCACCGGTCTCAAGGATCATTCTATAGACGTCTTGGAGAACCATTTCGTCCTCTACTACTAGTACTGTCTTTAGATTACTCATAACGGTAAACAAATCTTAAATGTTGTGCCCTTGCCCCGCTCCGATTCAACCGTGATCGAACCATCGTGCAACATAATGATTCGCTCCACCCAATACAATCCCAAACCAGTGCCAGAGACCGTATCGGACAGTTCGTTATCAACCCGAGTAAACTTATCAAAAATGCGTGTCCGATCTTGCTTACTAATGCCAACGCCCTGATCCTTCACACGTATTTCCAGTTTTTTTGCACCGCTTTTACGCACATCAACTGTGATTGTTGTTTTAGGGTAGCTGTACTTGCTGGCGTTTTCAAACAAGTTAACAAACACGAGCTTCATTTCGGCGACATCAATATTTAGAACCGCCTTATCAAGCCCTTTGATGACAACCTTCTGCTCCCTCATCTCGAATGCAGTTTCTACATCTTCACAGGCCGACCGAATAATAGAAACGAGATCACTCTTTTCCTTTTTAAGCGTATAAAGACTTGAATCAATCTGGGCTGTTTTTAGCAAATCATTAATGATTCTGAGTTGCCGTTCGTTACTATTAAATGCAATCTGCAAATACTGCAGTTGATCCGCAGAAACCGGACCAGCAATTTCATTAATCAGTAGGCTGATGTATTGTTTTACAGCTGTTGCAGGTGTTCGGAGTTGATGAGACGCCAACGCAATAAACTCGTCCTTTGCACGGTTCAGTGCGAGCAGTTCAGCGCGTTCAGTCTTTAGTTCCGTGTTAGCGGCCTTAAGCTCCTGCGCCTGCTTTACGGAATCAATATTCATGCTGGTGCCGATCATACGAACCGGCTTGCCATTCTCGTGAATAACCCTTCCCGTTCCCAGCAGCCAATGTATGCTGCCATCATGGTGCACGATTCGGTGCTCGAATTGATACGTCTCCCCAGTTTTCATACTGTTCTCTGCGATACTGCCAGCCATTTCACGGTCTTCTGGGTGGACCATCGACATATACATTTCAAACGAGACAGGCTCCGATAAACTCAGGCCATAGATCTTGCGCAGCTCTGGTGACCAATACAGTTCAGACGACCCAATCTCCCACTCCCATAGCCCCATGGAAGATGCCTGCAGTGCTAATTTGAGACGCTCTTCACTAAGCTGGAGTGCTTGACCTGCTGCCTTCTGGTCGGTTACGTCATGCTGCGTTCCCCATGCACGGACTAATTTACCGTCCTCAACAACGCCAATGAGGCTATTCAAAAAATATTTGTCATTCCCGTGCTTGTCACGCTCGTGCGATTCAACCTGCGATAAGTTATATCCACTCGCGATAAACGCTTCAAGATATGCCCTGTTTTGTGGATCTGATTCTATCAGGAAATCAGATACTTTCATGCCGATCATTGGCTTTACAGATTTAAAACCATACATTCTAGCGAGCGCGATATTTGTTTCTGCAAGATAGGCATGCTGATACATGCGCTTAATTTGAATACTCGGGGTTAAAGATACAGGGATTGGCTCATCGATTTCAAAGCGCCAAATACCCTCACTACTGTTCTGGATAAACGCTTGGTAGCGTTCTTTGCTTTGGTCTTGCTGATCCGTATTAGGCATTTGCTCCGACGTCCCTTGCTACACCATTCATTATACGCCTTCAGCTCAGTAATCTACCAGTTTAGTGATGCTTTCCCTTTTCATGGCTCGTCTTAAACAGAGCCCACATGAGGAGCAGATTTGAAACAACTGCAGCGGCAAGTACTAAGTCTTGAGCACCCTTGATGTTTCCACCATAGTGCGTGTTGTAGATTGATTGCTCCATGCCTGGTGGCAAGAGAGGTAATGCAATTACTGCGACAAAACATCCCGTCAGAACGAGAGGTGCAATCTGAATAAGCGCGCTCTTTCCTGCACTCTTTCGAAGCAATAGAATCGTCAATACAATAGGCAATGCCAATAGTACGAGCCGCGCCACCACTACAGAATTACTACCTTTGACAATTGCAGCCAACGCCAAATCAACGTCATCGCTGAGGGCAAATTGCAAAAAATATCCCACACAAACACTGACAAATACAAAGAGCGCGTGTACACGAAAAATGAGTGCCAGTAGCACTGGTACAAGCGCAATTGCGCCGATTACAATAAGCGGAATCATAGGCCCATCATAGCATGATTAGTAGCTCAATGAATCACCGATATACAGTGGTACGCGATCGGCAGTTCCAGCCGCAAATTCAGCGACTGTTTTTCCGTCATGACAGAATGATTGCGGGTAGGTCGATGGAGTAACGTTTCGCTCAATTGCAGTTACTTTTTTTGTATCATCCAGCCATACCATATCAATAGCAAACTTCATGTCTTTCATCCACATACAGTGCTGCCCTGATGATCCGAAATCGAACACCATAACCGCACCGCGATCAATACTATCCCTGCCCGACAAACCGCGTGCTAAATCCTCTTTAGAAGAAACAATTTCTGGCGCAAAAAACGATCCACGGACCGTCAAGCCCTGGTCGCGTGTCATAAAGTAATGCGCCCCTGAAACGGCGCCAACGAGTGGCACAAGGCCAATTACAATAAGTAGAATATCTTTGAGAACAAACTTACGCGCCGACACGGTCACGACGTCGCTTGCCCTTAGCGTTCAGTTCGATGTAATCAACAATCTTAGCAGCAATGTCGCGGTTCGTAACCTTCTCGATACCAAAACCAGGACTTGCATTTACTTCAAGCACAAGCGGGCCCTTATCGCTCCGCATCATGTCGACACCACAAACGGCGAGACCCATAGATTTCGCAGCACGGATTGCCGTACGACGCTCTTCGTCAGTAAGCTTAATTGCGACGCCGCTACCGCCCTGGTGGAGGTTAGAACGGAAATCATCATCAAGACTCTGGCGCTTCATACTGGCCACGACCTTGCCGCCAACCACAAATGCACGAATGTCAGTACCAGCAGATTCTTTTACAAACTCCTGCAGCAAGATGTTGGTACCGTCTTCATCCATCACGTAGAAAGCCTGGAGTACAGACTTGGCAGCCTTTTTAGTCTCAGCCAAAACAACACCGTTTCCGTGCGTACCACGTGCTAGCTTAATAATCACTGGCGTGCCACCAACCTGATCAATGAGGTCCTCTGTATCGGCCGCAGAACGCGTAACAACCGTCTTTGGGATACCGACACCCGCACGTGCAAGCAGCTGCATGCTTCGTAGTTTGTCGCGTGAACGAACCAGCGCGATTGAGCTCGTCAACGTGTACACACCCTGCATCTCGAACTGACGGACAATTGCACTACCATAGCGCGTCCAGCCGTTTGCAATACGTGGAATGACCACATCAATGCCAGTGAGCTCTTCACCCTGGTGAAGCACCTTTGGGTCACCTCGTTCAATTGAGGTATAGCAATCACGGTATTTGATGATACGTACATCGTGACCACGCGCCGCACACTCCTCGAACAAACGCTTTGTCGAGTAGTTACCTGGACCATTAGATAAAATAGCAATATTCATAATTTCAAATCCTACTCTGCAAACGATACTTGAGCGCTGCGTCTTACGTCAACCAAAAAATGCTGTTCGCTTAAAAACTTTTTTCCAATCAGTACGGGCCAAGTCATTTCCTTGCGATCAGCCAGGCTGAGTGTAATTGGATATTCCTTGCCTTGAACGACGATTGCTGTGTCAATAAAATACCGCTTTTCACGATCACCGTTGCTGCTTTTAACAACCTTCATCATGTAGTCAGTGGCGATAATAACGTTCTCCGGGTGGTCAAATGGCGAGAAGCGGAGTACGGATTTACCGCCTATTTCTCGCTCTTCAATAGTCGTGCAGTGAATCGCACCACTGTCCGCCCCGGTATCAATCTTTGCCGGCACGTTGAACATATCAAAACGTGGAAACGAAACGATTTCAGATGAACCAACAATGTTTTTTATTACGGTCATGTTTTTATTATATCACATTTAAGGGTAAAATGTCAATACTCTAACGGATTACTTGGCTCCGGAAACGCGCCAATATGCGAGTGCGATAACACCGACAATCAAAAGCACAAGACAAATAATCATAGGTATAAAGCCAGCTTCAGAATGGTTAAGCTTTTTCATTTATCAGTATTATACAAAATTGCACCGCAAAATAGGAAACGGGCTTCTTCCTGCGGAATAGTCAACCTACCCAAAAAGGCCGGACTTCTTGTTTTCCTTGAACTCGCGAAGGAGCTCTTGCTGCTTTTTGCTCAGTTTTGTGGGAGTTTCTACGGTAACTGTCACAATATGCGCACCACGGGTGTCTTTGCGTATATGTGGGACGCCGTGATTAGAAAGTTTAAAGTCCGTACCGCTCTGTGTGCCGGCAGGAACCTTCATAGTGACGGGACCATCGACGGTCTCAACCTGGATTTCCGTACCCAGCGCGGCGTCCACCATGCTTACGTGCTCTTCGGATAGAATAAGGTCACCTTCACGGGTAAATTTCTTGTGTGGGCGAACACGAATATTCACATATAAATCGCCCTTTGGTCCATGGGCAATCGCTTCACCGTGCTCACGCAGGCGAATCACCGCACCATCATCTACACCTGCTGGGATCTTAAGCGTTAGGTCTTGCTTCTTGCGCTGGGTACCTGCACCGCGGCAAACCGAACAGACTTTTTCTGGAACCTTACCGGATCCATCACATTTGTCACAAACGGTTGCCTGCTGAATATTACCAAACATGGTTTGCATGACGCGTACTGTCTGGCCAGAACCTTTACACTGGTCACACGTTTTTAGTTCGTGTCCTGGTTCTACGGTACTGCCCTTACAGTGTTCACAGATATCGTTGAGATCAAGATTTACTTCAACTTCCGTGCCAAAGACGGCTTGTTCGAAATCAATTTCGACCATCACTTCGACGTCACGACCGCGGTTCGAGCGCTGCTGGCGCTGTTGGCCGCCACCAAAAAAGCTGCCAAAGATATCGCCCAGCCCTAGATCGCCAAAGTCAAAGTTAACGTTCTGGCCCTGACCAAATCCACCGAAGCCTTCAAATGGATTACCGCCTCCGCCACCTGCACCACCAACACCAGCGTGACCGAACTGGTCATAACGCTGACGCTTGGAGCTATCTTTGAGCACCTCGTAGGCTTCATTGATCTCCTTGAACTTGGTTTCGTCGCCACCTTCTTTGTCTGGGTGGTACTGCACTGCAAGGCGCCTAAACGCCTTTTTTAATTCATCTGCCGATGCGTCCTTGGACACACCTAATACTTCGTAATAATCGCGCTTACTCATCACCTATATTTTAGCACTCAAAAGTCCAGAGTGCTAGTCACGGGCAAACTGTCTGATATAAAAAAGCAGCCACAAATGTGGCCGCTCTTTAACTCCTCAATGAGCTTTTAGTGTACGTTTGAGCCGCTTCGGCGGAACATTTTGACAATTGTCAAAAGTATAAATGCTCCGACAGTAGCGACGAGCAAGCTATATAGATTAAGCCCACTTACATCAGATGCGCCGAACATCTCAAATATAAAACCACCAATTAAGGCACCAATTATACCTACAATGATGTTTGCGAAAATTCCCATACTTTCATTGGTTTTGGCAAACATAGATGCAATCCAACCAGCCAAACCGCCGAGTATAATCCAAGACAGAATTCCCATATTGTACCTCCTATTAGTTACTTATACAGTTTAGTGAATTTGTCTAATAAATACTGTGAAGTTTTACACAAAAAAGCGGCTACAAATGTAACCGCTTTTTTGCATCCAGCAGGCTTTATTTCTTGTCGTCTACGACTTCGCCTTCTACCGGTTCGTCTTTGTCTGATTTCTTATCTTCTTCAGAACCTTCAGGCGCATCAGCACCTTCTTTTTGCGCTTGCTCATACATCTTGGCGCCGACTGGCATGATCTTGTCAGTCAATGCCTTAGCTGCTGATTCAAGTGCATCTTTGTCAGCACTTTCGTCCGCAACAACCTTCTTAGCTTCTTCGATTGCTTCATCCAATGTCTTCACATCTTCTTCAGCGAGCTTGTCTTTGTTGTCAGACTTCATCTTCTCAGCCTGATAGACAGCGCTGTCGAGCTGGTTACGGGCATCGATTGCTTCACGCTTTTTCTTGTCTTCTTCTGCATGTGCTTCAGCTTCCTTAGCCATCTTTTCAACTTCAGCCTTATCAAGGTTGCCACTGTTCTGAATGGTAATACTCTGTTCCTTACCAGAACCCTTGTCCTTGGCTGTAACATTTAGAATTCCGTTGGCGTCAAGGTTAAAGGTAACTTCGATCTGTGGAACACCACGCGGCGCTGATGGGATACCATCAAGCACGAAGCGGCCCAGCGACTTATTGTCGGCAACCATTTCACGCTCACCCTGCACGACGTGAATTTCTACTTGCGGCTGATTATCGGCTGCGGTACTGAATGTTTCACTCTTTGATGTAGGAATCGTGGTATTGCGCTCGATCAGCTTTGTCGCAACGCCGCCGAGTGTCTCAATACCAAGTGACAGTGGAGTCACATCGAGAAGCAGCACGTCCTTTACATCACCCTGCAGTACGCCGCCCTGGATTGCAGCACCGATAGCAACGACTTCATCAGGGTTCACACCCTTCATTGGGTCTTTGCCAAAGATCTGCTTAACCTTTTCCTGTACAGCTGGCATACGGGTCATACCACCAACAAGCACGACTGCATCGATGTCACTTGCAGACAATCCTGCATCCTTTAGTGCCTTTTCGCATGGCTGGGCAGTGTTATCGATCAGATCACCGACCAGGCTCTCGAGCTTAGCGCGGGTCAGCTTGTGTTCGAAGTGCTTTGGACCGTCTGCATCTGCGGTTAGGAACGGGAGGTTGATTGTTACTTCATTAGTAGTTGAAAGTTCGATCTTAGCCTTTTCAGCCTCGTCGCGGAGACGCTGCATCGCTGCATTGTCATCCTTTAGATCAATGCCATTCTCTTTTTTGAATTCATCAACAAAGTAATTAACGATAGCGCGGTCAAAGTCAGCACCACCAAGGTGTGTATCACCGTTAGTAGACTTCACTTCGAAAACGCCGTCGCCAAGCTCCAGGATAGAAACATCGAACGTACCGCCACCAAGGTCATAGACCGCAATCTTTTCATCCTTGCCAGCTCCCTTATCAAGGCCGTACGCAAGCGCTGCGGCAGTTGGTTCGTTGATGATACGCTTTACTTCGAGTCCAGCAATTTTACCAGCGTCTTTGGTTGCCTGACGTTGACTATCGTCAAAGTATGCAGGAACGGTAATAACTGCTTCTGTTACTGGTTCACCGAGGAAGCCTTCAGCATCGCTCTTGAGCTTGCCAAGGATCATAGCGCTAACTTCTTCTGGGCTGTATTCTTTGTCGCCCATCTTGACCTTAACGCCGGTCTTGCTCTTTACGATTTCGTAACCCATAAGCTTTAGGTCACGCTGAACCTCTTTATCTTCAAAGTTACGTCCGATTAGACGCTTTACTTCGTAGATTGTGTTCTTTGGATTTGTCACCTGCTGGCGACGTGCTACCTGACCAACCAGACGTTCACCGTTCTTATTAACAGCTACGACTGATGGAGTAGTGCGGTTTCCTTCGCTGTTCGCGATAATTTCAGCCTTACCTGCCTGCATGACAGCCATAGCTGAGTTTGTTGTACCTAAGTCGATACCAATAATCTTTCCCATTTTGTATAGTTTCCTTTCCGTTAGCAAACAATTGGGTGGAGTGCTAATACAATTGTAGCATATAAAAATTAGCACTCACATGTCAAGAGTGCTAATTTTTATATGCTCTAGGTGTTACTAGTCGTTTTTTAGCAAAAAATCACCGATTCTTTTGGTGACGGTCTCTATTGCATCTGGAATCACGCGAGCCGTCTCAATAAACGCTTCGCGCCACGCAGTTACCGCTGGGTCTTCGCTGCCAAATGACTCTATATTTGTTATTTGTGTCATGATTATCCTCCAACTGCATAGTATGCCTAAGGGTAGCTAACAGTGAAGCAGAGAATATGAAAGCCATAAGCTTTTCCACTATTTATATCGTGTATGAGAATATTTGGGCCAAATAACTACTGGGTCTTAACGCGGACCATGGCGTGACGGATCACCTCATCGCCAAGCGCATAGCCAGACTGAAGCTCTTCGCTAACGACTTCAGTATCACCCTCGCCCTCTTCCATGCTTACGGCTTCATGGAGCTTTGGATCGAATGGTTCACCAACTGTCTTGATACGGCTAACACCGATGTCCTCTAGGGTCTTCTCAAACTGCTTTACGACACCTTGTACGCCCTTGATGTAATCATTGTCTTTCAGCTCTTCTGGAACATGCTTGAGTGCCCGCTCGAAATTATCAACAACTGGCAGTAAGTCACTTACAACACCTGCCTTAACAACTGTTCTAAGGTTTGTGATCTGATCTTCGTGCCTTCGGCGTACGTTAATAACGTCCGCTCGCTCACGCTGTAGTGCATCAGTTAATTCTGCGATTTTTGCTTCTAATTCTTCTATGGTTGGCTTTTTCGTCATTACTTCTGTCCTTTTAATCTTCGTCTTGCAAAGCTTCTTTCAAATACGGAAGTCACATACCATACTGCAACTGCCGCCAAATATATAATCATGTATTTCAGTGTGAGACTTTCAGTTGTTTCTGCAGGCTTATCCTCGCCAATCGTTACAGATAAAAGTGTAAATATGAGCACCAGAATTGCCGCCTGGATTAACGAAGTTGTAAAAAGTTTTTTGTCAGTTCTACTGGCAATCTCTTCTAGGCGGCTTCGTTGTTCTTGGGCAGTCAATCGTCTCATTGTTCCACCCTCTTACGGGCTAGTGACCGTTCAAACTTTAGTACCCATATCATGACCACACTGATGGCAAGATACAAACCAATGACTTCTAAAACTATCAGAATAGCTGAATACGTATCAAATTTGCCTGATATATATTTCAGCAAAACTGCAGCTGCCACAATATGCACCGCCTGGGTCATAGCTTCTATACGGAGTATCTTATTGGAAGCGCTCGCTTTGGAGGTGTAAAATTCTGCTGCTTCTGATTTTGTAAGTGACGTGAAAAACACTCTAGGCATAGAGCACTTCCTCCAGTGAACGACCCGCATGCTCTACAAGTCCCATAACATTTCGGTAGCTCTGACGAGTTGGGCCAAGCACACCGATGTAGCTGCGATCGCTATACGGGCTACGGAACTTACTGATAATCAGCGTACAGTTGGCTGCTCGGCCAATTGGATTTTCTGCGCCAATATAGACACTGAGTGGCTCATTTGGTGCTGCCTCACGGAGCCATGGCTCAAGATTGTCCAGCAATCTCGCAACTTGCTGGACCTGGTTGCCACCCGCGAATTCGGGCTGACCAAATAGATTTGATAGTCCTGACATATAAAGCTGATTACCGATAGTCGCAATGCCAAGGTTGTGTGTTAATTCCACGAGTGTATCCACTGCATTTCGAATTGTTCGTTCAGGCAATCCACCGCCTTCAACGCGGGCCGCGAGTGCACGCTCGCCGCGGCGCTCGGTTGGTGACTGCTGTGTGTCACTCAGGCTATTCACATAGAGACGATAGCCCTTATCCGTCGGAATTCGGCCCGCGCTCGTATGTGGCTGCGCAATAAAACCAAGCCGTTCGAGTTCTGCCATTTCGGCACGAATTGTCGCTGAAGAGACATTAAAGACTTTTGCCAGAAGGCTCGATCCAACCGGACTAGCCACTTCGGCATATTGCTCAACAATTGCTCGTAATATCTGGTTTTGACGGTCTGTCATAATGTCCCCAGTATACGAAACTGGCACTCAAAAGTCCAGAGTGCTAGACTTGTGACTCGAGGTAATCAATAAGGTGTTCTGTGACCTTGTCGGCATAACCGCTCGTACGGGAAACACTGCCATCCAGAACATCCAGTACGCGCTTTACAGTTGTCTGGAGATCATCATTAATTATTAAAACGAATCGTTCGTCGGCTTGAATGTGTTTAATCTCATCATAAGCAGTCCGGAAGCGCTTTTTAAGTTCCTCTTCGTGATCAGATAAATTTCCATCATATCTACGTGATAACCTATCAAGCCATGTATCCACGCTTGGAGGCAGTAAAAATACCGCATGGGTGTCCGGCTTTACACCCAAATATTCCACAACACCCTGAATATCAATATCGGTCACCGCGACTTTGTTTTCGGTAAACGCCTGCTCGACTTCGGTAACACTCGTACCATAGATATTGCCGTGTACATACTTTGCCTCGACGAAGGCCTGCTCCTGTAAAAGCTCAGTAGCACCCTTTTGGTCAATAAAATGGTAATCAATGCCATCTTTTTCGAGTATCCCATGGTTTGACCGCGGGCTACGAGTTGTATGCGAAACAATACGATGGAAGTTGCCAGTTTTGACAAGTTCCTTCACGACCGTGTCCTTACCGCCGCCTGCGATGCTCGCAATAAGTAATAGCTTTGTTTTTTGGACAACTGCATGTGCCTCGTCTGACATGTGGTAGTTTTTGATTATTTCTTCAAGATTCATATCTGATAATTGTACAAGACAAGTACTTCTAAACTAAAATAATAGTATGAAGAAAGCACCAGATTTTACCCTCGAAGATCAAAATGGAACCAAACATTCATTAGCAGACTATGCAGGTAGATGGGTAGTCATATACTTTTACCCCAAGGATGATACCCCTGGATGTACGACCGAAGCATGTAGTTTTAGGGATAGTCGCGATGCTATTGCTGAATTTGGAAATAGCGTCGTTATTGGAATCAGCAAAGATACCGTAAAGAGCCACAAGAAATTTGCCGATAAGTTTGATTTAAATTTCACACTTCTGAGCGATCCAGAACATAAAGTTATTGAAGCCTACGGCGCGTGGCAAGAAAAATCTATGTTTGGCAAAAAATACATGGGAATTCAGCGCATGACCGTCATTATCGACCCGATAGGAAACATCGTAAAAGAATATCCCAAAGTTAGCCCTAATAAGCACGGCGCTGAAATTATTGCTGATTTACGTCAGCTTCAGGCTGCTCGCTAGGAACGTCGAGATCAAGCGCCTCGGGCTTCTTTTCTGGAAGTGGCTCGGGTGCCTTCTCCAGTTCTGGCCATGCCGCAGATGCCCCAATGGCACGAGCCTTGGACTCTTGAATCATCTGCATTTTGAGCGTATTTAGCGCAGATCCTGTTGGCTGCGGTTCATTGTTCATACAAGAAAGATACTATCCAAGTTTACGGAGTGCAAGTCCTGTTATAGAAAGTGTCGTTATACCGATAATCAGTAAAATCCATGGGTGGTTCACAAACAGATCGATGCTATCAATAATCTTTTCAAATCCATAAAACGTAGATACTAACCCAAATGTTCCTATCAGCGCAAATGTCAGTGGATACCTTCCGGCAATGGTCTCACGGCGTGTCTTCGCCTTTTCGATAATTCTGTCATCAATATCAGTAAATGGAATAACACTTTTTGTCATGCTTAATCCCTTTTGAGCATTACTGTGAAGGCTTCGGCCGGGATGTCGACTTTACCGAATCGCTTCATCCTTGCCTTACCCTTTTTCTGCTTTTCTAGCAGCTTCTTGCGGCGCGTTACGTCACCACCATAGAGTTTTGCGGTTACGTCTTTACGGTAGCCACTGAGGTCTTCGCGCGCTATGAAACGTCCGCCAATTGCAGCCTGTAATGCAACCTGGAAGTTCTGACGTGGAATAACTTCCTTTAGTTTCTTCACTGTTTCGCGGCCGAGAGCTTGGGCCTCCGTCTTGTGTGCCATAACACTTAGCGCCGCCACCATGTCACCTGCAATATAAAAATCAACACGGACGAGGTCTTCTGCACGGTAGTTATCAAGTTCATAATTAAATGAACCGTAGCCGCTTGTCACGCTCTTTAATTGGTCATAGAAATCAGTCAAAAGGTTTGCCAGAGGCGCATCAAATGCGACGACCGCCAGCTGCGCGTCAACAAATGATAGATTCTTTTGGATACCCCGCTTACTGACGATCAACTGAATAACCGCACCGACATAATCTTTAGGCACGACAACCTCACCCTTGATCCAAGGCTCACGGATTTCAGCGACTTTGGCAACGTCAGGTAGATCTGCCGCAGAGCGAATACCAATAGACTCGCCGTCATTAAGATCAACCTGGTAATCAGTACTTGGGTTAGTCACGATGAGATCAAGGTTGTATTCCCGCTCCAAACGCTCACGGACAATATCCATGTGGAGCAGTCCCAAGAATCCAATGCGTACACCAAATCCGAGTACTGGAGAATTTTCTGGCTCCCACACGAGGGCAGAGTCACTAAGACTGAGCTTTTCGATCGCTTCTTTTAGCTCATTATACTGTTCGTTACTTTCAGGGAAAAAGCCTGCATATACGAATGGCTTTACATCCTTATAACCCGGAAGTACTTCTGTTGCCGGAGACTTTACAAGTGTCACCGTATCGCCAACCTTTGCCTCGCGGGTGCTACGAAGGTTTGTCACGATATAGCCGATTTCACCTGCATCAATTGACGGTAGCGGTGACATAGCAGGAGTCAGCGCACCTACCTCAAGTGCAAGGCCCTGACTATCTGTCGCCATCATTTGGATCTGGTCGCCCTTGCTGATCTTGCCGTCAACGGTTCGGACGTACAGGATAACGCCGCGGTAATCGTCGTAGTAGCTGTCAAAAATAAGTGCGCGCGTCGGAAGGCTTTCATCGCCCTTTGGTGCTGGAATCTCGCTGACAACTTTATCAAGCACCACTTCTACGCCCATTCCGGTTTTAGCAGAAATATGTAGGATGTCTTCTTTCTTACAGCCGAGTAAGCTAATCACCTCTTCACTCACGCGATCAACATCTGCTGCCGGCAGGTCGATCTTATTAAGCACTGGGATAATTGTCAGGTCGGCATCCATTGCAAGGTATACATTGGCGAGTGTCTGCGCCTGGATACCCTGACTGGCGTCCACGACAAGAATAGCCCCTTCACATGCCTCAAGACTCCGAGACACCTCATAGCTAAAGTCGACGTGCCCTGGCGTATCAATGAGATTAAGTTCATAGTCCTGATACTTCATGCGAACGGGTGCCAGCTTGATGGTGATACCTTTTTCACGCTCTAGATCCATCTTATCGAGCAGCTGCGCCTTCATGTCGCGCTTCTGGACGGTGCCGGTCATTTCGAGCAAACGGTCAGCTAAAGTCGACTTGCCGTGGTCAATATGGGCAATAATACAAAAATTACGAATATGAGATTGATTCATTACTGGCCAAGTATACGCTACTTACCCCTGTTATACAATGAGGCAACTACTGGACGCGAATTGGTTTGAGGATAATTTGCTTGGCCTTAGCCACAACTGGCTTGGCTTCGCTCAGTCCAAAGAGCAGTGAAATGCCGAGGTGCACTGCAAATGTCACGCCAGCAATTGCAGTTAGCTTAGACGCAAAGGTGATGAAACCAACATCGCTAGAACTAAGTGGTAGTACCGAAATCATCGTATATGCTGCGATCACGCTAAATCCAGTGACCGACATGATCTTAACCAAGGCACCCCAGAATTCCATATTAAATAATTTATGATCGCGGATCAGCATAATTGCGACGAGGATCGCGACTTCAACCGCCGCAACAATTGACTGTGCCATTGCAAGCCCTGCAATGCCGTACGAATCTGGTTGCGACAGATTGTACGCAAGGTAAATATTAAGTCCAATCGTAAACAGTGACACAAATAGCGGGGTACGCGTATCTTTCTGGGCATAAAACCAACGAGAAATAATTGCGTAAATCGTGCGGAAGAAAATGGCTCCGGCCAGGTACCCAAATATCAGCGTAATTTGCGATACACCCTCCGCGAAGATAACACGGGACAGGTAGCCACGCGCAAAGTAACAAATAACCACGATTGGCATCATGACCCAGATCATGGCACGGAGCACCATCAAGAAATCTTTACGGAACAAGTCTGTCCTGCCAGAAGATAGCCGCTGCGTTAGACGCGGAAATGCTGCGGTTGCAACAGTCGTTCCGACCAGCTGAATTGGCACGGTATGCAGTGTATAGGCATTTTCATAGTATGAGATATTTCCCGTACCGAGACGACTCGCAAATCTTGTTTCAACCATACTGTTAATAGAATCAATTCCTTGGTCAATTGAACGGGCGGGCAGGCGCTGCAAAATCATCTTTAGGTCACTTGTCTTGAATATCTTTGGTCGCCATTTGAACTGAGTTCCCTGCATGCCAAACAATACAACCAACAGCTGCAAGATTGCACCAGCGAGCGCACCAATACCGAGTCCGACTAACCCAATTCCACCAGGGCCGCCATCATTTGGCTCAATTGAGCTGAATATCAATGCACTTACAATAATTGCCCCGTTATAAAAGAATGGTGCAATCGCAAAGAAAAAGAATCTGCCCATGGTCTGCTGCACTGCGGTCACAAGCCCCGACAGCGTAAAGAGCAGCGGGTTGAACGCGATAAGCCGCATGATTGTTGCGGCAGTATGTGCCTGCTCAGAAGTAAGCCCCGGAGCAACCAATTCAAGCAGCTGATCTGCAAAGACTAAAATAATAACACCGACAGCAAACATAAAAATCGCCAATAGGTTCAAAAGACTGACCGCAAGATCCATTGCCCGGCGGCGGTCTTTCTTTTCAAGCAAATCGGTAAAAACAGGAATAAAGGCTACACCAAGCGCACCAGCGGTAATGGTATAGAAGAAAAAGTCTGGGATTTTAAATGCTGCAAAAAACGCATCGGTGCTCTGCGGACCGAACTCATCAAAGTTGGCGTTAATAAGCTTAATCCTAAGGAATCCTAGGATCTGTCCAAACAATGCAGCACCAATAAGTAGTGCAGCAGCACCGCCGAGTGATACACGCTTATTTGCTCGCCGTAATAATTTTTTATGTGGACGTTCCATATCTGAAGCATATTATAGCTGCTGATAGTCATCAGGGATACTAAAAAATGCGCCCATATTGGACGCATTTTTTATAAGGGAATCACCTTCTAGTACAGTGCGGCTGCTTTTGGAAGAATTGATCCGTTCAGGATTTCAATGACTTCTTCAGCTTCTACGGTTTCCTTCTCAAGCAAGGCCTTCTTTAGCTCCTCGAGCTTTGGCTTATTCGCCTTGATCACTTCGCGGGCGCGCACGGCAGCCTCGGTAATCAATGCTTCAACCTCATCATCAATAACCTTGGCTGTTTCATCGGAATATTGCTTTTCGTGAACCATGCGCTCCAGCATCATACCTTCTTCAACATGGAATACCTGATCACGAAGCTTTTGACCCATTCCTTGGTTAACAACCATTTCCCGGGCTAGTTCAGCCGCTTTCTGAAGATCAGACCCAGCACCAGTCGTTACTCGGTCCTTACCATACATAACTTCTTCGGCGATACGACCACCAAGCATACGCGCGAGCACATCCTTGTATTCAACAATACTGTGGTAACTCTTGTCTTCTGGTGGAATAAACCATGTTACGCCACCAGTACCACCACGTGGAATAATTGTCACCTTGTGCACCATGTCGCTGTCAGGAAGTACATGACCAACAATCGCGTGACCAGCTTCGTGATACGCAGTCAGCTCCTTTTCCTTGTCGCTCATGATCTTGCCCTTGCGCTCTGGACCAATCGCAACCTTCTCAAAGGCTGCAGTTACGTCAGCTTGGGTAATTTCTTTACTGTTGTGACGCGCTGCAACAATTGCAGATTCGTTTGCAATATTTGCGAGATCAGCACCAGATGAGCCAGCAGTCTTTGCAGCCAAAGCATCAAGATCAACAGACTTAGATGCAGGCTTTTTCTCAAAGTGCTTCTTAAGAATTGCCTCGCGCTCCTTGCGGTCTGGCAAACCAACGGTCACACGGCGATCGAAACGGCCCGGACGAAGCAGTGCTGGATCAAGCACGTCAACACGGTTGGTTGCAGCGATCACGATAACATTCGCACCTTGCTCGAATCCGTCCATCTCGGTCAAGATCTGGTTAAGTGTCTGTTCACGCTCGTCATGTCCACCGCCCATTCCAGAACCACGGCGACGTCCAACCGCATCAATCTCATCAATAAAGATAATGCACGGTGCATTCTTTTTGGCCTTCGCAAATAGGTCACGAACACGGCTTGCACCCACACCAACAAACATTTCCACAAATTCTGAACCAGAAATACTAAAGAATGGTACGTCAGCTTCACCAGCAACTGCGCGGGCGATCATCGTCTTACCGGTTCCAGGAGGGCCAACTAACAGCACTCCCTTTGGAATCTTAGCGCCAACAGATTCAAATTTTTTAGGGAACTTCAGGAATTCTACAACTTCTTCGAGATCCTGCTTTGACTCCTGGTAGCCAGCAATATCCTTGAAACTAACCTTACCCTTTTCGTTTCCGTATAAACGAGCTCTGCTCTTACCAAAGCTCATCGCCTGGTTACCCTGACCCTGGGCGCTGCGCATCATGAACAGCAGCACACCGATAATCAACACGACTGGCAACATGGTCAGCAGTACACTACCCCATATCGAACCTGACTTTGATTCTTCTTTGTATTCGACATCAACCTTACCGTAGTCAACGCCTTCTTCTCGGAGACTCACGTTCGAGTTAACGCGTGACTTTAATGTGGGCTCGTTCTTTCCCTGTTCTGTAATTTCCAGAGCAGCACCAGTAACTACGATTTTCTTATACTTACCATCATTAACTTGTTGAATTACTTCACTAAGGTCAACTTCTTTAAGCTGCTGCTTGTTATTGCCATAGGAGCCAAAAATGATTAATCCGATAAGTACGAGCAACGCGATGAAACCAGCGTTCTTAATCGTACGCTTTTTCTGGTCACCCCCACTTTTCTTTGATGTGCGAAAAGGTTTTTTATCCATGTCTATCCATTATACAGATGAGATTACTTGTTGGCTAGCGGTCAGGATGCTCGAGTGCCAGGTACGTCTTATGGATTCGCATCTTCACGCCTTTTTGCACATCCACTATTGCGCCCGGGAAGAATGTCTTACCCGCAACGACTAATCTTTCGAGAGTCTTTTGATCAAAATCACGAATGCCCTGCTGCCTCAGCCATGCAGCCATGACTTCTCGGGAAACGGCATGAGATAGCCTGTTGAATTGGCGCCTATCAACCGTGCCCCCTTTTGATTGCAAGTGAAGAAAATGCAGCAGCTGCTCATCGAGATCATCGTTAACTTGGTGCATCCGTTTAATAACCTCGCCGAGCCGCTGCCTGTCTTCCGGTGCAAGCTGCGGTAGAATTTTGTGCCGGATGTAATTTCTAAGCAACCGAATATCGGTATTCGTACTATCCTCGCGCCAAACAAGACCCTGGTCCTGCGCATAGCGGCGAATATCATCTTTTGCTATGTGCAGTATTGGTCGATGGATATTTGTCCGCGACCGAAGTGCAGTCAGGCCCTTCCTGTTTGTGCCGCGCAGCATATTAAGCACTGCTGTCTCAAGCGCATCGTTATGGTGATGGGCGGTAATAATAGCCTTAGCGCCACTCGCCCTCCGGACATTGTGCAAGAATTCATACCTTGCTCTACGGGCTACATCTTCACTCGCCGCTGGTCCTAGGTTGCCTTCGTGGTACACGAATGGAATACCGTACTGCTCAGAAGCGTGCTGCACAAGCTGCCTATCCAAATGTGAGTCACTCCGGATACCATGATCGAAATGGGCGGCAATAAGTTTTAGATCCGGCTGATTTGCAAGCGCATGAAGTAGCGCCATACTGTCGACCCCACCCGACACGGCCACCACATATAACCCTGGCTGTACATCCACCTTCATATCTGAAACAATTGTAGCATTATTATGAAGACACTTTATTTTATGCGGCACGGATTAACCGAGATGAATGTCGCCGGCAAATGGTCGGGCAGAACCGAAACCTCTCTTACCCAAGAAGGACGAGACCAGGCAAAGCTTGCGGGCAAAGCTGCCAAAGATCTTTCTATTGATGCAATTGTCTGCTCAACGATGGGCCGCGCTGTAGAAACCGCCGAGATTGTGGCTAAGGAGATCGGTTACCCACTTGATCAAATACATAAGAGTAGCTTGCTCATCGAGCGAGATTTTGGCTCGTTCGAAGGCACGCCATGGCAACCAGATCTGGACCTTGATGGATTTGCAGATGTGGAATCAGTGGATACCCTAAAAAACAGAGCGATCCTGGCCCTGGAATGGGTTGAATCAATCCCAGGCGATACTATACTGATTGTCAGCCACGGCGCGACCGGAAGAATGCTCCGCCATGTCGTCGATTCAAGTATCCCCTTCAAAGGAGCGAGTAGATTTAGCAATGCCGAGATCCACGAACTCAAGCGAACCCCAGAGGTTTAAGCCTGAAAAATACTAGCCAACAGATGTAAAATCTGCTATATTAACGGCTGATTCTCATGGCGGCGTAGCTCAGTTGGTTAGAGCGCATTAATAATTCAGAATTTTTTTGGGGCGGCGTAGCTCAGTTGGTTAGAGCGCAGGACTCATAAGCCTGAGGTCACAGGTTCGAACCCCGTCGCCGCTACCAAAAAAGCGCTGAATTATTAGGACTCATATTCGAGGACGCGCGCAGGGGCTTGCGCCGAGCACGCCGCAAGAATATATGCAATATAAGCCTGTCGCGCCTTGCGCTCAGCATCTGTGATATATAAAGTTAACGCGTATTAGTTCGCCGACACCACTCACCCGTCCAATTAGCGTGAACTCAGAAACTTCCCAAGTTTCTTCAGGTCACAGGTTCGAACCCCGTCGCCGCTACCATATAGAATATTTGTGAAAATGACGACTTTTTGGTCGTCATTTTTGTGTTTTTATACTACTTATGGTGTTTAATATGCAATTCGTTTACAAAATAACAAGGATCGTTGCAAAGTATTTCAACCGGGCGTATATCAGAAGTAGGACTTCTGAAGCCATGTCAGAGCTAAACAAACATTTAGAAACAATAAAAGGTCCCTTACTCACCGCTGGAATTGCCTCGGCAATTGGTGCGATTACCTTTAAAGCGGATCAATATTTCGGATCCAAAAGTGCCCACAGCGAACATGGGCCAGAATTAGACCTAGCGATTACCGAAAGACTAGGCGCCACCAAAACACTTGTCTTGCTTGGGGGCCTGTGTATGAATGGCGAGGAACTGGCATCGCAGTATCAAAAGGAGCTAGCAGATGACGTCAATCTCATTACGCCCGTATATGACAGTAATGGCTTCGACGGACCGTCGTTATTCGAGCAACTATATGACCAACTTGATAACACACCCACCGATGATATCGTCATCGCAGGCTTGTCTATGGGTGGCCTCATTGCTTGGGATATGATCGATTACGGTATAAAAAATGGCAGGCAGGACACGACCGAAAAGATATCTCATGTCATATTGCGCGGTGTGCCTGTTTGTCCAAAATCTATACGGCCCGGGCCGAGACTGTTACTCAACACAGTACAGCGCCTCGGCTACAGCTATGCACTCGATCATAGCCGACCCCTACTCCGCCGCTGGAACTGTGTCTCTCTACTCAAGGCAACACCCGCTGCGATTGTAGAACAGTGCAGATACCTCGCAGGCCCGCATACCAACAACCTAGAATCTTTACCGGATCAAGTAACTTTTGTGCGCGGAGTATTGCCGGATCCTGTCGTTGATGAAAGCATTGCAATCGGCACCTTGCAGCGACAGCTAGGCCGCCCGGTTCATGAAGTTATCGATAGTGAATACCTACTCCCTGTTCACGCGCCAACAGACAGACAGTCGGTGAGGTTCATGTTAGAGCAGCTCGGCATCGCCAAATCCCACACGCAGCAAATACCCGCTATTTCTCTACAAGTAGCAGCCTAGTGTTGACACAGGGGTGTATACTCAAATGTAGAGTACATCAGAGAAATAAACATGAGTTCTCCTGAACAACCAACCATTATTTCCACCCGAGTGATCGTAGAGCACGGTCCTGACATCGCCCTGCTTCGGCGCGCCTCCACCGGTGAATTTGCAGGTGCATGGGAATTGCCGGGTGGAAAAGTTGAACCCGGAGAAGACATTGCGGCTGGCGCGCGCCGGGAAACCGAAGAAGAGATGGGCATTAGCATTGATCTTCTTCCCTTCCAGCCAGAAATGATAGACAATCGTCCTATACTCGATGGAAAACATCGGGGTAAGTGGTACAAAGCATATGGCTTCATTGCCGCAGCCGCAAGCCGAGATCTGACACTAGATCCAGAAGAACATGAAGACAGTATATGGATACCACCGTACGAAGCGCTGGCACTTGCGACACTTTCACAGACCTCAAGAAAAGCCATCCTAGAACTGGGTGCACTGTGCAGTAGCCAAATTAAAAAGCCCTCCACGCGGGAGGGCTTTGTTATCAGTTAGCGATTACAATGTATCTTTTGGTTCTACTGACCCGAAGTTTACGTTGTTTTTGCATGGGTTTAATGTCTTGTATCAACATAGTGGTTTATTGTTTAGCCAAAGATATCGTTTAGATCTGCATCTAATGCCAGTATCTCTTGACTCGAAGTTGGTAACAGTTCGTATGCCAACTGCGTCGAAAGCGCGAATACGCTCACGATAGTTCCTTTCTGGTTAGGACGTGCCTCGGTCAGTCAGGTAAGGTTTGTCTTTTGATTGAGTGTTATACGAGAAACACGGAGGAAAATGAAGCTTGCTTCTATTATCCGAGTATTTCGTCGTAAACTTTTGTTATAGTTTTTGTTTTACCGCGATATAACACTTACTATTATACATGAAGTTGCATATTTGTCAATATGCTTATGCTATGGATTTAGTAAGAACTCTTTGGGAGACTCCCATTCCTGACGGATCAACAGCGCCACCTCTTCTGTTCTGGTTACAAAATCTATGCGCGAATCGAATAACTCATCTGCAGGAAATTGACGAAGGAAAGAAATGACTTCAGGCCGGAAATTCCACATTCTGGCTACACGCACTATTTGTGCACGATTCGCCGGGTACGAACGCACAAGCGTACTAAGCCGCTCCATATCTCGCAAATTAGGGAGCTGTTTCGTGTACATACCTACCTCCGTATTACACCATCAGCATACCAAGCAGCGGAGGCTACTTTCAGTTGGAATTATTACAACCTATGTATTATTTGCCGCGGCGAGCAATATTACTTAGGCGCATTTTTGCCTGGGGTATTTGCGGGGCAAAACCGGTACGACCCTGCATCTTTGCTATATTCTTAGAAAATTTGTCAGCGCTGTGTTTACCCATATTTTGCCCTTTGTTTAGTAGACAATACTATATGCCCGTAGCGTAAAATTCTCAGTGATTTTTCTCACGAGTTTAATGAGTAGCTTCGGACGCCATCGCATCCTTGTGATCACCGCCTAGCGGCTGCTCGCGGAGGAACAGAGCTACGATAAAGGCAGCAACCGCAAATGGGATGGCATACATAAACATATCCTGGAACGCGGACACATACCCGGCCAGTACCTGCTGTTTAACCGCATCTGGCAGGTGCGCTACGCCGCTCGCAATTACCGACCCTTCACCCCCGCCCGTGTTCACACCCGCGCCGCCAAGGTAGTGTGTTAATCGGGCAACAAGAATACTTCCAAATATCGCACCACCCAAACTTCCACCAATACTTCTAAAGAATGTCACAGATGAGGTTGCCGCACCAAGATCAGATTTAGCGGCAGAATTCTGTACTGCCAAAATTGCAACCTGCATAAAGCTACCAAGTCCCGCACCAATTACCAGCATCCATAGCGACATCGTACGGTGGCTTGTTGTTAATGTTAGGTGACTAAAGAGCCAGAGCCCGAACGTTAAAAGTGCTGTGCCGATTAGTGGGAATTTTCGGTACTTGCCAGTCTTAGAAATGATCCGACCAGAAATGATCGACGCGCTCAGAATTCCCAGAACAAGTGGCAGCATCAATAGCCCAGATTCTGTCGGAGAATTACCGCGTACAATCTGCTGATACTGCGGGATGTACAAAATACTTGCGAACATGGCGATTCCAGAAAGAATCGAAAGCAGAGTCGATGTGACGAAAATATCATTTTTAAATAACCGCAGTGGGATGATCGGCTCTGCGGCGCGAGATTCCTGCCATATAAACAGACCCGTAAAGACAACAGCCGTAATGGCTAATCCAATTATTTCGGCCGAAGCCCATGCGTACTGTAAACCACCCCAAACCGATACCAGTAGCAAGCTAACGGCTGCAACAGACAGCAGCGCAGCCCCCGTATAATCGATGCGGTGTGGACTGCGCCTTACCGGCAAATGCAGCTGCGTACTAATTGCGTACAGTGCCAAAAGTCCAAGCGGCACATTAATAAAGAAGATCCAGTGCCAGCTGAGGTGGTCCGTAAAGAGGCCACCGAGCAGTGGACCAGCCACACTGGATATCGCAAAGACCGCCCCAAAATAACCCTGGTACTTACCTCGCTGTTTCATTGGCACAACCTCGCCAACAATTGCAAACACAAGTGCCATCAGACCACCACCGCCCAGTCCCTGAATTGCACGAAAGGCAATGAGCTGTTCCATATTCTGCGCCAGACCACACAGCACTGATCCAATTAGGAATATTGAAATTGCTGTTAGGAATATTTTCTTGCGGCCAAACATATCACCTAACTTGCCGTAAATTGGCGTCACGATTGCACTAGCCAGGAGGTACGATGTTGCCACCCATGACAGTTTGTCGAGGCCATGCAAATCAACCGCAATCTGCGGCAATGCAGTCGAAACAATTGTTTGATCCAACGATGCTAGCAGCATCGCGAGCATCAATGCACCAATCACCACCATAATTTCTCGGTGACTGCGCTCGTAGTTTTCATCTGTGTGCGGGTGCGGCTCTTTTTGAGCGCGACCTGCTTCTTTGCGCCTTTTAACAAGCGCTTTTATCTTTTCCATGCTATTCCCTTTACTGTTCGAGCTGGCGAAGCATAGCTTCTTGAATCTCAATTCCAGCCTTTAGTTGTTTTTCACTCAGCTCGCAGACTAATTCATCAAAGATTGCGCGGCGCTGCTTCTCAAGCCGTTTTAGTACATTGTTGCCTTTTTTAGACAAGCTAATGTGAATAATTCGCCTATCCTTTTCATCCTCTGTGCGCTCTATATAGCCAGGCTCTGCTAGGCCATCAATTAACTGCGCAACAGCACTCCGGGTAATGTGCATGTGCTTCGCCAAATCTTTACTGATGACTGACTTTTTTTCATGAATCATAAATAGTAAACCCATTTGGGCAATTGATATATGTTCGTTTTCAAATGCAGCAAGCACGCGGTGCTTCCACGCACGTTGCATTGTGGTCGACAGTGTAAAGTATTGATTTATAAGTTCTTCACGCATAACATTTACCGATTAGCTACTTAACAGTTTAGTAGCTAATCTATTATTTGTCAATAATAAAAGGACTCCCTTGATGAAAGTCCTTTTATTATGAAGTGCCCCTGCCTGATAAAACTACACCAGCGATCCATCCTTTAGGGTAAAAGTCACGTCAGTCTTACCTGCAATTGACAAGTCGTGAGTCACTGCCACGATTGTGGTGTTTTCCGATTTTGCAAGATCGTGCAGTAGATCAAAAATCATCTTACCTGTTTGACTATCCAAGTTACCTGTTGGCTCATCTGCTAAGATCAAGCTCGGCTTATTTGATAATGCGCGGGCAATCGCCACACGTTGCTGCTCACCACCCGATAAACGAGATGGCTTACGCTTTTGTTTATCTGCGGTAATCCCCACTTGATCTAGTAGTTCCACCGCACGTCGTTTACGTTCATTTGGAGAAACATGGGCGAACTCCATAGGTAACATGACGTTCTCGATCGCAGTCAGATTTGGCACAAGGTTGTAGTTTTGAAATACAAAACCAATTTCTTTACCGCGGTACTTAATAAGCCGGTGGTCATGCATCTTTGTAACGTCATGCCCGCCCACCTCTATCTTGCCGGAAGTTGGTTTGTCGAGCGCACCAAGCAGTGATAAAAGTGTGCTTTTACCACTACCACTTTTCCCTATGATTGACGCAAACTGACCTTCCGGGACTTCGAAACTAATGTCACTTACTGCTGTCACCTTACCGCTCGCGCCGTTAAATTGTTTTACGAGATTTGAAACTTTTAACATGCTATTCTCCTATTCCGCCCGCATTACTTCGGCTGGCCGAACTTTACTAATCATAAGAGCTGGCAACGCACTGCCAAGGACCGCGATCAATGCTGCCGCACCAACACCGTAGGCTACGATATCGAGACCAACGTCTGCCTGAACACTGCGCGCACTACTCAGCGCATTACCACCAACACCGCGCACAAACCGCGCACCACCAGGGCCACCTTGAACCGTCTGCGTCGTTGATGTAGAGCTGTTATTTACAAGTACCTTCGTCAGTGGGTTCGCTGCCGCTACTCCAATAATCAGGCCAACAATCATTGCCAGCACAGTCAATGTTAACGCTTCGCTAATGAACTGGAACATGATTCGAATATTTGATGCACCGATAGCCTTGTAGACACCAATCTCTCGCCTTCGTTCACGAACGATCATAACCATGGTTAATAGAATGATGACTGCGCCCGCTATAACTGCTCCGATGAGGCTAAATGTAGAGATGGTTTTTACACTTTCAAGAGGCTCGACGGCTTGCTTTGCTGACTCCTGATTGTTCGTGACATCAGCAGTGTCGCCTAGCGCAGTTTCGATAGCTGTCGTTGCGCTATCGATGTTGTCGATTGAATCAACCGTCGCTGTTGCGCTCGTAACCTGACCGGTTTGCCCCGAAAGGCGCTGCAGGCTACTTAGTGACATAATTACGCCGTTATTAGAGAATGTATTGCCCGTATCGTAGACACCTTTTACGGTAATCATCTTGCCGTATGCAGTAAAGGTAGAGCCGACTGACAGGTTGTTCTTTTCCGCTAAGGCCTTACCGACAACCGCAACGTCTTCATCTTTTGACACATCAATTGCCTCACCAGATGTATAGGTTATGCTGTCACCGCCATATGTGGTGGTCGACAGGACACTGGCCCCAGTGATTGTCACGGGAGGAGTGAACGTCCTCGTAATTTGCGTAGACGAACCAGTGCCGGATGTACTCGTCTCGTTTCTTATTGGCATATCCGCGGGTGGCGCCTGAAAGCCAACCCCGTTGTTGCCAGCCTGACGATTACCGAGTGAACCCGCCTCAATAGCCGACACAAGATTCGTATTAGTCGAAGTCAGGCGATCACTGAGTGTTTGCGTGACTGATGTCACATGATCTACCTTTGCAACACCTGCAAGCTGTTCACTGGTTAACGGCTCGCCTCCACCCTCAAAACCACGCGATCCTGCCGGGGAGATCGTAATCGTATTGCCAATGGAACTCTTCACCGATTCTATTTTCGTGCTCACAGACGCCCTGGCAACGAGCATCGCTAGCGCCAAGCCAATACTTAAACCTAATATCAGGACAATCGAAAATGTCCGTATGCTATTCCGGAATGCGTTTCGCACACCACGAGATATCACATTCAATGTCTTATACCTTTCTTATTTATAGCGGCAATAGTAACCCAGGAATCCTGAGAGGTTTCTGAAGTGCACGTAAGCATTTTCACTTTTGCTGCGTGACATCCCTTACAGCCAATAGTTCGTAAGCTGAATATACTAAATTACATATTTGCTAACGTTTCAAAAGGAGGATCACTATGAACAAATTCATGTTGTTTATAACCTTTGTGTCGCTGGGATTCCTCACTGTCCTGAGCACTATTGACCCAAATAGCTCTGCCGTTTGGCTCGCATCGCCAGACCAGTCATTTGACATCCTACGGAGTGGCGTTATGGTAGTACTACTCGTATTAATGTTCACAAATCCTCCTCGCAACGTTGTACTTCGAACTATTGTAGGAATTAGTGCAATTGCCCTGACTAGTTGGAGTGGATATATGGCATATGAAA
This sequence comes from Candidatus Saccharimonadia bacterium, assembly GCA_023253175.1. Classification (GTDB taxonomy): domain Bacteria; phylum Patescibacteriota; class Saccharimonadia; order Saccharimonadales; family JALRHH01; genus JALRHH01. Next base: position 141,035 of record JALRHH010000002.1, read on the forward strand.
GTGCCATCCAGATCTTAGACGGTCTCGTTCTGCTAGCAGCTGGTATCACTTCCCTTGTTGCAGTACTTGAATTTGAAGGCGAAGACGCATTTTCAAAACCAATTGTTTCTCCAAATTACAAAAAGAGCCATAAAAATAAGCACGTCCACGCTGCTTGACATATCTACCCCTGTTTGGTACTATTTGTTAGCTAAACAGCCGCGGATACATGCTCAAGGTTCTCGTATCCGCTAGTAACGCGGGGTAGAGCAGTGGCAGCTCGTGTGGCTCATAACCACAAGGTCGCAGGTTCGAGTCCTGCCCCCGCTACCAAGAAAAGAGTCCGATCGAAAGATTGGGCTTTTTTCTTGGTCATGAAGCTGATACGGATCTGTGACCAACCAGCTTTAGCTGGCAAGGTCGTAGGTTCGGTCGACAAGCCTGCTCACAGGAATTCATTCCGAGAACAAGTGCAGTCGTGCGCTGCCTGCCCCCGCTATCACAGGCCTTTGACCCATGGAAATCAGGGTCTTTCTACTTTGTCTGCTATCATGTGCTTATGGATGAAGAGCTAGTAGATATTCTTGATGATAGTGAAAATGTCTTGCGACAAGAGTTCAAAACAGAAGCCCATAAGCATGGATGGAAGCACAAAACGGTTATAGGTTACTTAAAGTTTGGCGATGATTGGTCTTTAGTGAGGCAGGCAGCAGACAGACAAGATGCTGGTCAACTAGTTGCACCTGTCGGAGGTCACGTTAAAGCTGGTGAAGCAGAGATAGATGCCCTACTGCGTGAAGCAGAAGAAGAGATTGGTACTCGCAACATTACATATAAATATGTAGGCAGCAAGGTTTTTCATCGCAGTATTATCGGTAGAGACGAGAACCATTTATTCGCCATCTATGAGATAGGAACAGACGACCCTATTGTACTCAACGAAGAGTCAGTCGCGATCGAACGATTTAAGCCAGAAGAATTAAAGAAAGCCCTCGATGAACATCCTGAAAATTTTGGGGATGCTTATTATTTCGTTCTCGAATCCTTTTATCCAGATTATTTACCTGCAGGTTATACTAAGCGCTGGTCCTAGATTGTAGTAGAGTCATTTATTTACTTGATCGCTAGACAAGCCTAGCTTTGCAGTACTTATCTCTTTAAATACTCAACGTTATACTTAAGAGAAAAATATTACAGAGCTTTATTACGGTTATCAGTTAAATACAGTGGTGGTACGCGCTAACACTGGAGAATTTCTTTTATGATTCGGCCATACTCGCTCGACAAGCCTTTGGCGGCGCTGGTTGCAAAATTACCCAGATCTATTAAGCCATTGATGGACTTTGGATCATTTATTGCCGCCCCTATTCCGATGGCGTGCATTTTACTCGTGTATATACTCTCCTCTTTCATCAGAGCAGATTATGATTACGTACATTTGTATGTATTAGTCGTACTTGCCGCCCCTATCGCAGAGCTGTCGAAATTTATTACTCGCAGGAAACGACCTGAAACACTTTATGCAGAACAGATGCGCTTTAAGACATACAGTTTTCCAAGTGGACATACCTATATTGCAACTTTGGTGTTTGGATTTTTGACGATCGTATTTGGTAATCTCCATACCTTTGGCTTGATCATAGCAACATTACTTGTGCTACTAATTTTTATGGTCGGGGTTTCGAGAGTATATTTAGGCGCGCATTTTCCAAGTGATGTCATTGCAGGATGGCTGCTTGGAGGCATGATATTATTTACGGTCAGTGCTGTAGAAGGAGTGCTATTTTGACAAACAAAGGCAAAAAACAATACGTTCTTGTCGTAAACCTTAAATCAAGGCAGTCTGCGGAGGCTATTGATAAAGTTGAAGAGCTTTTCATGAGTAGAGATGTACTGCTGAAGGTCATAAAAGTAAAAAATCCAAGACGTATTAAAGAGGCATTCGAGGAAGCGCTCAGTGCTAACGCTGATACGATAATTCTTGGCGGCGGTGATGGAACCTTAATCAGTGGGATAGAATATTTGTCACTGAAAGACTACCAGAAACCAATCGGCCTACTTCCACTCGGCACCGCTAATTATCTGGCGCGCAATCTCGATATTCCACTCGATCTTGACGGTAGTATTGAAAATCTTTTGAATGGCTCGACTCGTCTTATTCCTATTGGCGTAGCAAATGATAAATTCTTTGCGCTGACATTTATCGTTGGATTAACGCAGAAAGTTGCAGCAGAAGTTTCCGACAACCTTAAACGTAAGTTTGGGCAACTCGCATACATATTAGAACTTATTAAACAGACAAGGAAACATAAAGCTTTTAGGTATACGATTGAATCCCCTGATCTGAAAAAGCCCCTCAAAGGACTGACGCATCAGATCATTGTGTACAATTCTGATATTAACCTTCAGCTAAAGTTAGTGCCGGATCATAGCCTGGAACGCACATCACTCAAAGTGGTGGTCATTAAGTGCGGCAAGAGTAAATTCAAACTCTATGTAGGATTTTTAGTTCACATACTCACTGCAGGAAAGCTAAAGCCATACATGAAAGTTTTCGAGACACAGTCTCTCAAGATAACCACAGATCCAGTACTGGCCGCAGACTATGATGGTGAACCATACAATCACAGCCCTTTCAATGTAGAACTATATAAAAGAAAAGTGCACATCATCTGCTAAAAAGTCAGTTTTTATCCATACCACCATATATAGCGTGTGGATAACAGCTACACTACACCGCTACGGAAATTTTTACTGCACAAAGTCTCATGAAGGCGCATGCTAGTAGAACCATAGACCTAATTAAAGGAGGCGCATATGGCTAATAACAATCGTGGATTCGCATCAATGGACGAGAACAAGCAAAAGGAAATCGCGAGCATGGGTGGTCAAGCTAGCAGTGGTAATTTCAAGAATGACCCACAGCGAGCAAGTAAAGCCGGTAAAAAAGGAGCCGAGGCGCAACCTACCGAGGCAAAGCAACGAGGCGGACAGAATAGTCACCGCAGCTAGCTTCTAATTCCTATACACGAGAGGAGGCTCTTCTGAGTCTCCTTTTTATTTCTTGTGAAAAATCCCCTTGACAGCCACTATCCCCAGACAACTCTGATAGGATATTCTCCCTAAAATTCAGGGATAGGGGCATCTAGCAAATTGTTCTTTGTACTTTCTTCGTCATCCATGACAGGCCGCTCTTGCCCGACCGTACGTGATCTCTCAGCATCAATTCCATCCCGCAGTGTATCAAGCTCTTGGCGGCGTTTTCTTTTGAGCATGTTGTTCTCTGCTGCCTCAAGGAGTGATCCATTGAACCTGTTCTGCAGGACTATTGATAAGCTGCCCAGTGCAAGTGCAGCAGACGAAACAAACTCATCATCAGTGCTGGATTCGGGATGCATAAATCTACCGAATGTACTGTGCAACCTCTCAAGTGCATACCTACCATCAGAAATGAGCCTCAGCGGGCCTTTTGCATAGGACGGCTCCCTCAGAACAATATGCAGGCCGTCTTCAAACGGGGCAAAATCCCACATTTTCCACGTAAGATAGTCGGGTCTGTACGTCTCGGGTACCCGTCCGCCCATCTGATCAACCAAGACTCTATCTAGCCCTCCGATACTCTCATCCCAGGTCCAGGCATTTGTGCCCGAGTAGTGTTCTACCGCTTCTCGCGCAATATCCCTCAGTGCAATGTTTCGTAAAGCGCCAGCTGCCGTAATGTAGTAAAGTACGTCGCCGGCTTCTGAGATCTTATCAGCATCAAGCTGCTCCGAAACACTCTGGTCAACTTCAATGCCCCATAATTTTGAAGTTAGTTCCAACGGATATCGCTCGTCCGTTAATAATTCACCAACTTCTTCATTAAATCCCTGGTGTACAATCTTAAGCTGCTCTTTTTCTGATTCAGCCCCCAGAAAGAATGCCGTGTTACGGGCATCGTACGCGTAGTCATCAAAAGTAAGCTTGTTCACTAAGTTATATTAAACAATAAGAAGCTCATATAACCATGAGCGGCTCGTGCTAATTTGTCGATGCCTAGTCTTCCTTGGCACAAAGTATATGTCATAATATGAGATTAGTTACTTGTCAATATCTCCTGTATAGTTAATACCAGAAGTAATCAAACTACGACTCGCGAGGAGTACACAATATGTCCAGGGACAAAGGCCGCAAAGAAGCTAAAAAACCCAAAAAGGCCAAATAGCCATGGCACAAAGTATTAAACGTAGGACTGACTTTCTGGAGTCCCAGGCAGGGATTGAGGCAAGAGAAATATTAGAGCAAATGGTATCTGATAGCTCATACAACACTGCATCAACGTATAGTTCCAATGCAGACCTCTACCCCGACAATCTGATGCCATTCATTGATAAACACATGGATTACATGTGTACCCACACCGAATTAAACCCGCGCCTCTATCTGTCAAACCTCAGACTTATGTCACGAAGCAGGAACGGCTAAGGCCGGATCTAGAGGCTTATAGTTAGGTTTTTCATTCCTATTACGTTTATCTGATACCATACATATATGGACAAGCAGAGCACTTTACTAGAAGTTACCAACCTGACGAAAGACTTTGGAAATAGTAAGGGTATTTTTGACGTAAACTTCTCTGCTGGACCCGGCGAGATCATCGGATTTGTTGGACCAAATGGTGCCGGCAAAAGCACCACTATCAATATCCTAACGGGCCTTATAAGCGCTGATTCCGGTAATGTGGAAATTCTTAATACATCAGTCACCCCTACTTCGGCACATCAACTCATGAAACAGCTCGGCATCATGTATTCTGAATCTACGCTTGATGAATCAAAGACCGCCGCACAAGTATTCAAAGATACTGAAAGACTGATCGGCAAAGATTGTTCCGAGGCCTGGCAATCCATAGCAAAACAGTTCGAGCTGGACATTACAAAACGTATTAAAAAATTGAGCCTTGGCAATAAAAAGAAGGTTGCCGCAATCCGGGCATTGATGCACAAACCGGAACTGATCATCATGGATGAGCCAACCTCTGGGCTGGACCCGATTATTAAAGACGGGTTCATGAATATGCTCCGTAGTGCCGCTAATCAGGGCGCAACCGTGCTACTTTCCTCCCACGATCTCTCAGAAGTACAACATATCTGTACACGAATCATCATGATAAAGAATGGCAAGATTATTATCGATGATACAACAAGTGATATTCTCGGCAAGCTGCAGCGCCGATTCAGGCTTATTAAACCAGACAAGGCGCTGGTTGACGCAATTACAAAACAGACAGGTGCCGAAGACGTACAGACCAGTGACGATCAATTAATCATTCACACGAGTGAATACCAAAAAGTTATAGAAATCATGGAAAAGGCAAAATTCTATGACTATTTTATTGAGCAGCCATCACTGGAAGATGCCTTTAAGGAGAAATATGTTTAGTATCCGACTATTATTACAAGAACTCCGCGCCAGGCGGCGACTACTGATCACCTGGAGCATCATCTGGTCGCTACTGTTGGTATTTTTCACCAGCGTCTTTAATTCCTTTAGCAAGGATGCAGCCCAGAACGCACAGCTCTTCGAACAGCTACCAAAAGGATTCTTTGACGCACTCAATATCAACCCGTCACTGTATTTGTCGCAAATTGAACAGTTTATATCAGGACAATTCTTATTCGTATACTTACTAGCCGGCTGTATCTTTGCATTTAGCATGGGCGTTGGAGCCATCGGTAAACGCGTAGACAACCGCACCATCGCACTGCTCCTGACATCACCGCTATCACGGGGCAAAATATACATGACGCAGCTTGTCGCCAACCTACTCTTCTTTGTAGTTAGCGGTACACTCCTTTGCGTCGTTTCTCTACTCGCCATGAATAACCTTTTAAGCCATCAGGAAGTCGTATCAATGGCCTATTTTGTGTGCCTATTTGCAGGCTCTAGCCTGCTGTTCAGCACTTTTAGCGCGCTTGGGCAGCTTATAGGTCTGCTTACCAACGGAGAACACGCCACGCAGATTGGTGCAGGCATCGTGGTGGTCAGCTGGTTTACAACAAGCCTAGGAAACCTGGTAAACATTCCAGCAGTATTGCAGCATCTGTCACTCTTTCAGTATTTTGATACGACCTTATTACGAGACAACTTCACATTAAGCACGAGCGGCAGCATAGTGCTATTTTCTGTAATTATTGCCCTGGCAGTGGCTGGCACGATTGCATTCCGAAGGAAAAATATATACTTATAGGTCATATGAAGATTATTGTTTTTGGGGCAAATGGTAGGGTTGGCAGCTTAGTAGTTAAACGTTGTCTTGAGCAAGGCCATAACGTCACCGCATTTGTACGCGGTAACCATACATTTCAATCCAGTCCCAATCTATCAATTGTGCAAGGTGACATATACGACTCGTCATCAATTGAAAGCGCCATACCTGGTCACAATGCAGTAATAAGTTGCCTAGGCAGTTGGGGCACACCAAAGAAAGACATCCTTGCTACGGCAATGCGAACCATTGTGCCGACAATGGAAGCGCATGGCGTACAAAGGCTCGTATCTTTAACTGGTAGCGATGCAAGAGCATCGGGTGATACCATTGATCTGATCAATAGAATCACGCACCCTATCTTTTCACTACTTGCACCTAAAATCATGCGTGACGGCGAAGAACATATACAGATAATCAGCAAGAGTAATCTCTCTTGGACCGTTTTGCGGTCGCCAGTCATGAATGATAAAGGACGCACCATGTACAAACTACGAGACCGGCGACCAAAGCCGTGGCACACGATTAATCGAAATGCCGTTGCTCATGCGCTCGTTGACCTAGCAGCAACGAATGACCATCTGAAATCTTCGCCCTACATATATAGGGACTAGATATTCAGAGCTTGCTTGAACTTTGCTTGATCAAATCCCATGATTTTTGTCTGCGTCCCGTCATCGGCCGTTATGACCGTAAAAGGCACACCAATCATGCCGTCATTTACTGACATAAATTCATCCATAGCCGGTTCGTCAACATCTGTATTCTTCTTGACGAAAGGCACCTGATTTTTATCCAACCAGTTCGTTACAAGGTGACATGTTGCACAGGTTGTTGTTGAGTAAATTGTTACGTTCATAGTTTCTCCTTTAACTTCCGAATGTAAATGCGTTTAGTTCGACGCCGTTTGGAACCCTAAGCTCCAGTATGCCGCCCTCTTTGAATGAATCGTATTTGACGATCCGGTACAGGCGATATTCGCCGACCATGACATTGCTCTGCTTAACATCATCACCGCCAACGCCATCCATACTTATTGGTTGATTGTTCAACTGAACAGCTACCTTCGCTGGGTCCATTGAACCCATTACTACATACGCTTCTTTGGCTGAAATATTAAACCGAAGGATACTATCGCCGCGCGCAATAATCTTTTTATCCTGTACCTCCCATGTGCCGCCAAGTGTCCAGTGATTCTTGGTCAGATTATCGGCTGCCGTGAAGGTCTGCGTTTTTACTGCACCCAGTGCTTTGTCGTTCTGGAAGTTACTTGCCCTGGTAAGGCCGAGGTAGGTTTCGGGCGTTTGGCGATTTGTGACCGGGACATTACTTGAGCCACTGGTTGTATTCACCCCCTTTAGATTTGTACCCTTTTCTTCAAGTAGCAACCTAATTGCCTGTTCGGTCTTGTCGTACTCGCCTTCACCTTCGTGAATACGACGTACCTTCCCTTCTGCGTCAATCAAGTATCCAGCCGGCCAAGACCTATTCTGGAAAGCAGCCCAGGTAGAAAAATCATTATCAAGTGCAACTGGGTACGGAATCTTTTGGTCTTTTACGGCCTTTTGCACGTTGCTAGCGTTTTTCTCAAAAGCAAACTCTGGTGCATGGACTCCGACGATCACAAACCCTTTGTCTTTATAGGTGTTATACCACTCAATAAGATACGGATTATTTCGGATGCAGTTTATGCAGCTGTACGTCCAAAAATCGACTAGTACAACTTTGCCCTTAAGATCATCTTTTGTTAGTGGCTTACCATTAATCCAGTCTGTCAGTCCTGTAAATTCGGGGGCTGCATATGGATCAGACACATTCAAAACTTCACTATTAGTTTCCCTGCCGGACGGCAGTAATTTACTACTAAGGCTATCGAAATTAAACGGTGTATGAGTGGATACCCAAGTTTGGAATCTTTTGTCATACCCAGTGATGATGAAAATACCCACCACAATAAACAATATCGCAATTGCCCGTTGGAACTTACCCTTAGGATCGCTGGCAAACCGAATCTTTGATACAAACCGCTGACCATAGTAACCGATAAGCAATAACACCAAACTTAGGCCCAGAATATAAAAGACAATGTAGGCCATAGCCTGCCCAAAATTAACTGGCAAAACTGTCGCAAGAATATATGCATACACGGGGCTGCAACTAGAAAATACCGGGCCAAGTGCTGCACCAATTATGATTGGACCGAGGTATTTGCGCTGATCTTTATAACCTTTACTGAGCGTAGTTTGTGCACGCTGTTCAATACCAAGTCTCGCAATGATCCTGGCATACACTGAGGGGAACAGCGTGAGCAGACCAAGCCCAATAATGATGACGCCAGATGCATAGGTAAATGTGAGTGGAGAAACATCAATGAAAAGTGTTGTTGCCTTTAATGCCAGTGTGAAAATAAATAATGAGACAGCTAATGATAGCGCGATTATTATTGGACGTTTCTTGTCCTTAACATCTCCACTTACCGAACCTCCGATAATGATAGGCAATAGCGCCAGCACACAAGGTGCTAAAACAGTTAGCACACCCGCGATAAATGAACCGAATAATAGCAACATTTGTTTCCTTACTAGCTATTATTGGCCGCGCTAGTGAGGGCGCGGCCAATAAATATCTGGGTATTTTATAGAGTAGATGGGTCTACTGGGAGTAATACGTTCTTGATCACATGGGTCACACCGTTGCTTGAGATAACATCTGCTGTCTCGATTTCAACTTGCTGACCAGCTACATCAGTAATGTAAACTTTGTTGTCCTTGACGACGAATCCAAGTTCAGCACCCTGTACGGTCTTAACTTTTTCGCCCTTTGCAGCCATTGCACGAAGATCTGCAGTTGTGTAAGTACCAGGAACAACGTGGTATGTAAGTACCGTTGTTAGGAGATCGTTGCTGCCTGCAACCTTATCAAGTGTTGCCTTTGGTACTGCTTCAAACGCAGCGTTATTTGGACCAAATACCGTGAATGGACCTGTGCCCTTAAGCGTCTCAACAAGGTTCGCCTTCTTAACAAGATCAACGACCGTTGTGACGTTCTTTGCGTTAGCTGCGTTATCGACGATATCAAGATTAGAAACCATCTTTGCGCCGCCAACAGTTACACCGTCACCGCTCATTGATGTATCGCTTTTCATGCTCGTTTCAGAAGACTTAGAGTCATCTGATTTGTTGTTACCGGCAGCGTAACCAATACCACCACCGAGTAGCACGCCAACTACTAATGTAATGATTACTGCGCCCATTTTATGTGAGTCTGCCATATATCCTCCTTGCAACCTTTGCTGCATTAATTAGGTTTACTTGACTCAGTAAACTATATTTGATAGTATAATAGCTGTAATGAGTGTGTCAAATGGAAAATTTCACAATGTGAATTCCCTCAGTGAGCTACAAACGTATCACGTGGGGGTTATTGAAGCTGCTGCACACAGGGCCCTCAGGCAGCATAAAGATTCCCTACTCAAGGGTTACGACTTAACAGGTGTAGAATGGTATATTATCGGTACCGTTGCCGATGCCGGTACTTCTGGAATCCGTACCACCGATCTTGCGAATATACTGGGCACCACACTGGGATTTCTAACGAAGACGATTGCCCTACTCGAAGCAAAAGATTACCTCTTTAAAAAAGCGAATGCCGAAGATGCGCGGTCAAGCTTCATTTGTTTCAACGAAAAGAAACGTAAAGTCATCGATGAAATAGAAATTGCACTGCGCGTTAAGCTTCGAGAATCTATTTACGATCAAGTTTCGCCCGAAGAGCTCATGACATACATAAAAGTCATGCAAAAGTTCTCTCAAATCAAATAATTCTGTTTTAAGACAGTTATTGCTACATAGCCTTAGATCGGGTACATAGTTGGCAGTAGCCTTCTATTTCGAACAAGTGTCCCTTCACGGCAAAATCGTGCTTCCCAGCCACGCTAGTAATAAAATCTTCGATATGTTGCTCGTCCTCGATATCAGTAACCGAGCCGCACGATAGACATACCAAGTGATGGTGGTGATCAGTAAAAATATCTGACAGCTCTACTTTATATTTCCAGCCAATATAGACCTTCCGGGCGATACCGAGTGACTCAAACAGTTCGATATTGCGGTAAATACTCACTCGATCAACATCACCGGAAGCGCGCGAGATAAGCTGATTCATTGACTGCGGTTCACTGCCGAGCAGCAACTCGAAAGTCTTCAGCCGCGCCTTCGTAAGGCTTTGCTTATTATCAGATAAAATCTGTTTAAATTTCTGTAGTTTATCTTGTGACATGACGCCAGTATCATATATATGCAACAAAATTGCAAATATACTCACTCTATGCCAGCAAAGCTAATCTGAGTTATACTATCTGTAATGACAGGTGAGTTTGCACATCAACCAGAAATAGACCCGGAACTACTCGAAGACGCACAAGCGGTTTTGGACGATGCCGGAGTTGGGCACCTTGCAAATGTACTGATCAACAAGGGCGGTGAAACGAGCACTGTACTACATGGCCTGGCAGAGCGAATTGACAGGATTGAGGAAGCCGGCATGACAAGTAGACAAGTAGGCCAGTATGTTGAAGATCTTGTTGAAAAGTTCCGCGCCGAATCTTAGGCAGGAGCGTATCTTTTGCTCAAAAGCGCAAGTAAGTAGCGGCTCGCTTTCTCTTTGATCGGCAACTGGGATTGGGGCTTGTGGTGGAAAAACTTAAATTCATGTGTCCCCAACAGGTTAAACGACTCTCGTTGATCTATTACTTCGTCTACCGCTAAGATCAGCTCACTTACTTTTACTTCAATTATCGTCAAAAACTCTGCACGCATTTCTTCGGGCAATTCCCTTACTAAATGCTCCACGATCGGTGTAATTTCCTCCATGACAGTTGCCTGATCATGACCCCGACCCATGATCTCAACTATAGTTTCATTTAGCTTAGATACAGCATCCATAATCACCTGCGTTTCGTGGGGTATACTCTCAACATAAGGCAACAATACATCTTGGAGAACAGTCGTTTCTTCTTTTGGCCGCTGTTCATCTGGTCCTAAGATTTCATTTATAGACCTTGCGGAAATCTCTGACTCGGGCAGCATATTGCTATCAACAGATATGACCTCTACAGGAGAGTCCTTACGTGGCGCCACATTACTTGCAGTTTCCGTGGTTATGTCTGACACCAACTCCTCGGTATGCTGCGGAGCATTCACCTGGGGTTGAGCTCTGTCTGAAAGTTCGAGAAAATCTTGCTCTGTCGGTAACGTGCGTTCGATAGACGATGCCTCATTACTAGGTTCCACGTGTATGGTCATCGCCGGAGCTAATGCGTCCACCAACTTTTCATCTATATGGCGAACAGGCGGTAATTTTAGCTCATGAGAAGTACTGCCACCTTGGAGTCCATAATCTTTGTTTTTGCTGCCTTTCGTGGCTACTTCTTCCTGTACATCCAAGGGTTTCGATACGGACAGTTCCAAAGCTAGGGTCACTTTTCCACTAGATTCCTGTTCTACGGGCGTAGATACTGTCTGCATTTCTAGAAGGGCTCGATCTGTCTTGGGCTCAAAAACATTTCGGGCAGCCTCCAGAACACGGCCTTCAGCAAGACTAGCCGCGGGTGTCGGCTCTGGTCGTGCTTCCCCTAACTGGGCACGCATACGACGACGCTCTTCGCGGATCTCCTTAACCGAACGACCTTCTTGGATCGTCGGCACACCCCCAATCTCCACATGTTGTCCGACACCAAGCTTACCCATGAGAAATGGGCACTTGCTTGGGTCACCCTTCATGGCGTGCGCTTCAATCCCACCGTCAGCTACAACCCGTTCGAGTACATCACTTGTCTCCTGCGTCTGAGCTGCCTCTACCTTGCGTAGTAAAGTCTTGATCTCATCCGCAGATATGGCTTCCTGATGCGCCATAGCCTCACGAGCCTCATCAAGTTGCCTGCTATCATTTGCTTGAATTTCAGCACTAACAGTATCCATCATTACTCTTATGGTAACAGAATACGGCGCTACTCTGAACGGTGAGTAAAGAAATCCACCCAAGCTTCGATATTTTTCTGGATGAATGGTTTTTTCAAGGTTGGAGTGGCTGTTTCGGCCACCACTTCTTTTGGAATTTCTGGCGCGTATTTCAGTGCTACGCTTTCGGGTACAAGCAGCAGCTTCTCACCCGGCTGTCCTTTTCCAAACTGGCGGCGCGCCGTTAGCTCCAAGTATTGATCAGTATTGTAGTAGTCATTTTGAAGTTTCAGATTATTGTTTTCAAGCTGGCGGACCTGATTTTCTTGCTCTAGTTTTGAGACCTGTTTCTGCAGTTCGTAGTTAGTTTCAATGACTGAAATACCACTCCATGTGACCAGTAGCACGAGTACGCCAAACACCACAAATCCCGTGAAACGTACGTCCCGGAATTGCTGCACGAATGCGTGATTATAGTATTTTTGTATTTTTTCTAGCATGGACTATCGTTCATTATACATGAAATGGTATACTCACATCTGTTACCCAGAGAGAGTACACATCACACCATGGGGGTGTAGCTCAGGGGTTAGAGCAGTCGGCTCATAACCGATTGGTCGCTGGTTCGAACCCAGCCACCCCCACCAAAAAATCTTTTGCTCATAACTCATTAGTTATCGATCAAGTAAGTATCGCCAATACTATCAATTTTTATTTCAGTAAAGGGCACCTGTCTTCGTCAACTTAAGGGCACCAAAATCAGGAATCTCTTCCTCTACTTTACGATAAAAGTCGACCATAATACCGCACAACCCTTCTGGACTAATTGGCCGAATACCTATGGATTGAAGCATTTGGTATATTTTAAGGTAATGCTCGACTTCTTTCGAATACCCGTGACTATTGAATTCTTGCTTCTGAGTATTATTCACTATTCTCATGAAACACGAACCAACCACCTGAAGCCAGGGATAATCAGCACGGTCATGACTGAACTTGGGATACCAATCTCGTAAACCAAGAAGGCGCTCGGTTTCAAGCAACAACCCTTCAATAGAATTAAAATGCACTATACTTACTAGGCGTGCCGGATGATCCCATAGCAACGAATCCTCTGAGGCAACATCATGAAAAGGGTCGGCCGGTATGTCCGGAATACCTACATAGGGTCTCATCGACTCACCTATCATGACTCGCCCCCACTTGCTGAACTTTTGCAGTCCTCTGTTCCACGAGTCGTCTTGGAATTTCTCTGCGATCTCCTGAGTAGCAACAACCAGATCCGTGCTATTATTCGGAACAAAATCGATGCACACATCATACCCAAGATGCTGCAGAGCCTCTAGCTGAATAAGCCCATCATTGTATGGGTCTGCTGGATAAAATCCTATTAGCGCCTCACGATCCTCAATAAAGTTCATATTGAAAATATTATAATAACTAATTTGTATATTAAGCAATGTTATTACTAAATGTGATGTTGTAAAAAGTATTTTCTGATCAGAGCGAAAAGTGTACAATACTGCTTATGAATACAATTCCACAGATAGTGGCGGCCAGCAACGCTACGGCAGACATTGCATACTACGTATGTATTGTTTCGTTCTTTATTGCTGGCGGGGTGGCAATTTTTCTACTCTGGGATAAAGTACAGGAGCACAACAAGCAAAGCGGCAAGAAAACTGCTCGTGTCGTAAAGCCAAGTGCCAAAAGAGCACCTGCGAAGAAAGCTGCGGCAAAAGCAGCACCAAAGAAAGCCGTAGCCAAAAAGGCACCTGCGAAGAAGCCTGCTACTAAAAAGGCACCTGCAAAGCGCACAGCTAAAAAGAAATAGGTAGAGAAAACCTATCTACGAAAATACGGCCTCCAACGGGCCGTATTTTTATGGGATGAGGGGGACAGTATTTAAACGGGGTCTCGGCGGCCAATACTGACAAGTCGTACCGCGATACCTATAATTACCGCATAGAACAACATGGCGATCAGCGTCTCAAACTCAAACCTTGAGACTCCGAACTGAGGAGTGTAGTTAAATAAGCCAAAGAATGGTGCTACTAATGGATGACTTGTATCATATATGAAATTCGCGAAGGCGTTTGTTTGATTTGCCCCGAACAGTGACAAAACAAATCGGAATGCCAAAAGTGCAAAAATAATAAATCCAGCTAGGCTGATGAGTCTCGCCAACATATTAGATCCGCGGCTCACCCCATCTTCCCTATCAACTAAAACTGCTCTGTCTGCATGATGTGCGTGTGCCATGTAAACCTCCTTTAGTTACTACTAAAAGTCTACAGTTATCTAACTATTCACGCTGTGAGGTTTTTTACGCTGACTGCAATGCGAGGGCTTCGTTGAGCGTATCAATCAGTTGCTGCGCGGATTCGGCAGCCATCAGTACCTCACGGAGCTCTTTTGCTCCATCAAAGTCACTGATGTACACCTTGCAGAACTTATTCAATGTGTGAATTGGGCGCTCACCATCCTGCCACTGCGCCGCGAATAATGTCACGTGCTGCTTATACAGATTAATCCTCGTCTCGCGGTCAATATCTGCCCACGGTGACTGCGGCGCAAATGCATATGGATCTTGGAAAATACCACGGCCAATCATCAGTCCATCAAGACCATACTTCTGAGCGAGTTCCAGGCCATGCTCATGACTCATCACATCACCGTTTCCGACAATAATGGTGTCAGGGGAGATGCGATCACGGAGCTTCACGCCCTCTCCAATAAGTTCCCAATTAGCTGGTACTTTGCTCATTTGTTTCTTGGTCCGGCCATGAATCGTTAACATGTTAAGCTTTTGTTCAAGCAAGAACTCAATCCATGTCATGTCGACTTCGTTGAAGCCCACACGTGTCTTCACACTGATTGGCAGCTGGCCAGCAAGCCCCGCCTTAGTAGCATTAATGATCTCAAGCGCCAGTGGCCTATTTTTGATGAGTGCACTACAGGTACCGTTTTTGACCTCTGATTTCGCAGGACAACCCATATTAAGATCCACGCCCGCAAAGTTTACGCCCTCCGGCAAGCCCAACTCACGCGCCAGACTGCCATCAGCCACCTGCTCTGCCGTTTTACGGAAATTTTCGGGGTTCTTGCCCCACAGCTGAATAACAAGCGGTCCTTCTGTCTCTGTAAAACGAACTTTTTTGAGCAGCTTTGGGCGGCCAACGCTCTGCAGACCGTCAACATTTACAAACTCAGTAAAATATAGGTCTGCCGGCGCGGTTGCATGCACCATACGGCGAAACACCGTGTCAGTCACATCATCCATAGGTGCCAAAATAAAAAAAGGCTTCGGTAAGGTTTCCAATAAATTCACAGCAGTTTATTATACCGCCATAGAGTGATTTGGTACAGGTTCGTAAATCCTATTCAAGGTATCTGCTGCAAGCTGGCTAAATCCATCCTGCTTATTAACACTTTGGAATACTTTTTGCCAGAATAGCTCGCGGAGCGCCTGGTCTTTGATTGCATCAATAATAATGGGACGCGCCTTATGCACAGTTGTCTGCATGCTAACAGCGAGTATATGTGCCGCCGTCTCTTCATCAGGAGCCAGCAGTGTGTACTTGTCACCGACTGTCTTGTGTTTGGCCATGTCATCAGTTTGTCGATCAGTTTTCGTGCGCAGTGGGTCAGAACTAAAGTGAGCTGGGTGTTCCCTAAAGTCGATTAGGTCTACATAGCGTACAAGCGCTGCGATATCGTAGGTTTGCCCGTCCCGCGGCTTAGTCGCAGCCCGTAGACTAGAACTCTGGTTGGCAGTGCGCGCCATAAACTGCAACTTACGAAGCTCCATCTGAGAATGACGAGCATTCTGCAGATAATCCGCCCACTCATTCACTACACTCATGACAGCATTCATGCCAGAAGTCTTGATTTCCTCACCCTTTAATCCATTGTTTTGGGCTATTTTCTGCTGCCTCATAAAGATCATGTTCAGGTATTCATTAATACCCTCTGGATACCTTGGATTATGGACGAACTCGAGTAGTTTTACAGCCTGGTTCTTTTCCTGATTGGTTGTCGGCAAGAAGCCAGCCCGCTCGTCATCGCGTAAAATAATAAGTTTGTCACTTGGATCCCTTATGGGTTCTACTTCAGCAACTAACTCACGGGGGAATATAGGTGGGTTAGTACGTTCATTGATACGTCGGGCTGAATCAAGCTGGGCTGCTCGTAACTTAGCTGCCTCCCAATTACTGTCCTTCACTGGACCAAAATCAGGCAAAAAATCGCCGGGCCGCAGACCCTCTAAGTAACTTTCACCTCGAGATAGTGGTGAGTGCTTACCAGCCTGTCCCTCCCTGCGGTGCTGTGTTTTAAGCCTTTCGGCAGCAACTGCCTGCGTAGTCCCTTCAAGCGTCAACGCTTCAGGCTGTACGGTTACTTCTGCAAATGACCCTTCCGGATACACACCAATAATCTCAGCAGGAGCTGTTCTACTTATAGCGACATGTAATAATTCGCCTTGTTCAGATGATTCTTCCTGTTGCCGAGGAGAGGTCATAATAGGCGTATTATATCACGCTTATGCAGATTTTGCAATAGCTTAGTTGTCGACTACTCTATTGTAGCCGCGCTTTTCCAGGCCAATACCGATCCCTGGCAGGTGAGCCAACCCCCATATTAACGTAAATGAAGCATCGGCATTATCCTGCAGTGCTCGTTCAACCGCCTGAAGCGCCACCTCATTCCGGTCGCCAACAATCACCTTTTCATATACGGCGGCGTGAGGATCATCCGGGACAGGATCATCAAGTGTTCCCTCTTCCAGAATGAATTCACGCAGTCCTTTTCGTTGGTCGGGTCGGAGTCCCCGAACCAAAGATAGCACTTCCGTCATACGCCGAGCCCTTTCCGTAAGGCACTGAGATGGTAGTCTCTGGACAATTTCCAGCGCAGTCAAGTCATGGTTTTCCCAGCCTCTCGTATCCATATTGTCATTGCCATGGTAGCGAAAGCCCTGGTGATCAGTCTGATGAGTGAGCTCAAGTAAGTCAGCAATGTGCCGTGCGGCACGTTCGCGGCGCTGTAGGGCATCGTATTTAAGCTTTGTGAGTCGATCTACCTGCTCCAGCTCGTCTTCTTCGGCGGAAAGGATGAGTTCATAATGAATGGTACTGCCGGCATCCTGCCTGGCAGCGATATATTGATAAGCCTCATCATATGGCGTCGGATCTGGCAGCCAGTGAACCATGCCAACAAGCGCTACATCACCGGCTCTTTCGGGATGCTGATATCGTACAATCGGTAAGCCACTTTCAATCTGAAGTCTATCTGACATATATTGTATATATTATACAATATTTTTACTCCCAGCGGAAGACCTTGAAGGCAATCAGGTAGATGATGACCGTCCAGCCGAGCATAATACCGATCTCTGGGGCAAGATCAATAAGGTTGGCATTCTCTGTAATTGTCAATCGAACCGCATCAACAACAGAGGTAAGCGGAATGAACTGCGTAACCTTTTGAAGAAGCTCCGGCATGAGGAAGGTCGGGAAAAATACCCCCGACAGAAACATCATTGGAAGGGTCACAAGCTGCGCGAGTGGTGCCGCCTGGTTTTCGTTCTTTGCCCATCCACCAAGTGCTAAACCAATTCCAAAGAGCATGACTGTACCCAGTATAACCACCAGTGCAAGCACCAGATAATTACCGCGCATATTGAGATCGAACATCGTGACCGCCACGGCGAACATCATACCGACCGCGAGCAGACCAATGAAGGCATTAGATATAACATTGGCCACAAAGTACTGCCACACCTTGAGGGTAGTCGTGTGGTATCGACGTAGTACGCCGCGCTGCTTTAGCCGCGGAAATACCTGCGTTGGGCCAAAGATGCCAAGCGACAATAACGTAAACCCAAGAATACCAGAGAAGGTGTAATCGAACTTGGTCAGCCCCTTTGTATCGGTTGTTTCCGCCTTCACAGAAAACGGTACGTCATGTGGCACCAGTTTATCGTTTATCTCGCCAAAGATACTCTCCATTATTGAGGTAAGGGTCTGAGCGGCCTGCTCATTACTCTTGTCATACAAAACCTGTGCCTGTCCGGCTGGATACTTGTTATTCTTTATCTGTCCAAAGGTATCAGGCAAGATGATTGTTGCGTCCAGCTGTCCTCTGTTCATCTTCTCGCGGGCGTCATCAACCGACACGACCTCTTTATCAATATCGAACACATCGTTTGAGCGTAGCTGCTTTTCAAAATCCTTTGCAAAGTCTGCTTGTGACTGGTTGACGAGACCAACCTTGAAGGATACATCACTGGTGTTATTGAAAATACTTCCAAAAATAATTAAGAAAATCAGTGGAAAGAAAAAGACAAAGAAAATAGCCACTTTGTCACGAAATAGACGTTTAATATCAATTTTTGCAAACACAATAATGGGTAAGAGTGCTTTTTTAATACGATTCATGTTAGTCCCTCAATGCCTTTCCTGTCAGATCAATAAAGACATCTTCAAGGTTAGCCTGTTCGACATGCTGTTCCTTTTTGAAGCCACGCCTTAAGAGATCTTTGACTAAATTCTTTGGGGTATCGAGCGCAATGATCTTGCCATGATCCATAACTGCGATACGGTCACAGAGCAGCTCCGCCTCGTCCATGTAGTGCGTCGTGAGAATGACGCTGACGCCGCGGTCTCGCACCTCTTTGATCAAATCCCAGAGGTTCCGGCGTGCCTGCGGGTCAAGGCCTGTTGTTGGCTCATCAAGGAAGAAAACTTTTGGACCGTGCACCAGCGCTGCCGCAATTGAGAATCGTTGGCGCTGGCCGCCGGATAGCTGTTCTGGATATGCATTGGCTTTCTCGAGAAGTTGTACGTCCTCAAGGAACGCTTTGGCATCGACTTTTTCGCCATATGTTGCGGCGAAGAATTCAATCAGTTCGACCAGTTTTGTTTTTTCTTCGAAGGAAGGAGTTTGCGGTTGCACGCCAATGAGCGCCCTAATCTTGTCTGGATTTTTGGCGACATCGATACCCGTAATGGTGGCTGTGCCGCCATCGATTGGCCGCATCGCCTCAAGCATTTCGAGTGTCGTAGTCTTACCCGCCCCATTAGGACCGAGGATTCCAAAGACTTCTCCCTCTTTTACATCAAATGAGATCCCGTCAACAACGTTCTTTTTGTCATACGTTTTGACGAGATCGGTTACTGTTACGATCGTTTTATCAGTTTTTCCCATGAGTTCTACTGTATCAGATGTTTCCACTGAATAGAAAAACACCCCGTGCGAGCCAGGGTGTTTTCGGTTGTGCTATTTAGGGCTAAATTAGCCGCGCTTTACAGTCAAGAAACCGTTGCGTGGGTTTTCGTTAACTACAAAACCTGCAGGAAGGTCAGTCGCTTCTGGGCGCTCGTCCTTGCTGAAGTAGTAGATTGTCTGTTCCTTGCCACCACGAAGAACAACGTTCTTTGAGTTTAGGTAGTAAGTAACACCCTTCGAGTTCGTGTGCTTGTATCCAGCCATGTAGATTCCCTCTCTTACATTATGTGTTGGTACTTCCTACCATACTCTGGGGTAATTTTATTTGTCAACAATTTTTACAGATAATAACACCTTGAGTCATCAGCCTACCCCTGTTATATAACAAAACATTTTTATTGCATGAATACTGTATCCACAGGAATTTAGAGATAGATATTGCACAGCATGGCGCTTATGCATTACACTACCCCTATTGTTAAGGAAAGGTGGATAACACATGGAGTGGATGAATCGCGGCGATCAGCGCCAAGGTCAACCTGCTGGGCAGCAAAGTGCCCCCGCAGCTCAAACAGCTGCAAAACAAAAAGTAAGTCTTAAGGCGATTAGGTCGCTTAAGATTGCACAAGTTGCATTACTCTTCAGCGTAACGGTTCTTATCGTTGCAGTTGTATGGTTTGTGGCTCTTGGCAATAGTGGCAGCAAAGAAGCTGGCTACGTAGATAAGAGTAAGCTTCAGGCAGTCTTCCTAAACGGCGGACAGGTTTACTTTGGCAACATCAACGATCTTAACGGCAAATTCCTCAGCATGGAGAACATTTACTACCTCCGTGTTAATCAGCAGGTTCAGCCTAACCAGTCTAACAACACAAGTAACGACATTTCACTTGTAAAGCTTGGTTGTGAGCTTCACGGTCCACAGGACAGTATGGTCATCAACCGCGAACAGATTATCTTCTGGGAAAACCTAAAGGATGACGGCCAGGTAGCTAAGGCAGTTGCTAACTACAAGGAACAGAACCCTGGTGAGCAGAAGTGTGAAACAAACAGCGGAAGTAGCAGTACTAACTCTACAACTACAAACAGTAGTTCCACTGGTAACAACACAACTACAAACTCAAACAACTCTACTACAAACAGCTCTAATCGCTAGTTCGTAGAATCTACCAAAAATATCCCCGATCTACGGGGATATTTTTATTATTCAGGTGAAACACCCTAATCTGGCTGGATGTAAACCAGTGAAACTGGGACAGACTGAGATTAGCCCGGATGGCCAGGTAAAGATATACCGGGCGTAAGCTAAGGGCATCTTTACTGCTGCAAGTTATGCTTGAGCCACAGCACTGATAGTGACCGCACTATCGCCAGAAAGACAAGGAACGCGAGCAGTACAATACTCCATCCAGCCAGATCAGGCGACCATGCTGGTGAAGCAAAATCGAACTTATACAAACTATCAGGGATCGGTTTACTACTCATGGTCCCATGGGTTGTCATATAGTCCTCAATACACTGGATACGATTGAGCGAACGGCCAGTTGGGATTTGCGACTCACAGTAAGCCTGGGCCTGAGTAGCAAGCGCGCCGTTATTGGGCTCTGCAGCTTTTTGCGCAGCCATGAGCCTTTCGTATCGATACTTGAGCTGAACGGGAGGATACGCGCCGTTAGGAGATGATAGCTCCGTATTCATGTGAGCATACACATATTCTCGTAGGTCGCGGAGCGCCTTCTCGACATCGCCATTTTCCTGATCCACCTTCAAAACCTCATCGCGGAGCGCTATGGCATTAAGATTGTTTTGACGCAGCGAATAGACGGCAACACCGGCAGTAACAATGATAGCAGCCACGAAATACCATGCCGAAACGCGCTTTATCTGCTTAAGCAAGTGATGTAAGTGTCTTTTATGCATAATTTCCCCTACTTATGGTTATACACCGCAAATCGTTCTTTTGTTATACCCAGTGATGCAATCGCAGCTATGAAAAATGACAAAATCAGTACTGTCTGCAGACTCATCACCGTTGCAAGCAGTGCCAGAATGAACCAAACCGTAGCCTTAACGATACTGCCGGCGCACTCCAAAGAAGCGATATAGGCAATCCTATGACCCGGTAAATCATCAGCTGCCGCATATAAACCTTTCATAAACGGCATACGATAGCCAGACGTAACTGCTTCGTTAGCGATGTTCACCGCAAGAACACCCGGCACCGTACTAACCAGGGGCCTGAAACAGTGGATAAGTGCATTTAAGATCAAGTTGATTCTCATCACTGGGCGGGCTAAATACGTATCAGATACTCTGCCGATGAGTTTTGCAGACACAATGGCAATCAGCACGCCAAGCGCCGTCAAAAGCCCGAGCTGTGCATACACCGCACCTGATAACACAAAGATCGCAACATAAAATGGCCAAGTGTTTTGACACAGCGTGTTCTCTATGCCCAGACAAGCATTCGCAAAAATATCACGCTTAATCTTCTCAACAGGCAGTGTCTTGAAGCTTATTTTTTGATGTGTCTTGGTTGGCTCGCTTGTCATAAAGAGCGGCCATAGACTGAGTGCAAGGAGCAGCGAAGCTGTCATAAAGATGTACTCTGCCCCAAGAACCGACCCGACGACACCACCTACGAGCGGTCCAAGCATAAATCCAATCTTTTCAAAAATTTGCATATGACCCAGCTCTGCCCCGGCTTTTGGGGTGTGCTTTATCTTTGAGAAACTGACGTGATACGAGATAAAGAAGAAGCTCTGTGCAATGCCAAACGGTAGGGCAATCAACGCCACGTGCCAGTGCTGCTGCGGAACAGTCAAAAGTAATGAAGCGCTGATAATCTGAAAGATATTACTTACAATCATTGAATGCTTTGGGCCAAACCGTGCAACAAAAAAGCCAGCAGTAATGTCAAAAACTGCACGAACCATAAAAAAGAGGCCGTAGAAACTCAGTATTGCAGCCGGACTATAGCCATGCTGATACAGATAAAACGGGATAAACACGAAGAAAATCGTGAGCGCAACACTTCGCAGCATATTGCTGATATACAGCTCACTTAATTCATCAAAACCGGCATCACGCCAGAAGTGGGACTTCCGCAGGAATGAATGGACTGCTCTTTTTAACATTTCTTTATTTTGTTTACGTTTACTTCAGTGTACAACAAAACACTGCCCTGGACTAGGATTCGGTTATACTACGTACATGCATATTTACTTCTCAGGAATTGGCGGGGCTGGCATTGGACCACTCGCACTCGTCGCAAAGCAAGCTGGATACGAAGTGTCAGGCTCGGATAAACAAATGTCGAGCTACATTGAATACTTGCAGGGTCAGGATGTTACTAATATTCATATCGGTCAAACTACTGAGGATATTGCGAGTGTTAACGAACGAAATCCAATTGACTGGCTGGTGTACAGCTCGGCACTACCGATGGAAAATCCAAACCATCCAGAACTGGTGTACGCGCGTGAAAATGGCATTAAGGCAACCAAGCGTGACGAATTTATCACCCAGTTCCTGAAGGATACGGGCTTGAAGATGATCGCTATCGCCGGAACGCACGGAAAAACCACTACCACCGCTATGACGGTATGGCTCATGCAGGAGCTTGGGCTGCCGATCAGTTATCTACTGCCCGCCAAGACTTCTTTCGCGAGTCTCGGTGCCTATGACTCCAGTTCAGAGTATTTTGTCTATGAATGTGATGAATACGACCGCAACTTCTTGGCATATTCGCCTGCCCTAAGCCTTATTACAGGTATCGATTGGGACCATCCTGATATTTACCCTACCCGAGAAGAATACAATAAAGCATTCCAGGATTTTATTAGCCAATCCGCCTACACTTACATATGGCAACCCGATGCCGAACGCGCCGGCATCACGGAATCAAGCAGTTGTTCCATCATGCATATTGAAGATTATCCTGGTAGCACCCTGCCAGGTGAGGTTAATCGCCAGAATGCAGCCTTGGTTGCCCAAGGAGTGCTCGATATTACCAAGCAGGATGATATTACTGCCTTGTTTGATATCCTGAACCGTTTTCCAGGTGTTTCAAGACGATTTGAGCAGATTATACCTGGACTATACACCGACTACGCCCATACGCCGCCAAAAGTCGCTGGGGCCCTCCAGCTGGGCAAAGAAGTTGCGGGTGATCGGCTTGTCGTTGTCTACGAAGGCCTACACAACACCCGTCAGCACTTTATCAAAGATGAACTAAAGCACTTATTTGATGACATACAAAGACTCTATATCGTACCAAGCTATCTTGCACGTGAGGATGAGTCGCTACCGCTCTTATCACCTGCGGACCTTAAGAGCCTCTTGTCCGAAGAAGCCCAGAGATTTACCGTCCCAAGCCAACTTGATGAAAATTTTGAGAATGCGCTACGAGAACATATAGAGTTTGGTGATACCGTGCTCTGCCTCACTGCCGGTGGTGGTGGTAGCCTCGATGAGTGGCTCCGCAAAACCTTTTCTAATTAGCGATTATCACCTGAGCCCTTTTGAACTCCACGCTCCTTACGGCTTGCTAGCTTATCAAGATTTAGCTGCGCAATGTCTTCTAGTTTCAACCCTAAGCTCTCAGCGAACAGAGCAATATACCAAAGCACATCGCCGAGCTCTTTTTTCAGCTCTTCAATATCTTCGCTTGTTATGACACCATCGCGATAGGCGACAAGCTTTTTCCATTTTTCAACAACTTCACCTGCTTCCCCGACAATACCAAGTACCCAAATAGTCTTATCCATCAAATCATCAGGATGATTAAGCGCAGTTGTTAGCGCTTTGTTCTGATAGTCATTAAATTGCATGTGTGTCCACCTCTCCTGATTTAGTAATAATAGCTGCACCCTGCCTGAGCACTTCTATGGTGTCGTCAACCACTCTGATAATCGTTGACGGCTCTCTGCCTGATAGATCACCACCATCTTGATAAAAATCAACGGTGTCAGAGAAATAATGCTTTGCTTCATTAATGTTTACGGCTGGAGTTTCGCCTGGCTGGTTGGCACTACTTGTCAGGAGTGGACCTGTTTGGAGTAGTACATCCCTAAACTGTTCATCACCTGGCACACGAACTGCGATTGAACCCTTTCCTTGATGAAGGTATGGCAATTTTAGCCCGAGTGGGATGACGATACTAATTGCCCCAGGCCAATAATCCTGGACAGCAACAAGATAGCGCCTGGGAATACCAAGCTCGACTAACTGATCTACGCTTGCGGCAACAAGCGTCCCGGGTTTCATTTCACGGGATTTTAGTTGATAGAGTCGCTGCACAGATTGCTCCTTAGCGGCGCTACAAACTAATCCGTACACAGTATCTGTTGGCAAGACGCCAACCGCGCCGTGTTTAATCGCTTCTATGACTTCGGTATTATTCATACCAAACTAGTATATCAGCGCTGGCTATAAACCGAGTGTTGTATCACTCACGGCATTGTCGTTGTAATCAGCCGTGTCGTCAATCGTCTTCAAGCTATCGTCAATGGCAGCATTGGTACTGTCGACATCATCTGTCGTAGCTTTAGAAGCGGCTGCTGGTTGCTGGCTCGCTTGGGGTGCTGTAGTGGTATCCCTTGGCTCTTGACTCCCTAGAAAGGCATAGACAGCAAGCGCAGCAAAAGTGCCTGCTACCACTACTGCACATACAACCGCCAGAATTGGGGTACGATGCTTTTGCTTCGGCTGCGCAACAGCTGCAAGAACTGGGGCTTCAGGAACAGCAGCTTCATTACTCGTCTCTACGTCTTGATCCCGTGGTGCTTCTTGCACCTCATTTACCTCTGTTGGTGGTGCATTCACCTCTTCAACTGACTGTACTGAGACAGGCTGAGATACTTGAGCATCAGATTGTGGCACCTGTTCGGGCTGCTTAGGAGGCTGAATGTCCATAACTTGATTTGGCTTTGGAGTGTTGTTTTCTTCCATTATTCTGCCTTTGCCTCTGCTAATTTAGTTTTGGCTGCAACTAATGCTGGCTTGACCTTTTGGTTGGTAATGGTGCGGATATTTGTAGCATCACTGCGAACTTTCTGAAGAGCAGTTCGTGCGCTTGTTAGTGAAGCCTGAAACGCAACCGAGTCGGCCTGACAGTCTAGCTCGGCCGCATCTTTCACTGCCTGCTCATAAGCACTACTGTTTGTTTTAAACGATTCGATTGCAGCCTTAAGCTCTGTTACAGTGGCATCAATTTGAGCTGTGTCAACGTTGGCTGCGGTTAGCTTTGGCTGGAGTTCAGCAATTCGATCAAGCAGCTTAGTGTAAATCTTTTCTCGATTTTGTTGTACAGCGGCAGTCCTCTGCGTTACTGACTGCAGCTTACCCTGTGCGTTCTTACACCTGTTTTGGAGCCTTGTCTGCTGCGCATTTGTGAGTTTCGTTTTAAGTTCTGCTTTGCGCTTTTCAATGCGGTCTTTCATAGCAGACTGAGTGGTTGTATTTGTCGTTGTTTGTTGCGTTACCGGGGTCGGCTCTGCAGTTTGTGTCTCCGCGTCCTCGCTAACTTGAGCGTACACCGGCACGGTGAATGCAAGCACAGCTACAAAAGCAGCTGCACCTACTGGTAAAAATTTCAATGTCTTCATAATAGCTAAATTGTACCATAAGCGGTAAAGCTAAAGATGCAGTATATTACCAGAACGACCAACCAAACCTTCTGTAGTTAAGTCAGATAAAACCGCTTCAAAACGATCGTCTGCAATTTCTTGTTTTACTGATTCATAGTCGTGTGGACCCGCAGTAAGAAGTTTAATAACCCTTCCTCTTATCTGCCGCTTGGACCCCTCAAATTTAGATTGCTTAACATAATGAGTGCTGTATCTTGAGCCATTACCAACTGTTTTCTTTAGGAATGTGCCGTAATCCATAAGGGCCCAGTACCACTCCCTGGGATGCTCGTGATCAACGGTATCTACAATGAACGGTAATAATTCTTTATCATGAACAGCCTCAGCGCCTTGGAAAAAGTGATGAATATAGACCGTTCTAATATTTGTTTCGACAAACGTTACAGGTTGGTTATAGGCATACGCAAGCACGGCACGTGCCGTGTTCACCCCAACGCCAGGCAATGACGTGAGCTCCGAATCGGATGCTGGTACCTGGCCGTCAAAATCATTCACGACGGTCTGAGCAGCCTGCCACAAAAACTTGGCGCGCCGGTTGTAGCCCAGACCACTCCACTGCAGTAGCACCGCTTCAAGTGGAGCTGCAGCTAGCGACTGTACGTCAGGAAAAACACGCAGGAAATCTAGGTACTTAGGAATAACCCGTTGAGCTTGAGTTTGCTGCAGCATTATTTCACTAACCAAAATTTTGTAAGGATCTATTTGGTCGTTACCATCGACATGTCTCCACGGTAAATCCCTACTGTTCTTGTGATAGAAATCCCAGACTATCTCGATAAATTCGCGCAATTGGTCGTTCATGAGATCTTATTGTAACAGCGTACAGCAGGGAGATTCTAGTAAGACCAAGCCTCGATGCCATCGCTATTTGTAACATCAACGATCTTATGGCTCGTACCACCAGTCACCGACAGTACATAGTCTGCCGTCTCTTTAGCAGAACTGACCCTATAGACAATGGTTGTCTCGTTAATCCAGCGCACCGGACCGCGCAAGCCGGATTCAGACAAGACTACGTTATCTGACTTTTTCGTTTGGTCATAAAGCATAAGCGTGCCCTTGCCATCATGGTTATCAATCCAAATACTGTACTTGCTATCAGGGCTATCGGTGTAAAGTCTTGATGTTGTATCAGTTGGTTGTCCAGAAAGCTTCTCTGGCTCGTTTTTACCAGCAGTTAAGCGGTACCATTCTTGCTGCACCGCAATAGCCAACGTATCATGACCAGTTCTAAACATGTTCCAAGCTTCCTTATCAAGGATAGCGTCTTTACCACTACCATCTGCATGAACGGCGAATACACCATTATTGATACCATTTTGATATGCACTCGATGGTGCGTAGAATATTTTGCCGCTCATCGGGATAACACTATTGAAGTAGTTTGCGGCGGCAAGTTGGCGATTGTCACCAGAGGTAAAGTCATAGCTCATGAGCTTGTACCTCGACGTGCTGTCTTGTGCGGCCGAATCATCCAACATAACATACACGAGCCGTGTACCGATCCATTCAATTGGCTTGAGCTGCGATGAACTCGTGACCGTTTTGGTGATACTGTCTTTGAGGTTAACGTACGTTAATGCCTGCTTGAGTGTTCCGTCTGCGCCGTAGCTTCCATCCCTTGTTGATAACAGTACTGCGGCGCTGTGTGTTGGGTGCTGAATAAGCGTGATATTGTTCGATTCCTTGCCACTACCCTTTAGAACCAAAGACTCATTTTTACCATCAACGTCTGTCTTGTAGACGTCGTAGGTACCGGTACGCTTTGATACGAAGGCCACCTGACGTGACGGCGTCATGGTGACGGTTGCCGGCTCCTTGTTCGAAAGCTTGAGCTTGAGCTCTTGCTTGCGGTAATCCTGGGCGGTAAATACCACCGTAACCTCATCAGCCTCGACTTTATCAAGGGCAAGCTTGATTTCACCTTTTTCATTGGCGGTTGCGGTAAACTCACCAACTGCGGCTTCAACTTCAGTTATTGGCTTGCCTGAAAAGACATCATTAACCTGGAATGTGTACTGAACGCCCTGCGGCTTTAATGTGACATCCTTGAGCGGATTGCTGCCCCAACCGACGGTTACTTTTTGTCTTTCGGTTGCGTATGCTCGCTTCTCAATGACAATCTCGCTTGGGCCAAGTGCTAGATTACTCAGACTTGCCTTGCCATTTTCGTCAGAAGAAACTGTTTGACCAGCCAAGCTTACCTTTACATTCTTAAGTGGCCTGAGGGTACTCTGATCCGTAATGACCACTGATGCAGTACTCTTCACACCTGCTTTGTTAAGCAGTAGGTAGCGGGTCTTTGGATATGCGCCCACAAAGATTAGTCCGATCACGATGATCGCGAATAAGGTCCAGCGGAACGATGGGCTCCGAAGGATGAGGCTCAGGAGACTGGGCGAATCTTTTTTAGGCCTGTTTGGCGTGCGATCCGGCAAGGGCGCACTGTCCTGAACGGCAAGCAGCTCATCACCTTCCTGGGCAATAATATCTGAAACTGCTTTATTGGTAGCCTCCGACTCTATCTCTGGCTCGAGCGGTGACGAACGCTCCATGAGCTCGCCAACCGTAGCGCTAGTGTCTACTTCCTGAATCGCTTCTGATGCCTGAGCCTCAGATTCAACGGCTTTTAGTTCGCTAACTGGTTCTTCGGTTTTTTCGGGCTCAGCTAGTGTTTCAGCTGATTCCTCAGGAACAGCCTCTTCATCATCATGATGCACAACAGTAAGTTTTATGGGTGCCTTTTTAGTCTTTTGACTAGGTACTAACGGAGCGGTACCCACTTCGCGGGCGAGCTGCTCATTGGCGGCATCAATCGCTGCTGCAAGCTCAGCATCATTTACTTCTTCTTTTGCAGCTTCAACAGGTGCATCATCGGCATGTGTAATTGCGATTGATTTTGATTTTTTGACTGGCTCTTTTGATGCCTCAACTTTTGGTTCATCAGGCGCGTTAATATCCATCATATCGTGGACATGTTGTTCGAGTGCCGCTTCTTCGGGACTCTGTAAATCTGGTTTTCTTTCTTTGGCCATATTTCTGTGTATAAACGCTTATGCTATTTGCACACAGTGTACCACGTTAGCGCTTCGCTTGTCGCTTGCGCCGCGATGTTTTTTTACCTGTTGGCTTTGGTTTTGCTGTAGGCTTTTTAGGTTTCTCAGTGGCAGCCGGTTCTGACTCCTCGACAACCTCTTGGACGGTATCCCAGACCTGATTACGAATTCTGATCCATAGTACTATCGCAACAACCACTGCAAATACGAATGCAAATGGAACGATCCAATCTGTAGGTGATGTGCCTGGGCTATATGTTTGAGATTTGATACTCGGATCGGTCTGAGCTGACTGTACCCGCAGTCCGGTGCTCGGTGCGTTTTGGCTCAGTGTCGTGAAGACATTTGATGACGTAGCCGGGCTGCCACTTTGTTGAAGATTAGAACTATTCTGCTGAAGGCCGCCGCCAACTTGTTGCTGCAGCGAAGTCTGTCCCGAAGTAAGTTGATCTTGCATATATAAAAGTATTACAGGTTTGGCAGTTCATGCAAAGCCGAATCTAGGCTAGACTAACAATATGAGCAATGACTGGCAAACTACCCTTCGGAATGCAGAAGACGCCCTTTCAAGGGTGGATCCGGTCATAGCGTCGCTCATCACCATACATGGGCCCTGCCAGCTGTCACCACATACCGATTACTACCAGCAGCTCGTTCGTTCAATTATTGGCCAGCAGCTGTCCGTGAAAGCAGCCGCCACGATATATAATCGCTTTCTGGACTTATTCGATGGCAGTATGCCAACACCAGAACAAATCATTACGACAAGCGCAGAGGAGTTTCGTGCCATCGGTTGCAGCTATTCAAAGGCTAGTTATATCCATGACCTTGCCCTACATATATTGGATGGGCGACTTGATTTAGCTCACATTGCCACACTTCAAAACGAAGAAATTATCAGACAGCTTGTTGCAGTCAAAGGCATCGGCGAATGGTCTGCGCACATGTTCATGATGTTTAGCCTCGGCCGCCTAGACATCCTACCCACAGGTGACCTTGGCATCAGAAAAGCAATGATGATTCAGTATGAACTCGCTGAGCTTCCAAAACCTGCCGAGATGCTAGGATTAGCGCTCGAACATGGATGGTCACCGTATCAGTCCGTTGCGAGCTGGTACTTATGGCGCAGCTTGGACAACGAGCCGGCATAGCGGTATCATAACGGTAATGTTTATATCAAAACTCCCGCATGTAACCAGAAGCGAACTATTCTTAGCTCAGCTTGTGCTGTACATTGCTGTCGGACTACAGGTTACGACCTGGGTAACAAGCGGTGATCTTTCATACGGCCCACACCCTTTGATCATTATCAGTGAATTGGTGCTTGTAACCGTTCTGGGTCTCAGTGCCCGGCACCCAGAAACACTCAAACGATCAACATACCGCACCTTGTCCTTCGCAATGCTTGGCCTTATTTCTGTCGAGAACATTAGCTCCATGATCATCGTTCTTCGACTACTGATTACAGAGGCTGATATTATTAGCGGCTATAACCTACTCGCCTCCGCACTGGCTATATTCCTCACTAACATCATCGTGTTCTCGTTGTGGTACTGGGAGATAGACAGTCCGGGCCTTTCTGGAAAAAAATGGTCAAAACACGACAAAGATTTTCAGTTTACGCAGCAGGACCACCCGACAGAATTCAAAAACTGGCAGCCTTCATTTCCTGACTATCTCTATCTTTCTGTAACAAATGCAATCAACTTTGCCGCGGCCGACGCGCGGCCAATCACCCATCAGGCGAAGCTACTCATGGGTATTCAAGCACTCGTTTCTTTAGCGACACTTGCACTCGTTATTGCCCGTTCTGTCAGTATTCTTGGCCAATAATCATTTCTGTGATTCAATAAGGTTAATGTAGCGTCATCAACGGATATGCACTTTGGCCGTATCAAGTGAACAACATATTCCAAGACAACCATGCTACGAACGGCTCTTTACAACGTAATAAGGAGTCATCTTATGGCAAAAATGTCACAAGAAGAACAGCTCGATTGGTATGACCGTACGCACAAACATTGGCGAGCGTGGGGATCATGGTTCAGCTGGGGTTCACCTGTAGGGCTTGGATTATTCTTCCTAGCCTGCGCAGGAACAATCTGGATCCTCGCCCAAGCCTTCGGCTGGTAATAAATAGCACCCTAAGACCAGGGTGCTATTTTATTTCTATGTCTTCGCCGAAGTGTTTTTCTAGTCTCTTTTTGATGCTGCCTGGATGGCGGCCGAAATGATTACTTAACATGTTAAGTGTTTCTTTGTTTTCAAATCTTGACTTCAACTCTTCATCGTCCGCTTCTTTCCACGGCATGTAGGCATTTGGGAATTCTTCGCGCATTTTGGCGAGCTTTTCCGACCAATCAGATTTTGGCTTTTCAGGTACCTCTTCTTCTGGCTGATCCTTTCGCTTTTCCTCGTCCTGGTGCCACTTTTCAATGACCGCAGCATAGGTTGCCAGCGCATCATCGCTGCGTTTCCGCAGTTCACTGTCAATTTGCCTTGCGAGCGGGCTTGTCTTTAGTGCCATACCATTCAGTCCATCCAGCGCCAGCTGTTTCATGCTCTTCACACGAGAAAGCGCAACATACCCCATGCCTTCGACAAACGCGCGGCGCAGGTCAATATGTGCTGCATCCAACGTCATGCCCTGGCTCTTGTGCACTGTGATCGCCCATGCAAGGCGAATTGGTAGCTGCGTCAGTGTTGCCCGGCGCTTGTCGCCATCAACGAGCTCCCAAGTCTCAGGTGAAATCGTTAGCTTGCGGCCATTATTTAGTTGCACAATTGGATACTCAGTTTCATCATCAAACCCTACCACCACACCAAGCGATCCATTCACGTATTTGCGGTCCTGGCTGTTTTTAATACACATGACGTGCGCGCCTTTTTTCAGGAACAGAACTTCGGGCGCCAAGCATGATCGCATTAACTGCTCTACATATTTTTTGCCGCCACTTGTTTCCATGCTGTATTCGTACATGTCACCATCAAGTCTCTGCAGTTCGCCGTCATTAATGCGATCAACATCAGCATTGGTTGTCAGCAACCTTGTACGAGGCGTGAATGGATCAAGGGCAACTTCAATCCTATCCTGCAGAGCGGTTAGTTGATTACGCGTCAGTACGCCGCCACGGATGCCGTTTAGGATTTGGGCATAGGTGTCGTCTTCACTCTGACGATACTGCTTCTCCAGGTAGCAGACTGCAAAATCCCCATCTTGCCATGCACTCGAAGACAGCACAAAACTACCACTGCGGCCCTCTGATCGGTTTACTGGAGGCAACTGGAAGAAATCACCGACCAGCACGACCTGTAGCCCGCCAAACGGCTCGGCATTTCCGCGGACGTACCGAGTAACTTCCTCGATCATGTCCAACCGAAAGTCATGGAGCATACTGATCTCGTCGATAATTAGAATATCTGCCTTGGCTATCAAACCTTGCCGCTGCTTACCAAGCTTCTGAAAAAAGAGCTGCGGAAGCTCGTCATGTACACCGATGCCTGCCCATGCATGAATAGTGGCACCGTTCAGGTGCGTCGCAGCCAGTCCGGTCGTGGCTGTTACGGCGATGCTCTTGCCCCGGCGTTTGCTACGACGAATAAACTCATTCATGAGATACGTCTTACCGGTACCAGCTGCACCTGTTAACAGGACCGACTGGCCCGACTCTAAAATAGCTAAAGCTTCTGCCTGCGTCATTACTACTTATTGTACTGAAATTCACCGAAGTTTACTGATGTAATTTCAGACATTAGCACTTTTTATTTCCTGAAATAAGGAGTATGGTGCGTAATTATGAACGTTTTTATGGATCGTATTCACGGTACGGAGATGGAATGGGGAGCAATGGTGGTCCACCCCAAGCAGAGTATGCAATTCCAGCTTAACGGCAATGTCCTCGAGGATCATGTCAAAGAAGCGATGACCAAAAATGGAACTGCTTTCATCGGCCGAAATAATGACCACTATCTAGAAAATGGAGCACGTCTTTATCGTGATGGCTACGAGCGCTGGGAATATGCCACTCCGGAAGATATATCTTATGCAGGCACAACCGCAAACGAGTTTGCGGGCGAACGTTATTTAGCAGACACTGCCGCCCTGTACAAAGAAGAGACGGGGAATAATATTTCGTTTACTAAGCGAGTTATTGATGATAAGGAACGAAGCTGCGGGTATCACGTCAGCTATTGCCTAGACGCCAAAAAAGTTAAGATCACCGAGGATGCGCTTGCCTTGTATGGCGTATTTGCGGCCACTAGAAGTGTGGTATTTGGATCAGGCGCTCTGCTCCCTGGCGGAAAATTCATACTCGGCCAAAAGGCGTTTACTGCAAACTGCGATTATAGCCCCCACACCATACGCCAAAAGCCAGTTGTTAACCTCAGGGATGAACCTCTTGCAAACCCTGATAAATTTACCCGTTTTCATGACACCCTAATTGATCCGAGCATGTCCCCCTGGTCATCACGTGTAAAGATTGCGGCCGGATCGATTGTTGCTCGTATGGTTGAGGCCAACGAACACATGCCCTGGCTCAGGTTCGACAGCCCGCTTTGTCTGGTTGCCCGCAATACCAGTGCCGATAACAGGCTTGCACTTCAACATCGACTCATCAGTGGCAACTACATATCTGCCATTGATGTACAGCAAATTATAGTAAAACACGCTCGACACCTTGCAGAAGAGAGCACTATCAGCTTGAACGATGAAGAACAATGGGCACTCGAAGAGTGGGAGGGCGCGCTCAAAGACTTGGCGCAAAATCCCGCACTTACTAACAGAAGAATAGAGTGGATTGATAGGCTGAAAATCCTGGACCGCCAGCACGAAAGGCATGGATACGGCTGGGATAGCGAGTATTTGCGCTACAAGGACAGGCAGTTTAGTGAAATTGCCACTCAAGGAATAGCTAAGGCGCTCCGGGAAACTATCTGGTCAGAATACATGCCAGAAAATTCACTCATTAAAGAAAGAATGCATCGTCCACCCGCAACGCGGGCAGCCATTAGGGGCAGGTTTATACAGAAAGTAGCAGACCGGCCCAATGCTAACTTATCAAGAATTATGTGGAGTAATATTCGATACAGGGGCGTGGACTATCAACTGTCCGACCCGTATCAGTCCACCGACCAAGACCTTGATGCTATTGCGTAACGATCGCCATCGATAGTTCGTCGAGTTGCTGCTCATCAACAACGCTTGGGGAGTTCATCATGAGGTCAACACCTGAGCCGTTCTTTGGGAAGGCTACAACTTCACGAACATTGCTTTCGCCGACTAGTTCCATCAGCATACGGTCGATACCAAATGCACAACCAGCGTGCGGAGGGGCACCAAACTTAAATGCGTTAATCATCGCGCCGAAGCGGTCTTCTACGTACTGCTTGTCATACCCTAGTACACCGAACACTTCATACAGCACTTCTGGGTTGTGATTACGGACACCACCAGAACAGATTTCGTAGCCATTCATGACCATGTCGTACTGGTCGGCTAGAATTGCCTGCTTGTCCTCTGCCGCCAATGACTCAAGGCCGCCCTTCGGCATGCTGAATGGGTTGTGACCAAAGTCGAGCTTTTTAGCCCTTTCGTCGTATTCGTAGAATGGGAAATCAACAATCCATGCTAATGCGATAACGTTTGGATCCTTCAATTCAAAATGAGTAGCAAATTCATTCCGAAGCCTTCCGAGCACTTTGTTGACAACGGCCCTAGTGTCAGCGCCGAAGAATACGGTGTCGCCATCCTGGGCGCCAGTCTTTTGTTGAATTGCAGCGAGTTCTGATTCGGTTAGGAACTTGGCAATCGGCGATTTAACCTCACCGTTTTCATATGTGATGTACGCGAGACCACCAGCACCCTCTGATTTAGCGATATCAGTAAACTTATCAATCTGAGAGCGTGAAAGTGAAGCACCATTTTCTACGCGAATCGCTTTAACCGCGCCGCCACTTGTCAGCGGGTTCTTGAATACACCAAATTCACTTGCAGACAGTTCTTCGGACAGATCAATTAATTCCATGCCAAAACGTAGATCTGGTTTGTCGGAACCAAATCGTTCCATCGCCTCTTGATACGGAATACGTGGCACTTCTTCTGAGAGTATTTTTTTGCCAGCAAAATCAGTTACTAAATTCTTGATAAGCGGGTCCATTAGGCTACGGACTTCTTCGCCGTCTTCGACAAACGACATTTCAAGGTCAAGCTGATAGAACTCGCCGTAGAGGCGATCCGCACGCGGGTCTTCATCGCGGAAACATGCGGCTAGCTGATAGTACCGTGGTACGCCGCCAACCATAAGTAGCTGCTTGAACTGCTGTGGGGCCTGAGGTAATGCGTAGAATTTACCAGCCTGAAGTCGTGATGGAATTAAGAAATCACGTGCACCCTCTGGGCTGCTGTTAGCAAGAATTGGCGTAGTGACCTCTGTAAATTCTTGCTCTTCCATGTAAGTACGCATAACTTTGTACATTTGGGCGCGTTTTTTGAGCATAGACTGCATCTTGTCGCGGCGCAGGTCAAGGAATCGGTACCGAAGGCGCTGTTCCTCACTGCTAATGTTTTCGCCGTGCAGCTGAATCGGAAGTGGCTCTGCTCTGTTTAAAATACTTAACTTGTTAAGTATTATTTCAACACCGCCTGTTGGGATGTTTGGATTCTTCAGTCCGTCCTCGCGTTCGGCAACTTGGCCGGTTGCACTAATCACGAACTCGTCACGGAGCTCTTCCGCGATCTTGAAGCCCTCTTCGTTGTCTGGACGGATCACAAGCTGGACAATACCAGTATGGTCGCGCAGATCAATAAAAATAAGCCCACCGTGATCACGACGTGACTGTACCCAACCTTTAACAGTAATTTCAGAACCAATCTGTTCTGGTGCAGCAACTGCGTATGTTCTCATATGTAATTCCTCGGGGAGTTAGTTAGTTCAGGCTGTGATTTCAGGGTCGATTGCAGCAAAAATCGCTCGGCTAATTGCTGCCGACCCGAGGATTACTGTTATTATTCGCCTGAAGAGTCATTACGGCTATTTTACCACCTCTGTTACTTCCTGTACACTCTCGATGTTTTCGTGCGGTGTATCGTGCAC
Source organism: Candidatus Saccharimonadia bacterium (assembly GCA_023253175.1). Classification (GTDB taxonomy): domain Bacteria; phylum Patescibacteriota; class Saccharimonadia; order Saccharimonadales; family JALRHH01; genus JALRHH01. The sequence continues at coordinate 177,245 of JALRHH010000002.1, forward strand.
TATATGCGCTTTGTGCTCTTTTTCGGCCATTTTGGCTGCTACGGCGCGGAGATCTTCATATTCGTCAAACTCGTCAACGATCTGCTTGCCAATCGCTGCCTCCATAACATCTTCGATCGTAATAATACCGACATACTCCTCAAAGCTATTTACTACTACAAAGAGTTGCTGGTGCGTCTTAAGGATTGCCTGGAGCGCCTCTGTAAGCGGCTGGTCTTCATGCACATAACAAACCTGCTGGCTCATTGATTTCTGGATAGCGCCACCAGATTTAGCGCGAACTGCTTGGCGCAAAAATAGAATTCCCACGATATTGTCATGCTTGCCGTCGTATACCGGAAACCTCGAGTGACCACTCTTGTGTAAATCATCCAGAAGCAGTGGACCGATCTCATCATTGGCAGATACGGCCTTGACTACCCTACGAGGCACCACAATGTCCGATACTTTCTTGCCACCGAATGACAAAGCTTGTTCGACAATTGCCAGCACATCCTGCCCGATGCGATTATCGGATTGGACCTTCTGACGGGCAAACAGATCCTGCAAATCCTCTACATCATACAAGCCCGTATGCACAGATACTGGACGATGCTTTAACACAAAACGACTGACCTTTTGAAAGAGTGGGTGCAGATATTCCAGCAACTTGGCAAATAGTGGTGCTAATTGCTCTGCCAGCCAGAGGCTGAGCCTTGTAGCCTCGCGGGCAGGCAACCACACAAATCCGAACCAAAGGACGAATCCAATAGCTAAAAAGGCGAACCAGGCCGCCGTTTCCTTAGATAAAACGAGAAAGAGTAGCGAACCAAAGCCCAAGATAAGTGCCCAAAGGAGCGCCCGGAGGCTCGACCCATACGCCGCAGCCTTGAACAGAGCAGCCGCAACCACATCACCCGACCTCGCACGCTTTCGCAATTCCTTAACAGGCAGGCTTCCGTAGCTCCTCTGCAAGCTAATAGTCAGTAATGTAACGCCGGCCAGTAGGATAATGCCAAGAAATGTCATGCCTAAAGTGTAAAACAGGTAAGACGCTTTTGAAAGAGCCGAGCAAATTGCTACAATGTGATGTATCAGACTAATAAGTGAGGGAACATGAAATCACGTTTTGGGTTTATACTCATCGCCTGCGTTGTGGTATTCGGCGCTATTTTATTTTTACAAAAGAAGGATGCATCTGCGCCTAATGATGATGGCAAGGCCGGAAACACGACCAGCCAACACGTAAAGGGAGAGAACGCCAAGAAAGTTACACTTACTGAATACGGTGACTTCCAATGTCCTGCGTGTGGCGGTTACTACCCGATTGTTGAATCAGTAGTCGAGAAATACAAGGCTGACATTGAGTTCCAGTTTGTAAACTTCCCACTCACCCAGATTCACCCTAATGCCATGCTTGCGCACCGCAGCGCAGAGGCAGCCAGCAACCAAGGTAAGTTCTGGGAAATGTACAAACTTCTTTACGAAAACCAGACAACCTGGACTAGCATGGCCAGCACACAGGCAGCTTCTGCATTCCGAAGCTATGCAGAGAGCCTCAACCTAGACATGAGCAAATTTGACACTGACCAGAAGAGCTCAGCAGTTAACGAGCTTATCAACGCCGACATTAGCAAGGGCAAGGGTCTCGGCGTGACGAGCACTCCTTCATTCTTCGTAAACGGCAAGAAAATTGAGAATCCAAAGGATCAGGACGCCTTCAATAAAGTCATCGAAGACGCGATCAAAGCAGCTCAGTAAGCAGCCGCAATAAACTAAAAACCAGTCACCTCGCTATCGTGACTGGTTTTTTATTTGTTTTGGTCTACTTGGCTAGTACTGCAAAAATTGCTGCCAAGAGGGACGTCGTACTCGTACTTCCACGCGTGTTCCCCTGGAATTCATTACTTTTATTTTTACGGGCATGCCGTTATCACCTCCGAAAACCTCGCTAGTACCACTCCACGTAAGTACCATCAGTTTTTGTGTTTTGTTGTTTTTGTGTTCGCTAAGTAGCAACCTACTCGTTGAAGTAAGTGGATTTTCTCATAAGCATGAGCGTATTGTCAAGAAAATTTACTGCTGGTTTTTGGGATCGAGTTCTTGTTCGAGCTGCCTAATAAGCTCGGCGCTATCAATTGGCTTGAGCATTTTCTGAAGCTCTGGGTCATCCTTGATGTTCACACCCTGCTTTTCAAGCAGTACTGCCATAAGATTCATCAGCTTTGTGAGCTCGCCCTCAGAGATAGTATTAAGCTGCAACTCGATCTCTTCACGGAGCTCATTAACACGGCCTTCTCTGTTCTGGGAAATCAATACGATAATTGCCAGGACAATCGCCTCTAGTGACACTACCATCGTCAGAAAACCAAATGGGTATGGATCGAACGGCTTAATACCTGGCACGTGACCAGTGTTAATCAGTATCCAGGCCGCAAACCAAAGTACATTGATAATCAAAAATGCAATTGAACCAAATTTTACCGTCAATAGATCTGCAAACTTCTCGGACTTTGATCGCTTTGCGTCAGCCTTTGCCTTGAAAGTACGAATCACCTTACGGCGGCGGCGCATCGTCTCCTGGTGCGATAGCAGCGGAGATATAACATTCAATGGATTGAGGGGGTTAAGTGGGTTCTGCATAAATTGCCTAAATGGTTATCCTTACGTATAATATACGCTATAACAATTACAAAAACGAACATATGCTAACAAACATTCTCGGCTACCTAGGACAACCATTAAATTTATCGGAAGTTTTACACGGCAATGTCTTTGCTGAGCTGAGCTTTGCAATCGGTATTGCAGCGATTATGGCGCTGATTATGCGGCTAATAAAACAGCCATTACTGCTTGGATATATTCTTGCCGGGCTGATCGTAGGACCGTCCGTACTGGGAGTAATTAGCCCCGCAAACCAGGAAATGTTCGACACATTCTCTCATATTGGCATTGCCCTACTACTCTTCATTATTGGCCTGGGCATGAATGTATCCGAGCTCAGAAAACAAGGTAAATCAGTACTTCTAACGGCAATTGTCGCGCTCATCACTATGGTATCGCTTGGATTTACCGCTGCGTCACTGCTTGGCTTCATGCATACCGAAGCACTGATTATCGGATTCGCTCTGTTCTTTAGTAGCACCATTGTGATCGTCAAGGTCCTGAGTGACCGCAAAGAAACCAACCGACTTCATGGGCACCTTGCTATTGGTGTCATTCTATTTGATGACCTTGTGGCAACACTGGCGCTGGTCGTCATTGCGGCCGGCAAGGGTGGTGGGCTTGAGCTAGAGCAGTTTGTATTCTTATTCCTTAAGGGGATCGCTCTTATGGCACTCCTTGCCTTCGCAAGCATGAAACTACTCGGCAAAATTACCCGTTTCATGGCCTCTTCACAGGAGCTGCTGTTCCTATTCGCCCTTGCTTGGGGGTTCGGCGTTGGAACGCTGTTCGAGTTTGCAGGATTCTCACTTGAAGTCGGTGCATTGTTTGCCGGTGTTGCCCTCGGATCTGTACCGTATGCCCAGGAGATCACCGCTCGCCTCAAACCGCTTCGTGACTTCTTTGTCGTATTGTTCTTTATTACGCTCGGCGAAAGCCTTGACCTTGGCGGCCTCAGTGGTGTTATCCTGCCGGCGCTACTATTATCAGTGCTCGTCATGATTGCTAAGCCAACAATTATTACACTGACCCTCGGCCTGCTTGGCTACACCAAACGCGTCAGCTTCAAAGCTGGCGTTAACCTATCCCAGATTAGTGAATTCTCTATTATTATGACGGTACTTGCCGCCTCGAGCGGTATGGTTAGTGAAGATGTCGCTGCGGTTATAACCTTAGTTGCAATGATAACCATCGCCGCTTCTACCTATCTGATGCACTACGACGAAAAACTCTTCCTGCTGTTTGATAAGATCAACTTCAAGCTATTTGACCGTGAATCAAAATACAAAGAGCACATTAGGCGCAAAAGCTATCCGTTCGTCTTATTTGGGTACCACAAGGGCGGCCATCAGTTTATTAATACTTTCCAAAATATGAACAAGCGCTTCATCGTCGTTGATTATGACCCCGCTGTCGCAGAAACCCTCGAACGACAAGACGTACCGTATATCTATGGTGACGCAACCGATCCAGAACTGATGGAGGAGGTCGGCGTCGAGCATGCCAAGGTAATTATTAGCACCTTTACTGACTTCACGATCACTGAGCAGCTCGTGAGCTACGTCAGCAAGGTTAATCAGAAAGCTGTAATCATCTGCCATGCAACTAACCAAGAAGAGGCCATTAAGTTATACGAGCTTGGTGCCACTTACGTCATGATTCCGCACTATATCGGCAGTGAAAAAGTCAGTTCATTCCTCAAGAAAAATGGCGGCGACAAGGCTGAATTTGATCAGTTCAAAGAAAAACATCTCAATTACCTAGAGAACCATTTTACGCAGTCTGCGCCAGACATGTAGCACCTGATTTACTGGTGATACAAACCGTTTTTCTGAATATACTCGAATACCTCAAACGAAACCGCCTTTGGTCGTTTGCCTAACTTGAGCTGGCTTCTGATGTATGAGTTATTGTGCGTTTCGTAATCTGGGGGCAACAAGCTATATGGCAGTTTCAGTTTCTTAGTCTCTATAAGTTCGTCAATTGTTGCCCTTGATGGCCTACCGGCACGCTGGGCAATCACAAATGTAGGAGCTTGCTTGCCAAATTCAGTTGTGTGGGGCCATGCAGCCAGACGCGTGACCGCACTATTACCCAGTAGCATATATAAATCCTCGCCAAGAAATCTGGACGTGATCGCCGGCCAAATATAGCGCACGTCAAACTCTTGTGTCGTCAGTGATATAACACCAAATTCTGGAATATTAGCCAGTGCGAGATGCACCATGTTCGTGCGGTGCTGCAGCGCTTTTACGCCTTGCTTATGACGCGGTTTTGGTTCTGGCAGGAAATATATCTTATCAAGACTAAACGTCTCGGCAGCGGCCCTCGCAAATGCGATATGGCCATCATGGATCGGATCAAATGCCGCAGGATAAATTCCTATGCGCATTTAATCTTGAGGAGCCCCTTCGCAGCATTTTGTGATTGCATGGCACGCCTCACACATAAAGTGCCCGTGCACCGGCATTAATGGGTAGTGGCCGCAGACCTCACAAAAGAATTCTGGAGACCGCTCCTTCACGAGTTCCTGATAGATTTCATCGTCCTGTTGTATTTGATTCATGATTCTATTTTACGCTGCCAGAGTAAAAATTGACGGCTTTTGTTGGGCCTTCGGTTTCTTCTTTGGTTCAATAATTTTTGAGTCTACCTTCTTAAAACCACAGCCACAGAACGCATCTGATGTTTCAGCATTGTAATAAACCTTTCCTATGCTTTTGCAGCCAGGACACCAAGCCTTATCATATGAGACAAGCTTGCTTAATTCAGAAGGCTTAATGCCAAGCTCACGTGCCGCCGCTAAATCCTCTATGCTATTTGGGTCAGCTGCCTTAAGCCCGCAGGCTCCGCCGGCACAACCACCGCCAACCTTAACATCTTGACTAGCGATCGATCGATCGATTTCGTTTAGATTACTCATTGATGTCATTACAGAATTTACATCTTCGTGAGCAGCTTGCTTAATTCGCTGTACAGTCTGAGTATCAACCTGATCAATCACCTTAACGTTATCTGTCACAATTCCAGCCTTTGTCGCAATAATATTTCGCTTTGCCTTTTCAACTAAAGCTGCGAGCTCCCTGGTCATGATATATCTAGTACCCCGCCTGTGACTCTCTACTCTTTGTTTAATGTAATCTTCCCACTCTTGTGAAACATTATCTATAAAGCTTGTTACAGCGTCCGTGCTCATACCTTGTTCAAGGCTCGCCGCGAGCTCCAGAGATGATTCATACCATTCCTGTGAGAAAAACTTTGCTTTCTCCTCATATAGACATTGATCCTGACGGAAACGCTCAAGCTGGGACTTTACAGAATCTCTTATGTCTTGATCGTGAATATAGGGCAAAACCGAAGAAACAATTGTCACTGGGCCTTCTTGAACCTGCTCTAGTGGCAACTCGAGCTCACTGAAAGCCTCCATGACAGATAGTGCGGAACCTTTATCCTCTAACTGGATCGATTTGCTAAATATATTCTGATCGTCTTCAAGCATTGCTACCCATGCATCAAGTGGTATGTCGCGGACCAGCAGCGACTCCATCACTCTATAAGATTCATTTCCATGGCTATCTGTTAACAGGTAGGACGCTCGTATAGAGTCTTCTTCGTGCAAGTGCTCCGCGGCAGCAATATATGCAGGCGCATCAGTGTCAGACATGCGTGGTGATATGAAGAATTGTACGCGTCCGGGCTGCAATGTTTCCTGCGTATGGATAGCTTCAGCAACCTCAATATCAACCCGCTTAGCTGCTTGCTTTGAAAAATGAAAATCGTAACCACTCTCTGCAACGCTAGTAGCCGTACGCCCCAGCCAGCGGAAGACACGTTCCATTTTTTGAGCCTCCGGAATATATACCTGCTCCACTCTGTGCGCTGTGCGCGTCACTGCGTACGGCATTGCGATTTCGCTAAGCGCTGTTTGCTTGTTAACCAACACGTCGTCTCTAATCTCGTTAGGTACATACCCGAACTCTTTGAGAGATGATGCAAGGTGGTCAACCTCCGTCAATAAGCGGCTGATCTCAATATCGGGCAGAACTTCACTACCATCAATGGTAGCCTGCAACGTCTCGACACTAGCTACAGATACCACTCTCGGGGTTTCTTGACTTAAGGCGGCTAGCTCGACCACTGATTCCATAAAAATACCCTCATTCTCTGATGCGAAAATGAGGGGACTAAAATACTTAGGCACTTCACTCTTGCTCGAGAGATTTTATCGCTGTATCGGACTTTAACCGTTGCGGCACAGTTCAGGAATTTCACCTGCTTCCAGCTCTATGTTTTTGTAAAAGTTACGCTTATCTTATCACGAAAATAGGACGCTAGATGTAGTAGTATACGCTACAGCTAGTGCCCTATTTGTATGTCATACACCAGGGGTGGTGTATTACGGAGTTACTGCCGCTGTTGGGCCAACTAAGATTAAGAGATCAACGTCAGCTTGCTTATCTTCACCAGCAGGTAATGTACCTACGCTACCCTTTACGATTTCCGCCAGCTTCTTAGCTTGCTCGCCATTGGTACCTTTAACGTCAACAACGGTTACGCCGCTCAGCTGCGTCTTGCTTGCGCCGCCTGATGTGAAGGTTAGCTGGTTGTCAGTCAGGAGCTTTTCAATAGATGCCCTTTCGGCGTCAGAACCAACCGTGCGAATGCTCAGTCCGTTCTCTACGTTCACGGGACCAACCTTAACCAACTTCTTGGTCGCAGGACGATACAAGATAGCCAGTTTAGCTTCCTTGTAAATCAGAACGACATCGTTGTTCTCTGCCTGATCAAAGAATGGATACTGCTTCTTAAGCGCCTCTTTGTCTTTTACGGTCGCAACATCTGGCTTCTCGTTTGCGGGTAGGCTATAGAGCTTACCAACCTCACTAATCGTCTGATCAACCTGCGCTTGCTGCAGCTTTTCTGGATTCGCGTTCTTAGCGTCCTGGTACTTCTTAAAGAAAAGACCTGTTGTGCCAGCCAGTACGAGCAATGCCACGATGTTTAGCGCAATAAGCGCCCTTTTACCTGTAAATAATTTCTTTTTTGATTTATCACTTGCCATTATATTCACCTTTTATGCTTACGATTATGATAGCACACCGGTCGCAAGAAGTACTATCAGCACACCTCCAAGTACCACACGGTAGAGAATAAAGCTCTTAAAGGAGTGTCCAGCAATAAACTTCAGCAGCCACGCCACCGCTACATACGCAACAAAAAATGAAACAACGGTAGCTACAATCGTCGGTACCCAGCCCACGCGTTCTCCAATATCTGATGCGTGCGTCGTGACCTGTAAAATACCTGCTGCCATCAATGCTGGTATCGACAAGAAAAATGCCAACCTTGTTGCAGTCAAGCGATCAAATCCGCGCATAAACGACGCCGAAATCGTTGCACCAGACCGGGACACACCAGGTACGAGCGCCAAACACTGCACCACACCCACAAATAGCGTATCTTTCCATGTTACCTGCTTTTCGCTGCGGTCTTGTTTGGCGTAACGTTCCGTCACGTACATAACCGCGCTCCAGACGAGTAAACCGATTGCCACAAGCCACATACTCCTGAGCGTCGTTTCAATCTGATCCTTAAAGGTTATGCCGACAATTGCGATAGGTATTGAGCCGATAATCACACCCCAACCCAATCGATAGTCAGCATTTCTTGCCCTTGGACTACGGAAACCCCTAATCCACGCAATAAATACTCGCTTAATATCTTCTCTAAAATAGAGCACTGTTGCGAGCGTAGCACCTGTCTGTATAAAGGCAGTAAACGCGGTGATAGCGGGGTCGTTAATGTCGTAACCCAAAAGCCGTTCAGTGATTGTTAGGTGACCTGTGCTGGATATTGGTAGGAACTCGGTGATTCCTTCAACAATTCCGAGCAAAATTGCGTGCAGTATGTCCATACTACGAAGCCACCTTTAGTTCAGATAATCTTGGGATAAAGGAATGTGCCGCCCCGTCCAGACCGAGCACCTTTAAAGCACCAATTAATACATATAGTTCATCGAGCTGTTTCTGGGTAAGACTAGACGATTCGGCCTCACTAAACAACAATTCAACTTTTTGCACCAGCCACTTCTCCTCTGATGGCTTTACTGATACCGGTGCCGCAGTCTCCTTAGCGCTTGCAACGACCTCAATAGAGCGCGCTGAATGGTCACGCTTGATTAAATGTCCCCGCTTAATCAGGCTATTTACATGCAGCGCCACCGTAGCCACCGAGTTGTACCCAAGGCCGCTCATAATCTCACGGTAACTTGGGCTGTAGCCGTGCTCGCTAATAAAACCTTCGATATAGGTCAATAGTTCACGCTGTTTTTTAGTTGGTCGTACGTTCGTTGTATCAGGCATGGTGTTTCGTCTTTCTTATGCGCTCCTTACCCTTAAATACCCAGGCCTTGTACCAGAAATAGTTCCAAATTGTGAAGAACCCAGATGCAATAAATTGTCCGATCGCCGGCTCAATGCCAACTTGCCTCAGGCCCTCCAGGATTAAGTAGTTAAGGAGGAACGCGTTGAGTGCGGTATACACAATATATCTGATGGTTGCAACGCCAAGCTTACTCTGGCGCTTCGTCTTAAAGACCCAGTATCTGGATATTAAGAAATTAAGAATGATTCCTACTGCATTACCCGCAAAGTTTGCCCAGAACAGCGGCACATCCTGGGCAGTCAGGACAACGATAATGATGTAACCACTCCAGAACCAGACACCACCGCTGATCATATACTCTACAAAACGAGTAACCTCTTTGCGCTGCTTTTTATTGAGTGAGTGGTGTTTCTTTGCCATTGTTTGGGTTTTGTTCAGATTATTCATAGTATAACATTCGTTTACGTCGTAGTACTCGGAAAATTGAAGTAAACTTCATTTTCCTCCGTTCTATTCGTATCAGGAATCGCCACCAGTGGTACAATGATTCTCATATGAAGAACAACGCTTCACTTGTCTACTCATTATTTCTGCTCTTTGGTGACTTCATCGCCTTGATTGCAGCGTTTGCAGCTGCGTACATACTACGTTTCCAGTATTTTGATGATGGCAAGCTGGCAGCAATTGGCGGCGAGAACTTCCTGAGGGCAATTATCAGCATTCTGCCTGTCTGGCTACTCGTGCACGCCTTCATTGGCCTGTACCGCCAAGAGATATATGAAAAGCGATTCGTGGAAATGGGCCGACTACTTGTCGGTGCATTCCTGGGCACACTCCTCATCATTGGATACGACTTTTTGTCAGAGGATCAGCTTCTTCCTGGACGACTAGTGCCATTCTATGCGCTGCTCATTGGCTTCGTACTCCTCGTGCTATTCCGAACACTTGCCCGTGCATTCCGGCATATCTTATATAGGTTTGGCGGAGGTGTCAGCAATATCCTTATCGTCGGCGATACTCGCGTGAGTGAGGACATCGCCTGGTCAATGGGAGATACCCGAAACACTGGCATTAACATAGTGGGAATTGTCGGGCGAAAATACCGTAATTACCGCAGCTTTGAGGACTTCGAAACAGCTATCACGATGCTTAAAGACGAACAAATCCATGGCATCATCCAAACAGAGCTATACCGTGATCAGGCAAGGAACAATGCCATCCTCAGGCACGCTCAGGAGAACCACATTGCCTACCGATTTGTACCCGGAAACGCCGATTTATTTGTTGGCAATATTACCGTTGAACTTTTTGCCGGATTACCTGTTATTGCCGTACACCAAACCGCACTCGTTGGCTGGGGGCGCGTCGTCAAACGCGTATTCGACCTGGCTCTCACGATACCAGCAATGGTTATTGCCGTGCCGCTTATGATCATCGTAGCTGTCGCCATGAAAATCAGCGACCCAAAATCCAGCCTCTTTTTCCGTCAAACACGCCTGACTCGCTTTAACCGTGAATTCACGGTATACAAATTCCGATCTCAGTACCAAAAATATGATGGCACTACCCCTGAAAAAGCCTTCTCTATGATGGGCAAACCTGAACTAGCCAAGCAGTACCGAGAGAACGGTGATTTCCTAGAAAAAGACCCCCGCGTCACACCTATTGGCCGCTTCACCCGTGCTACGAGTCTGGATGAACTACCGCAGCTTCTCAATGTACTGAAAGGTGACATTAGCCTTGTAGGACCCCGGGCGCTCATTCCACAGGAACTTAATAAGTATGAAAAGAAGCACGCTATATTGAGCGTCAAGTCAGGCCTCACAGGACTTGCCGTTGTATCCGGAAGACGTGATATAGATTTCGACGAGCGGCGCAAACTTGACGTCTACTATGTCCAGAACTGGAGCTTCTGGCTGGATATATCAATCATCCTCCGCACCATCCGCATGGTCATTAACAGGACCGGGGCGCGGTGACGGATCTCAGCAAGCTCAAGGTTGCCATAACCCATGATTGGTTAGTCGGTGGTGGTGCCGAAAAAGTCGTCCTGGAACTTCACCACATGTTCCCCGATGCGCCCATTTATACATCGTACGCAACTGATGAATGGCGCAAAAAACTAGATAACAAAGTTGTTACTGGCTGGCTACAGCACTTTGGCAAACTTCGAAAGTTTATGGTGTTGCCACGAATTTGGTGGTTCGAACACCTTGATCTATCTGAATATGATCTCGTCATTTCATCATCTGGCAATGGCGAGGCCTTCGCTGTTAAGACACATAAAAACACTTTACACGTTAACTATTGTCATTCCCCCACCCACTACTACTGGAGGCACTATGACCAGTATGTTCGCGAACCTGGATTTGGTGTTTTTAATCCAGTTGTCCGCACTGCGCTAAAACTACTCCTTTCCCCACTACGAAAATGGGATTACAAAGCCGCCCAGCGCGCCGACGTCATGATCGCCAATTCAAGCCACATCCAGGCCGACATTCGACGTTATTATGACCGTGAATCAACCGTAATCTTTCCACCTGTTGATACGAAGCCATTTCAAGAGACCTCAAGCCAGAGCCGTAACGGATTTTTAGTGTTAGGCCGTCAAGTCCCGCAAAAGCGCCAAATTTTGGCCGTAGAGGCTTGTACGAACCTAGGACTACCACTAACCGTTGTAGGCAGTGGACCAGAGAATTCACGGCTCCGCACAGCAGCGGGCCCTAGCGTTTCGTTTGATACAGACGCCTCCGATCAAGACGTTCGTCAGTACATGGCAAATAGTCAGGCATTTTTATTCTGTGGAACCGATGATTTTGGTATAGCGCCTGTTGAAGCCATGGCGGCCGGCACACCCGTTATTGCATACAAGGCCGGCGGTGCCCTAGATTACGTCCAGCCAGGCATCACTGGGGAGTTCTTCGAAGAAAACTCATCTGAATCACTTTCACAAGTCCTCAGCGCATTTGATTCATCAAAATATAGCCCCGATGGTATAAAAAGAGCTTCAAACAAGTTCTCTATCGTTAGTTTCCATAAAACTTTGCAAGACCTACTCAATTCCGCGATACAATAAAATCTCGTAACAAAGGATTTTTAGTTTATATATGTGTGGAATTGTTGGATATATCGGTAAAACAAAAGCTGTTGATTTCGTTGTTGATGGACTGCAATCACTAGAATACCGCGGATATGATTCTGCAGGCGTCAGTACAATCATTGATGGTCAGGCCGTTACGACTAAGCAAGTCGGACGCGTTGATGCACTGCGTGTTGAACTAGAATCACTCTCGATTAACAAAACTGCCGTTGCTGTTGGCCACACTCGCTGGGCGACACACGGCATTCCAAGTGTTAACAACGCTCACCCGCACTTTAATAGTGACAAGACTATCTTTGTAGTGCACAACGGAATTATCGAAAATTACCAAGAACTCCGCACTATGCTGCAGTCAAAAGGCTACAGCTTTGTATCGGAAACTGATACAGAGGTTATACCCCACTTGATTGATCTCAATCTGAAAACAGAAAAGTCTTTCCAGAAGGCATTTGAGAAAACTATCGAGGAATTAGATGGCGCATATGCAATTTCAGCTCTTCACGTCTCAGAACCTGATAGCTTGTATGTCGCACGTCTTTCCAGCCCTCTCGTAATCGGCGTAGGCGACGGCGAACATTTTCTCGCATCAGATGCTACCGCAATTATGGACCGGACCAAAAAGGTCATATATTTAGACGACTACGAGGTCGCACACATTACGCCAGATGGCCTAAAGATTCATAACATCCGGGATGCTGTGCAGGTACAGAAAGAAGCAGAACTTCTCGACTACGATGCCGAAAAAGCAGCCCTCGGTGACTACCCTAACTTTATGCTCAAGGAAATCCACGAGGCACCCCAAACTATTCAGTCAGCAATTCGTGGACGCATCAAGCCAGAGGCAAACACCGTTAAGCTTGGCGGTCTTGATAACGTCATGGAGCAGCTTCAGTTTATTGACCGTATCGTTATTGTGGCTTGCGGCACCTCATACTATGCCGGATTAGTTGGCGAGTACCTGATCGAGGAAATCGCCGGTATTCCAGTCGAGGTTCAACTGGCATCAGAGTTCAAATACCGTAACGAACCGTTTTCACGCAGCACCGCTCTGCTCGCCATCTCACAATCAGGTGAAACCGCAGACACTATTGCAGCGCTTAAAAAGGTTGAAAGCTACGGTGTCCTTCGTCTGGGTATCGTAAACGCTGTCGGTTCAACCATTGCCCGTATGACTGACGCTGGTGTCTACTGTCATGCCGGTCCAGAACAATCCGTTGCCAGCACCAAGGCATTTATCGCACAGGTTACGGTACTTACCGAAATCGCGCTTAACCTCAGCGAAGGCCGTACCCCGCTATACAAGCCCCTCATGAAGGAACTACAGGCCCTTCCTGATAAGGTTAAGCAAATATTTGAATCTGATGGTGACATCGAAAAACTGGCGCATAAATATAAAGATTATGTGGACTTCCTTTTCATCGGCCGTAAATATGGCTACCCGTGCGCATTAGAAGGTGCATTAAAGCTCAAAGAAATCAGCTATATCCACGCAGAAGGCTACTCCGCGGGCGAAATGAAACATGGCCCACTCGCTATGATTGACAAACAGTTCCCTACCTTCGCAATCGCGACAGACGGGGAGCTACTTGAAAAAACCGTGTCTAACATCGAAGAAATCCGTGCGCGAAAAGGCAAAGTCGTGGCTATTGCAACACAGGGCAACAAATCTGTCGCCAAGGTAGCAGGCGACGTTATTTACATTCCAGAAACCCTCGAGCAGACGCAGCCACTCCTCATCGCAATTGTTATGCAGCTCTTTTCATACCACGTCGCCATGGCAAAAGGTCACAACGTAGACCGCCCACGTAACCTCGCCAAATCAGTCACCGTAGAATAATTCTTAAGCAACAAGTAGACTAAGCAATTTGGCGATGAATCCTGATTCATCAAGTGCTTGGGTCACGAGGTCATCGGCACGTTCTTGGCTGTCCGCATTGGTATAGACCCTAAACTGAGGTGCATTTCCTGATGGACGAAGATGAATCACGTCACCTGACTCAAAGATCAGACGAAGCCCATCCGTAATATCTAGCTCAGCCTTACCAAAACTAGTTCCTTCGAAAACTCTATCAGCTAGGTCCTGCATGGCCTCTTTATTACCACTCTGTACCTTGAACTGGTCAATTTGGTTTTGCGGCACATCATCGATTAAACCACCACCCGTATAACGCCTTGGCAATTCACCAAATACCTCAGAAAGTTTCTTGCCCGATTCGGAAGCAGTAAGTAGCGCACAGATAATCGGCAAGACCGCGTCCCTCGTTGGGAGCGCCTTAAGTGTTTTGCCGTTTAGCTCGATATCGTCACCCGTCAAAAAACCACCGTTTACTTCCCATCCTACCGTTGGTGTACGGGAAGCCTGCTGCATTGCCACAATAACGTACGGTGAACCAATCTTTGTATATTCCAGGCCGATGTCATGAGCTTCGCAGAATGTGTTAACTGCATCATTAGCGCTGATTGGAACGCCAGCAAACTGCGCGCCCACGTACTTCGCCACCACAAGCCCCAGTACATCACCTCGGTGGAACGTTCCGGTCTCATCAATAACAAATGGCCTATCACTGTCACCGTCAGTTGAGACAACCGCAAAACTACCAGGATTTTGTGTTACAAAATCCCTGAAAAGCGCTGCTTCTTTTTCGGTAACGTTCTCTGTATCGATCGGTACAAACTCATCGCTTCTTGCAACAGGTATAACCGTCGCCCCTAATCTCTCGAGTAAGGTTCTGATAATATCCCTGCCAACTGCACTATGTTGATATAACACCACTTGCTTGCCAGCTAATGCGTCTTCCATGAAGACATCAGTGTATCTCCGTATATAGCCATCAGCCACGCCTTGGTCAGTATCTGGAATAATAACGAGCTGCTTGTGGCTCCCGTCAGTATCAAAAGACGACTCCTCGGTTGACTGTTCATACAGACGAGCCCTAACTTCGGCTACGGCTTCTTTAATAGCAGCCTCATCGGCTTTAAGGACCTCCCCGCCCGACTTGTAAAACTTTATGCCATTTCGATCTGCAGGAATGTGGCTTCCGGTCACCATGATACATGGAGCGGCGGCCAACGACGCAGCATATGCAATCGCAGGGGTAGGCACAGAGCCGCCATACACGACCTTCATACCAGCGTCGCTGATCGCAGTCAGTACC
This sequence comes from Candidatus Saccharimonadia bacterium, assembly GCA_023253175.1. Classification (GTDB taxonomy): domain Bacteria; phylum Patescibacteriota; class Saccharimonadia; order Saccharimonadales; family JALRHH01; genus JALRHH01. The sequence continues at coordinate 192,527 of JALRHH010000002.1, forward strand.
ACCTGCGTTATGCGGGGTGTGCTTTTACGCAAATCACCCGCAACAAAAATAGTACTCCCTGGCGCCAAATTATCGTGTTTTTGCAAAAAAGCAATAAAGCCAAAAGCGTTTATATAGCATTCAAGGTCAGTCATGTCGGTCACAAGTCCACGAAGACCAGAGGTACCAAATGCAAGCTCTACTGGAGAGTAACTAAGATTATCTTTTAGCATACTTATGCCTGTAGCTGATTTACAGCGTCTTTTACTTTTTGACTAAGGTCTTTTCTGGTCACCAAAATACCAGCAGGCGTATTAATCACCGCAATATTATCAAGACCAATCACCGCAACTGGCTTATCTTCAAAGTTCTGTATCAGCGAGTTCTCTATATCAATAAGCGCTACCTTTTCACCGTGCACACTATTGCCTGCCTCGTCACTCTCGGCTGCCTTGTGAATATCAGCGAACGAACCAAGATCCATCCAATCAAATGATGCAGGCACCACAAGTAGATTCGAAACTTTTTCAATCAACGCATAATCGATTGCGTCATTCTCAAACTCCAGATACACCTTTTCGTAATCTTCACGTGATTCTGTTGCCGCCAACCGCTCAAAATTTTCGAGAAGCACTGGTGCATGCTCTTTCATATTTGATTTGAACGTATTCACAGACCCGACAAAGTAACCACAATTCCACAGATAGTTACCGCTTCGCACGTAGTCCTGTGCGACTTCGTGTACAGGCTTTTCTTTGAATGAATGAACGTTATAGACAAACAATTCCTCGTCAAAAATACCGTCTTTTTGGATATATCCAAATCCAGTTGCTGGGTGATCCGGTTCCACGCCAACCAATACAATGCGCCCTGTATCAGCTGATGCTTCAGACGCAACCCTAAAGCTATGCGCAAAACCTTCTGCGTCCCTAATAAAGTGATCAGCAGATAGCACGACAATAGGTTCATCAGCGTCATGGCGGCCATTAATATGCGCTAGCGCAGCCACGATACAACTTGCCGTTCCACGGCGCGCAGGCTCAATAACAAAATTGTCATCTGTTAATTCCGGAAGCTGTTCTTTTATATGGTGCGCATGGCCAATTTCTGTGATGACATATGTAGCATCGCTAATTTTCTTAGCGCGCTCATATGTATTTTGCAGTAATGACTTGTCGTCACCGTTAATTTTCAAAAGGTGCTTTGGATATTCAGGAGTAGATAGGGGCCACAATCGTGATCCCGACCCTCCCGCAATTATTACGGTTATCATGCAGTAATTTTATCAAGAGGTAGAGAAATCTCCCAACTGCGGTATAATTACACAACGTATTTGAATATTGGAAACGGGAGTTTTATTAATGAATTTTGGGTTTACCCCTAGCACACAAAAAGAAGAAGTCTTTAATAAATTAGGTGCCTATTTAGATAGTCTTGGTATCAAGGTTACCGTGATTGACAATCAGCGTCCCTGGGGAGGCTTCTTGGTCATAGACGAAGCATCGACCGACACATTCATCGCGCAGTTCTTCCCTTCTGTGGACAAAAAAGATGTTACTAAATTTGGCGATAAGCTCACTCCGAAAATACTGATCGTTGAATCGGGCGAAGAGCTATCTTGGCAGTACCACTACAGGCGCGCAGAACTATGGTCTTGCGTGGATGGCCCCGTTGGCTACAAGCGCAGCATGAATGACGAAAGGCCAGAAACACTCGTCCTTCAGCCTGGTGAATTCGTACAGTTCAACCCAGGCGAAAGACATACCGGTGTTGGACTCAAAAACTGGGGCATCATTGCCGAATTCTGGCAACACACTGATGCAAATCAGCCATCAGACGATGACGACATAGTTCGCCTCGAAGACAAATATGGCCGCGCCGCTTAGTTCATAAAATGACGTACATTTAGCGAACACGTCTCTTGATTCCCCTTATGTTTTTTGCTATTATTAACTTAACATGACAAAACATAAAAAATTAATTATCTGTTGCTTGGTTTTCATTATCCTTCTTGGGCTAGTTGTAGTCTTAGAGAAGCTGAAGGTTACAAACTTCTATGAAAAGCCCAAAGTCAATCAAGAGCAATCAGAAAAAACTACTAGTGAAGCGGCTACAGCACAAGATAACTTTACCGAGGGCGAAGAAAGACAAGCTGGGAACACCATAAATGAAAGTCGTGGCTCAGGTGGAGTTACCGATTCAAACGGCAACATCAGTAATGAAGTTAGCACTTCAAATCCCATTGTTTCCAAAACAAAGGAAATAAGCATTTATTCCCCACAACGTGATACTAGGGTTTCTTCAGGATATGAAATTGCCGGCATCTCATCATTGAAATCGGTTAGCTATAGATTAATTGATGACATTTCCGGATTAATTTCTAGTGGTGTTTTAAAGGTAGTTGATGGGAAATTCTCGGGAAGACTCAATTTTAATACCGAATCTGCTAGTGGACGACTTGATATATATGGTCAAAAAGAGGATGGCACAGAATTTAGTAATATAGAGATACCTCTCAAACTTAAATAAAAATCATGATGAAAATTGAACTAACTCAAAACCAAATTTCACGCAATAAACTTCTCCTTTTTCTCGCTTCATTATTTCTGGCAGTTTGTCTAATACAATTCTTAAATATCGGAAAAGCGCATGCCGCATATGAAGGTGGTCGATTAATTGATAATGGAATTTTTCTTGATGCCAGTTCAATGGGGCCAGTAGAAATTCAATCCTTTTTAAATAGCAAGGGTGGTCAGATCGCGGGCCGAAGTTTTCTACTAGACTGTGATGCGGCAGGCTCAACTGCCAAGCAAGCATACCTTTCACTAGGAGCGCCGTGTGGACAATCAATATCTGCCGCGCGAATAATATACTATGCGTCTCAGGTGTACGGAATTAATCCGAAAGTTATACTTGTGACCCTTCAAAAAGAGCAGAGCCTTATAACGTCTCCAAATCCCACTGACAGACAGTATGCACAAGCAATGGGGTACGCTTGCCCAACGAGTGGTAACTGCAGCAGTAGTTCAAACTTCTTTTGGCAAATTGATAATGGTGCATGGGTACTAAGATTTCACTTTGAAAGAGCCAAGGGCAATATGAACTGGTGGTATTCTAGTAGCACCTGGACCTGTGGAACCGAGAAGGCTTACTACAAACCGAATCTATACCCCAACCAAAATGTAAACTTTTATGATGAAGATGGGACGTATTATCGTACACACTACATTGCATCGGCCGCGACTTCGTCTTTATACTGCTATACCCCGCACGCATACAATAACCCAGAAGGTTTATATGGATTGCCTGCTTACGGTACTACCGGGCGCTACTATACTGGTAGCTACAACTTCGTTAAATATTTTGAACTATGGTTCGTATCTAGCGTAGATCCTCCATTCGCCTGGCAAGTCGTATCTAATCGAATTTATGACGAAAATAAATATTCTGAATTAGATACCGGAAAGCTTCGTAAGGGTGAAAGAATTTTTGTTTCACTCAAAGTAAAGAATACTGGCACTGAAATTTGGTACAGAAATGGGCCAAACCCAGCAACACTCGCAACAGTTAAGCCATACAACCATACAAGCCCTCTCTGTGATTCTACATGGCTCAACTGTAATCGCGCCACAGTTATAAAAGAAGATGCTGTTTACCCAGGCCAAGAAGGTCACTTTGAGTTTTATGCCGTCGCACCAGGTACGCTTGGGGAGATAAGAGATTTTATGGCCCCAGTATTAGAGAACCGCGCATGGATGCAAAATGACACTGGCTACCATGTATACGTTAAGTCAAATGAGGAGCTATCTTGGCAGTGGGGTAGCCTAGGGGCCTGGAGTGATCCCGGCAGAACCACTCCGCTAGATATAACCAATTTATCCAAGGGACAATATTTTTACATCACTTTAAGCGCTAAGAATACAAGTGCGACTATATGGAAAAAAGATGGACCCAACCCTGTTTGGCTTGGTAGCTTTGCACCTAAGGACAGAAAATCTGTTCTTTGCGCTTATAGCTGGTCGACATGTAATCGACCCGCGGTAATGAACGAACCGAGCGTTGGACCCGGCCAGGTAGCTACATTTACGTTTCTTGCCAGGGCCCCTTATAACGTGGGGGAGTATAGAGAATACTTCAAGCCAGTGTCTGAATTTAAGACATGGATGTCAGATGATCATAATCATATATATATGAAAGTAGTCAATTAGTCCCAATATTATACATGTAAGTCTTATTTGTTATAATAGCATTTAATGAGTACGCCCCTGTTTTTACCTAAAGTTTGCTTTGTCATACCTGCTTATAACGAAGCACAGATGATTGAATCAGTACTCACTGATCTATCAAACTCAGTTAAGACAAAAAAATATACTTATGAAATCGTCGTTGTAGATGATGGTTCAAGTGATAGTACGGCCGCCCTAGCCAGGAAAGCCGGGGCAAAAGTTATCCAACATATTTTGAACTCAGGAGCAGGTGGAGCTACGGCTACCGGCCTTAGCTATGCGAATCAACAACACTTCGATTACGCAGTAACAATGGACGCAGATGGACAGCATTCCATAGAAGATGTTCTGAATGGGATAGACGAGATACGAAAACGTAAATGTGACCTTTTGATTGGCAGTAGGCTCGTAAACAAGGATGGCATGTCACGTGTCAAGATTCTTGGCAATAAAGGTCTGAGTTTCGTCACCTTTATCCTGTTCGGAATAAATATTACCGACTCACAGTCAGGGCTACGTGTCTTCTCACAAAATGCCCTGAGTAGCTTAAAGTGGAAAACAAGAGGTTATGAATTTTGTTCAGAGATGCTCTGGAGAGCAAAACAGCAAAATTTAGCCATAGAAGAGTATCCTATTAAAGCCATATACAGTGATTACTCGAAAGCTAAAGGTCAAAATAACTGGAACGCTTTTAATATTGTAAGCTCGCTAGTTTGGCGGAGGATATCGGAGCTTATGCATGAGTAGATATGTTCTATTATTTTTATTAAACCTGCCCTTTATTTTGGCTGCCCTACTTAACGTAACCGTGTCCTACAAGTTAAGGAAAATCTCAAAAAGACGATATTTTTTCTACGTCACATTCTGGTTAGCTATTCTTGCGAGTCTGGGTCTTGCCTCTCCTATTTACAATTATTTGTTTACAAGAGAACTCACACAGACTGAACCTCTTAGTTTGTTTGATGTAATGCAGATAACCGGTATAGTTGTAGTTTTATATATAGCCAGCAGGACGCGTGCTCGAGTTGACAGCCTTGAGAGAAGGGTTAATGATCTACACCAGGAACTGTCAATAGTACTATCCCGCAAGGAGTAGTCTTCTTTAACAGTATAGATTACTAGTTACGCTATCAAGGACAAACGCTTGAGCTGAGCATTGTCTGATAAAATCATTTATAAAAATCTCATCAGTTAAGAACAGTAGTTATAACTTCATTAATCTGTTAATCTATTGGATAGGAAATAAAACATGGGAGTACTATGTTCAAGGGTAAAACTTTGTTAATAACTGGTGGAACAGGATCGTTTGGAAATGCTGTTTTAAAAAGATTCTTAGATACAGACATAAAAGAAATTCGCATTTTTTCGCGTGATGAGAAAAAACAAGATGACATGCGCAAAAAGCTCAAAAGCGATAAAGTGAAGTTTTACATAGGTGATGTAAGAAATCTAGAAAGTATTAAAGATGCTGTTAAGGGCGTAGACTACATCTTCCATGCTGCCGCACTCAAACAAGTACCGTCTTGTGAGTTTTTTCCAATGGAGGCTGTACGCACTAATGTTATAGGAACAGATAACGTACTGACAGCCGCGATTGATGCTAAAGTCAAAAAGGTAGTATGCCTATCAACAGACAAAGCTGCCTACCCTATTAATGCTATGGGCACATCTAAAGCGATGATGGAAAAGGTAATAATAGCCAAGTCCAGGAATGTAGATCCCGATGACACTACGATATGCTGCACCCGCTATGGAAACGTAATGGCGTCACGTGGTTCAGTTATTCCCCTTTTTATAGAACAAATAAAAAAAGACCAACCAATTACAATAACTGATCCTTTAATGACTCGTTTTCTCATGAATCTTGATGAAGCCGTGGATCTTGTTATTTTTGCATTTTCCAATGCAAAACAAGGAGATTTATTTGTACAAAAGTCGCCCGCGAGTACTGTAGGAGATCTTGCTAAAGCATTGAAGCAGTTGTTTGATTCAAAGTCAGAGATTAAAATCATCGGCACAAGACATGGCGAAAAAGCTCACGAGACCCTTCTTACGAAAGAAGAGCGATCTAAAGCCACTGACCTTGGGGATTATTTTCAAGTTCCTGCGGACAATCGTGACCTAAATTACGACAAGTATCTTGATGAAGGTTCAAGAAAAATTACAGATACATTAGAATATACTTCGGCAAATACTACGCAGCTAGACGTTAAGGGAACTATTTCAAAGTTAATGACTGTTGAGTATGTAAACACACAGTTGCGAGGAAACTAGCATGAAAAAGGTTCTTATACTCGGTGCTTCCGGTATGGCCGGACATGTAGTAACTACGTATCTACGCGAAGCTGGCTATGAAGTAGATGGTGTTTCAGCCAAAAACAAGATGGATGATTCGACAAAACTTGTTGATCTAACGTCACATGCTGATACGATCTCTCTATTGAAAGAAAAACCTTACGATATTATCGTGAATTGCGTAGGCGTTCTAGTTAAACAAAGTGAGGAACGAAAAGATTTATCAACATATCTAAATTCTTATCTGCCTCACTTCCTTGAAAAATATTTTGAAAATACTGCAACTAAAATTATTCATTTGAGTACGGACTGTGTTTTCTCCGGATTGAACGCCCCATATAAGGAGGATTCTCCATATGACGGAGAACTGTACTACGACAGAACAAAGGCTTTAGGCGAAATTATTAATAAAAAAGACCTCACTTTTAGAATGTCAATCATCGGCCCAGACATGAAACAAGAAGGAATTGGTTTATTTAATTGGTTTTACGCCCAATCAGACAGAATACAAGGCTATAGCGAAGCCATGTGGAGCGGTATTACTACAATTGAGCTTGCAAAGGGTATCCTAGCAGCTATCGAACAGGACTTAAAAGGCCTATATCACTTAGTGCCATCTACAAATATTTCAAAGTATGAACTCCTACAATTATTTGTAAAAACTTTTGAGCGTAAAGATATTACGGTGACACCTAACCCAGCAGTAAAACTAGATAAGACCTTAATAAATACTCGAACAGATTTTAGCCATAAGATTCCTTCATATGACACAATGATCGAAGAGATGAAGACATGGATCATAAATCATAGTAACCTGTACCCCCACTATGCCTAAGAAGCGCGTTTTAATAGTTGGACAACACTATTGGCCAGAAACATTTCGTATTACTGACATAGCAGAGGGCCTAGTAGAGAGAGGGTATGAAGTAGACGTACTTTGCGGGATCCCTAACTACCCTGCAGGAAAATTCTTCCAAGGCTATGGTTTATTTAAAAATCGACAACAAAGACATAACGGCGTAAAGATCATGCGGGTACTAGAAATACCTCGTGGAAATAACTCAAATTTTAGAATCTCGATTAACTACATTTCCTTCCCTTTCTTCGCATTATTTCACCTACCCCGTTTACTGTTCACAAGATATGACCGGATAATTGCGTATCAACTCTCTCCTGTTTTCATGTCCCTACCCGCAATAATTCTCTCAAAACTTAAAAGTGTACCTATTTATTTTTATATTTGTGACTTTTGGCCACACAGTCTTTTTTCGATGTTGAAAATTCACAATCGCGTTATTAGAAAATTAATCACCAACATCTCTTACTGGCATTACAAGCAGGCTAATGGTGCAATAGGAGTATTCAAGGGTATCGAAAGCCGACTGATCTCTGAAGTTGGTCTTAACCCACAGAAAGTACTATATATACCCCAGGCACCAGAGAAACTTTACGAGAGAGAACTCTTTGACAAGGAGCTCGAACGTAGATTTAAGGGTAAGTTCACTGTTATGTTTGCTGGGAACATTAATCCTGCCCAAGATTTCAGTACCATAACTAAAGCCGCCAAAATCATATCAGATATGGGGCATGTCGATATAAGATATATAATTATTGGTGAGGGCATGTCGAAAAAATGGCTTACTGAAGAGGTCGAAAAACTTGGAATTAAATCTCATTTTGTATTTGAAGGCCTGAAGCCAGTAGAAGAAATTCCAAAATATCAAAGTATAGCTGACCTACTTATAGTAGGTTTAACTAAAAGTCCTTTGTTTGAATATGGAATACCCGCCAAGGTCTATTCTTACCTGCCCTCTGGCAAGCCGATAGTTGCCTCAATAGATGGTGAAGGAGCCAACCTAATAAACAAGATTGGATGTGGTATTGCGGTAGAGTCCGGTAATGCTCAAGGCCTTGCGGACTCAATAATAAAACTCGAGAGCATGGGACCTAAGCAACGTACTTCAATGGGTCTAAAAGGAAGGTCATATTACTTTGAGCACTTTGAGCGAGAAAAAAATCTTGATAGACTAATTGATTTTGTCTTTAATGGAAAGCGCGTACCGGATACGGAATAGTTTATACTTTTGTAGCTACTACAACTGTTTCATTATAGGTAAATAGCTTGCCCGCGCTTTTATGAAACGGAAATGAGTATGCCTTGGTAACCCTCAGCCCGCATTCTTGTAAGATTTTGGTAATTGCAATACTATCCAAGAAGTTCACATGTGTCACATCAGTACTAAAGCCTTTTTCTTGCGGACAGATTACAACCACTTTATCTGAAACAAAAGGTAGGTATTCTTTAATTATACTAATGCCTTCTTCAGTTGTGAGATGCTCAAGAACATGTGCCAGCAACATGCTGTCAAAGGGTTTACCAGCATAAATTTTTTTATTTTTCCTAAATTCCTGCACAGTTACCGCAGTGTATCCTGCCCTAGTTGCTATATCAACGGAATATTTATTATGGTCAACTCCTACACTTTCCTCGGATAAATTACCGAGGTTCCTGCCGATACCACAGCCTACATCTAGAGTTCTACCCAAGTTCAAGCGCCTCAGATTCCATCGGTAAGGACGTTGAACATCTAGTACTTTCTTCCAGCTTGCACCTGATCTTTTTAAAAGGATATTGGTATAGTCATCATTTTTTGTTCCTGCGCCTGCCTTTTTCATCATTTTCTCTCCTGATTTAGTTTCATCATTATATATATTGGAGTAGAATTACTAGTGATGTCAAAACTTATTATAGGTTTATACGTAGTCACAGCCTCGCTTGCACTAATTTTAATTAAGCTTGGCTCTTCGGATGGTGCGCCCCTCTCATTTGAAAAACAACGAATTATATTCAACTTGAATCCTCTCATTTTTATGGCAGGCTTTCTTTATATATTTAGTTTCATGCTCTATACATACCTAATATCAAAGTATGACCTCGGGTATATAATTCCACTAGGAACAGCGCTTGTTTATATTCTGATTTTTGTATCGTCTTTCGTCATATTCAACGAAACATTCACTGTATTAAAAATAGCTGGAATTTCCTTAATTATATTAGGGCTAATCTTATTGAATATTAAGAACTGACACCTGTAAGCTACCACACTACCTTTGCCCTTGCCCCAAAGGTATCAATTAATCCACTTGAAGACCTCTGATCCGTAACAATATAGAACTCCTTGCCGCTGGCTTTTGCTAAATCTACACAAGAATTAACCTGAGTGACTAGTTCTGCCTGCTCGGAGGGCGTGAAAGTTCCTAAGGTTAAATTAATGTATATTTTGTAAAAACAATTTTTGGGTAGGGATTGTTCAGAACTAGAATTATAAGCAAGGGAGTTTGCCCAATACATGGTTTGAGGGTGCGCAAAAAGTTTTGACTGATCATCGGTATAGTGTAGCGTAATGACATTATAATTTTGTACCTTACCTTCTGACCCAAGCTCTGTAATCATTCGCACGTCTTGATCAACATAAGCAGGCTTAGGCTCGCCTGAATAATTCCTAAACAAACTTCTTACATCCCTCATCGGATTATCATTAATAGCCATTAGTGAAAAAATAAATGTAAGTGGGATTGCAACTATAATTATCAGTAAACTCTCGGTAGTCATCCTTACCTTATTAGCGATATCAGATAGCACTGCAACTAGAAATACGAATGTCATCAACTCCAAGAACATTGCCAACTTAATTACGTAATATCTAATCTCGCCAAGTTCAAAATACTGATAACTCGCTAGACACAGAACAGCCATTAAGCTAGGTATTAATAGATATATTCCAATCCTTTTCACCGAGTCATCTATACCTTTATAAAATGCAAAATACGCTGTGAGTCCAGCAGTTAGCATCAAGAACTGCGGATGAAATACTTTCAATCCACCCGTGGCATTAAGGCCATCTGCGGTTCCTACGGAAGCATAGGAAAGTTGAAGATACAGAGGAATAACTTGTAGTAACATTCCAAACCCTATGAAAGCTATCTGTTTTTTTGATGGTGAGAAAATATGTATGCCATTTTTACTTTTAAATTGCGCAGAAAAGACTAGCATAGCAGCGACTGCGAGAATAATTGGTGAAAACAGGGGCCAGCTGGATGCAGCACCAAAAAGTATGAGTAAACCTATCAGCCCAAAGGAACCCGGAGAGGGCTGATCTGCTGACTTAGTCTTATTTTTAAACTCATAAGACAGAATAATGAATCCTAGGATTAGCGCGGCACACACATAATAGTAATTTAGAAAGCCATGATAGATAAACGGCAGTGCATAGAATAAAGTATAGATAGTGCCTAACACGGGAACTATAAAAACTAAGACTTTGTTCTTTATATATTTTGACCCCAAAAGAGACAATAACCCCAATACCGAATAGTAAAGTAAATAGGCCAGTACGGCAGCAAACAGTAGAAATTCAGAAAAGTATAGCGCCACCCTACCATCCCAGCCGAATGATAAATGATCTATCCCGTAAGCATTTTCAATAAAAGCTGTCGTTAGGTGAAACCCCGCAGGATAGTAAATAGCACCTGGGGCGTAAGTCATTCTTTCCTTGGCTACAGAATCAGTAAGTATAGAGAAGTGTGTCGTACCGTCATTACCTTGGATAGCTCCAATGCTCGCAATTCCTTGCGTAACTGTATTTGCAGAAAATAAGCTATAAGATATTGGAATTATACATATCAAGGCTACGGACAAGGCAAAAAAATCTTCTTTAGTAATTACTGGAATTATCTTTGTGCGCTGCCTTCGACCCACGCTCAATAGCAACAAAAGGCTAACCAAGGTGGTTATCACTGCTGCTGTGTTGAATCCACTTTGCGGAAAAACAAAGAACTGTATTACTGTTGCCAGCTGGTAGACTGCATAGAAAATTAATAGACCAGCCATAAATCGGCTCAGAAAAGATCTTAAAAAGGCAGGTAGAGGAAAGAATAATGCGTATAAAGCCACCAAGGTAAGAGGAAGAAAAAACTCGATGCCAAGCACATAAAGTAGCGTGGCCGTGAACAACATAAAAACTCCAGTTTTAAAAAGAGTGGATGACACCAGGGCGAGTAATCTCTTACTCATTACTATGGAAAGCATCTTTCTAATCTGCATGTTAAACTGTTAGACTTGGAGTTCTTTGTAAATAGAGAGTAGTTCTTTGGAGATAATTGGATAGCTAAAATCTTTAGCGAATTTCGCGGAATCAGCTTTTGCAACCACAACATTGAGATTACGCAGTTCTCTGGCGAGCTCATAGTATGCAAATGTCTGAGTCAATCGAATGACAGGTAAATGAGTGTTTATCTCCTTAAAAGACTCTGTAGGATAAGCAACCACTGGAACATGATTTGCAAAAGCATTATTAAGTGCAGCCGAAGAAACATTTGAGTAGTATTCTCTATCGTATGGATACACACAAGCATCACATTCTCTCAAAAGTGCGTTCATTCGCTCATCTTCTGCAACGTAACCAGTGATGTACACCCTGTCCTTTAGTTGAAGCTTATCAATAAGGTCTGTTATCTTGTCATAAATCGCTATATCATCAGTTCCTGGATGGAGTCCGCCAACAATCGCTAACTTATAATTTTCGGGCAAATAACGCAGCGCCCTTACTGCTTCAGTAACTCCTTTAAATCGGTGCATGAACCCTACGGTTGCGTATACAATATCCCCTTCCTTAAGTTTCAAGTTCTCTTTTATTTCTGTCGACTTGGGAGACAAGTCAATCTCTGGAACGGGGATAACGATTTTTTTAATAATACCCTCAGGAACTCCCCGTGATACCAAAGATTGCTTTGTAACCTCGTTATGCACCAGTATTAAGTCGGCAACTTTCATAGGATTTATAAAACGTTTATAGAATCTTTTTTGAGATATCAAAGCTTTTGTAAAGCCAAGAAAACTTCTTGGACCAAGACCGGTTAGTTTTGCCTTTGTGTGTCCAACATTTGCTGATGTATGCACAGTTACAATGGACTTCTTTCCTTGTGACTTAGCTATGTTGATGGCCCTCTCTAACTCGTCCATCCAATAAAAAGAATATTCATGCTGGATGTGTAGTACGTCAAATTCCTTAAGCTTTTCGTTAAGCAGCTTAAAGGCGTTCTCGTAATCATTTTTGTTCATTACCTTGATCTGATTAGGAGATAGCTCAAAAAACTCATTATGAATTTCTTCTTCATTTTTCATGGCCTCAAGAAACATTTCTTGATATTTCCCAATACCGCAATCTTCATTATGGGTACTTAGGTGTAGAACTTTAATCATGCTGGTAACTCCTTAATATAGCCATCTACCTTATTAAAAGTCTCGTCCCAGGTCGTAGGCTTAAACTTCTTAATTTTTTCCTTAGCCGCTTTTAATTGACCAGGTTGCAATAAATTCCGTATAGCAGCTAAGCATTCATCAGAAGATGCAGGGTCAAAATAAGTAATAAGATCTTCGGCTATTTCAGGCATACTGCTAGTATTACTACTTATACACGGGGAACCGTGAGCAATGCTCTCTGCAATTGGCATCCCCCAACCCTCATAGAAGCTAGGATATACACTAAAAAGACAATTATCGTACAACCAAGCCAGTTCGGCATCGCTAGTATCTTTCATGACTAATATTTGGTCACTTGTCTCCGGGTCCTTATCAATAATATCGAGAATATCCTCTGTTCTCCATCCTTTTCTACCGACTATAACTAGCTTGGGTAAACTGTAGCCCCGCTTACGTGCAAGCTTATATACATAATAGAGAAGGGTGTGATTTTTTCTTGCTTCAATAGTCCCAACGCAGAGCAAGAAGTCTTCGCCCTTAAGCCCAGACTCCATAAACTGTTTATTTGACCGTATTGATGCTTCACCAAATGCAAAATCTTCACCGTGCCTAAAAACATCTATGTGCGGGACTGGTAGTTTGTTTTGTGATAGCCATTCATTTATATCTCTTTTTGTACTTTGAGAGACCGCGAGCACCAACGTAGAGGCCGGCAATACAAGTGAACAATACCGCTCCATTATCTTTGTAGAATGCCCAGAGTATTGTGGCGTTACAAGCGGCAACATGTCATGGATTACCTGTACTAGCCGTCCACCATCGCGTGAAAATTTCAAAAGTCTTTCGGTATATTGGCTGCTCGCCCACTCTCCCATTGGTATGAAAAAAATATCATTATTTTGAAAGTTAGCTTCTTTAAAGCCCCTGAAATACATCTTGGCGAGTAAGTGGCTTACGCGACCCATCCCCCTAATCCGATATACAGCTAACCTTCGCGTCACTCTTACAAAAAACCACAAAATATGAGTGAGAATATTCTTAGATTTTTTTCTAATAAAAATTTTCTCGATTTGCTTGCCTCTGTATTGACTCACCATGCCAAAGTCGGCTTCGTAAAATTTTCCGGCTGTATTGTCCCAGCACACAAATGTGCAACTGCCGGAAGCCTCGTAGCGTATTGCAAGCTCGTTTATCATCCTAGGTATTCCTGTGAGGTTTCCCTGCCAGTGCGCGAAATAACTTATATCAAAAACTAATCTATTCTTCATGGTTATTTCCTGAACTAAGACGCTTTAGCCTTGACCTACCAGTTTCCGCAATATGTGATCTCAATGTTTTGATCTTTTCTAATTGCTGCTGGACGTCTACCAAGGCAGTCTCCAGCTCTTTAACGTGATTTTCCTTATGTTGGATTATCGTCTGATACTCATCAATTGATTGTTTAGTTTTGTAGTGAATAATGGGCTCTCTATTAATGATGGCAGCGACATGATCAAACACCTTCGGAAGTGAGCTTTCTGCAGCAACATAGTATTCATTAAGGCCATCGTGGTGTGCCTTTACATATTCATTCTCTAGGAGTATCGGCCGCCAATCGTGCTTAACATGGTTGGCCTCAATGCATAGTAATTCTGGGCGATTTTTTTTCCAATCATTTCCTGCCAGGACTTCGTACTCGTAACCTTCAACATCAACCTTTAAAAACTGTACCCGTATACTCTTTGCATGCTCCTTAAAGATTTGACTTAGGGTTACCACGTCTACTTGATAATCAATAAATTTACTAGTTACATTATCAGGGTGGTCAAGATAATCTTCCTTCATCTCATTTGAGAAGGTAGACAGACCATCTGTGCCGTACTCCCGAAATGAAAGTTTACCTGATTTATTTGAGACTCCAATATTGAGATTAATGTCCCTTTTACGACGCTTATTGATGTATCTATAGATGTGATCTATAGGCTCCACATTGATGCCATTCCAGCCCTTATTATAGAAAAGTTTAGTGACTGTATCTATGTCGGGGTTTCCAGCTCCTATATCAATATAGAAGCCTGTTTTTCGATCCTTAAAAAACCAATCGATAATAATATCTTCCCTATTCTGGGCATACGTAACTACTTGTTTCATTTTACCTGCTTTAGGGTTAGTTCTATTGAAGGAGAAGCAGCGTGAGGGGTGTGCTCTTCCTTTTGTATCTTAATACTCTTTGCTCTCTCCCACCAGTCCGCAACGCGACCGTCCTGCCATACTATAGCTGGCTCTATATAGTATTCACCGTCTCCTAATATATTTGGAAACGTCCAGTGAAGTTGTACTTCTTGACCTTTTGTAAGTTGGTCTAGTCTTTGTTTCTTGATATTAGTATTGGTTCCTAATATGCCTTGTCCTGCAGAGTTCTTGATCGTAAATCCAAAGTTCGGAGATTCCATAGCATCATATGCCTTTGCTGTAAGCTTGAGGTTTATTTTCTCTTCTGAGACAGAAACACTAAGGTCTGTATATTTAACCGTCCCGTCACCCCACCTACTGTACTCCTTTGCATCCGTAGCCTCATAACCCTCATCAAAGAACATTCGAGTATACTTAGATGCAATCTCGTCCGCACTCCCTTGAGCAACTATCTTACTTTTATTGATCAAAATCGCCCTGTCGCAATATTCACGAACAGAATTCATGTCATGAGTCACAAATACAACCGTTTTTTTCTTTTGCTTCAGCTCTTTAAAATACTCAAAGCATTTTCTCTGAAATGATGCGTCCCCCACGGCTAAGACCTCGTCGACAAGCAATATATCGGCCTCTGCCCTAATCGCCATCGAAAACGCCAATCTTACCTGCATACCAGATGAGTAATTCTTCAACTTTTGATCCATAAACCGTTCTAGCTCAGCAAACTCAACAATTTCATCATATATATCATTGATATTAGCTTCGCTAAATCCAAGCATTGCACCATTTAAGTAAACATTTTCCCTACCCGTAAGTTCGGCATTGAAGCCAACTCCTAGTTCAATAAAGGGTACGAGCTTTCCGCCAACGCTTACCTCACCCCTAGTTGGCTGGTATATGCCAGCAAGTATTTTGAGAAGTGTACTCTTGCCGCTTCCGTTCCTGCCAACAATACCGAAAAACTCACCTTTTTTAATATCAAAGTTAATATCTTTTAGTGCGTGCTGGATTTCTACTGACCGATCCTTCTTGAAGTCGAACATACCAGTAAAGACGCTTTTGATACTGTTAGATCGTTGATGCGGCAATTTAAAGTCTTTATAGACCTTACTAACTATAATTGCCGACTCTCTACCAGACATACTACACTTCCTCCGCAAAATATTTAGATCGACTCTTAAAATACCAGGCGGAGATCAATATTAGAAGCAGTACTATACCTATAGGTATAAGCCGCGCCCAGGCAAAACCAAATACATCAGATATAGTCTGCGTCTCTGGTGTTATCAGCACATACCTCACATCTTGGATAATTTGGGCTATCGGATTAAGCATTATAATCTTTGCGGCCAAAGCAGACTGACTGAAGACAAGAGCAAGAGGATATAGAATCGGTGTAGCATAAAAGGCAGCCTGCATTATTACCTCCCATATATAATTTATATCCCTAAACCTTACGAAAGCAGCACTTAAGAAGAAGGCAATTGCCAAAGAGAATGCAAATAGCTCTATAATTAAAAGCGGTAATAAAACAACCGTAATCCTGATATCAACGTCATTAATCACTATGAATATTGCGATTATTATTGAGTTTAGTATTAGGTTAATAAGTGCCGAAAATGACCCAGCAAGAATAATCACATATTTAGGAAAGTTAATCTTTCTAAGTAAATCTCCTTTGCCTACAATCGCACCAACACTTCCTGTTGTAACCTCAGTAAAATAGTTCCATATAACTATTCCCGTAAGCAAATATACCGGAAAGTGCGGGACAGCATCACCAATTCTGAAGACTTTTGCGAATACAAGATAAAGGATAGCAAAAAGCGCCAGCGGGCGAAGTAAGGACCATAAGTAACCTAGCGTGGAGCCCTGGTACCTTAGTTTAAAATCAGTTTTTACTAGCTGCTTAAGCAATAATAATGAGTAACGGTAACGTGCAATAATGTTCTTCACTTCGCCTATTTTACCCCTTCACTCCTGTCAGAACAAGGGTTGGGTTATTGATGCAGTGCATCATGTAGTCTAATCTAAGGGTAGCCATGAATAAATCCAGCAAAAAAATTATTCTAGATGCATATCAGTCAAGCACATCCATTACAGGAACGGATAGGATGGCGCACAACTTCTTGGTGCAGCTCCAGGAAATAGACCAGACTAATAACTACGTGGTGATTTGCTCACCACACAACTACATACCAGCTACCATAACGAATCCTAATTTCAAGGTGTTATCACCTCCTAAATTATTTCTTCCTACGATTTTAGTAAAAGCAATCAATAAATTATGGCGAGTGAGTATGTACTACTATCTTTCTCGCAAACGAAGTAATGTCTTTTATTCGTTCCATAATATGCGGCTTCCAAGGCAAAGAGTTGCAAAGCGCATGATCGCCAGTAACCTTGATCTTATACCCATCGTTCTTGATGAGTACAAAGGACTGGGTGGGATTACCCCCGAAAAGCAAATTCAAATATACAAAGATGTCACCGCCAAAGCCGACAAACTTGTCTCAATCTCAGAATTCTCAAAACAGCAACTATCCGAAATACTGGACGTTCCTATTTCAAAAATTGATGTAGTCCACCTTGCCCCGGACCAACAGTTTGAGCTCCAGAATACACCAGGGAGAATAGTCAAAGACGATTACATTTTTACTATTGGTGGCAGCGAGCCACGCAAAAACGTAAAAACCGTCATAGAGGCATATGAACAGCTACCAGATGATATACAACAGCAGTACAAGTTAGTCATTGCAGGAGGTAAGTGGCACGGCCAAAAGCTAGACTATGCAGCAAATGAAAATATTATTGAGATTGGATACGTTCCCGACGAAGACCTCCCCGGTCTTTATGCGAATTCATCAGTCTTTGTATTTGCATCTGTTTACGAAGGTTTTGGATTTACGATTCTAGAGGCCATGGCAACAGGCACGCCTGTTATTAACGCAAAGGGTTCGTCACTTGACGAGGTAGCCGGAGACGCTACACTGTCATTTCAAGCAACCGATTCAGCAGCATTAGCCGCAGAGCTCGAAAAAGTCCTTAACAGCCAAAAACTCCGAGCTGACTTAACAGAAAAAGGATACAGCCAGCTTCAGAAATTCTCGTGGAAAGAGTCTGCAATTAAATTACACCAAATACTTACGGACAACTAGCTTTCTCACCATTAACTCATGTACCCTATAGATATGGAAAAAATTATTGTTACTGGGATTAATGGATTTGTGGGCAACCATTTGGTTGATGCTTTGATTACAGAAAATTACGAAGTAGTCGGAGTCGGCCGAGAAGAATCCTTAAGTGCAGAATTGGCTGACAGAGTACAGGAGTACCACAGCTGCGATCTTGGCAACTACGAAGAGGTAGCAAAGCTCCCCCTTAAAGATGTTAAGGGTATCATTAACTTAGCCGGCCTTGCAGCCGTTGGTCCTTCGTTTGATAATCCTGAACTGTACATGCGCGTTAATACGGCCGTCCTAGATACCGTCTGCAAAGCCGCTATCGAACAAAATGCTACGAATATCAGAATCATTTCCATAAGTTCCGGTGCCGTGTACAGCTCAAAGCAACCTATGCCGCTCGGCGAGGAGTCTAAGCTTGCACCAGAATCTTCCCCTTATGCTGCAAGTAAGATTGCGATGGAAGAACTGTCGCTTAAGTACAGGGAACAGGACCTAGATTGTGTCGTAGCAAGACCGTTTAATCACATTGGCCCTGGTCAATTGCCTGGCTTTATACTGCCAGATCTTTTCAAAGAAATTTCATCATTAAGCGAGGGCGAAATTTTAAAGGTCGGCAACCTAACTACCAAGCGTGACTACACAGATGTTCGCGATGTAGCAAAAGCTTACGTTAGCCTTATCTCTGCCAAGACATTGAATCACGGCATCTATAATGTCTGTACTGGACGATCCTTGAGTGGTGAATACATCCTAGAAAAACTCAAAGAAGGATTAGGGGTGCCGACACTCATCCATGAAGTAGACGAGACTCGCTTCCGTCCATCTGACGCGCCCGATCTGTATGGCGATAGCTCAAAGCTCCAAGCCGACACAGGATGGACGCCTCAAATTCCCATCGAACAAACGATTCAAGATTTCATTGCTTGGGCGAAGTAAGGTAAAGATCCTAACGAAAATTAAAACGACCCCTGGAGATAGGAGTCGTTTTAATGTAACATTGCGCGTATTAACCGCGGCCTGCTTCAAAGCCAAGGTCATATTCGACCATAAGCTTTACGAGTCCTGGGAAGTCGACTTCACGCTTCCAACCTAAGACTGTTTCAGCCTTTGTTGGATCTCCGAGAAGGATATCAACCTCCGCAGGTCGGAAGAATTCAGGATTAATTTTCACGAGTGTTTTGCCAGTTGCCTTGTCAATACCTAGCTCATCAACATCCTTGCCTTGCCATGTGATCTCAATACCGGTTTCCTTGAAGGCCAGTTCAACAAACTCACGAATCGTGTGAGTTTCTCCGGTTGCAAGCACAAAATCGCCGGGCTCGTCCTGCTGAAGCATGCGCCACATACCCTCTACATAATCACCGGCATAACCCCAGTCACGCTTTGAGTCGAGGTTACCAAGTTCAAGAACGTCCTGCTTGCCGAGCTTAATGCGAGCAACAGCCTTACTGATCTTGCGGGTCACAAACTCTGGACCACGGCGTTCACCTTCGTGGTTGAAAAGAATACCGCTGGTTGCAAACATACCGTAACTTTCACGGTAATTCTTGGTAATCCAGTGACCGTAAAGCTTAGCAACACCATAAGGACTACGTGGGTGGAAGCGTGCTTCCTCTGTGTAACCTTCTTCAGGTCGGTTGTAGTCTAGTCCACCAAACATTTCTGATGTCGAAGCCTGGTAGAAACGAGTCGTCTTTTCAAGACCCGCCAAACGAATAGCCTCAAGCATGTTAAGTACACCCTTACCAGTAATATCAGCGGTCAGAACTGGGTCACGGAATGAATATCCAACGTGGCTGATTGCCGCAAGGTTATATACTTCATCCGGCTTGATTTCCTGCATTGCACGGGCAAGCGCAGACAGGTCGAGAAGATCTGCCATTACGATCTTTACGTATGGCATCTCTTGCTTAAGCTGAGAGTAGCGTGGGTGACTAGCCTCGAGTTGTCCACGGAGCATTCCGTATACAACGTAGCCTTTTTCATGTAGTAGCTTTGCAAGGTGCCCACCATCTTGACCTGCAACACCCGTAATAAATGCGGTTTTTGCCATGTATATTATTTCTTCCTCTTAGAGATTTATAATTGGTACCTAAATTGTACCATCTTTTAGGATTTTAACTACCTAGCCAATCTGTTCGGTTAGCGCAGTCTGACCGACTAATTTCGATGCTGTAAAAGGTGATGAGTGTAGCTCTTCGCGGCTACTAAGCCCTCTCGCGGCAACCAACGCGTCCATATGTGCCTGAATTTCAACACTCATTGCCTCTACGGCAGCTGGACCCGACTCCATACCTGTTCTAGCTAGAAATTCATTATAAGAACCTGGGTTAGTTGGAAGATCTGCTCCAATATTTTCAAACTTAGCCATAGTCATACTCCGATTAGATGCTTTGTACGAACTACTATAGTTAGCTTTTGCTATTTTGTCTGATGTGAAAATAACTAAGCAGTTATTTTGGTAAGTTTCTTGAGCTGCGGGGGTAGAGGCGTTGGTTTTCGGATAAACATTAATGACGCGAGGCCCCACCAGGTGTACGCAACCGCTTCGTTTGACCAAATGTGAACCAAAACATTCGTAAGGGCAAGACCGGTAAACGCAGCCAACAGTGCGACCGACAACATGTAAGCGCGGCGCCGATAGAGCCCATAGGCGACTAGTAATAGCAACGCCAAGAATAGGAAGATGCCTAACAGTCCAACCTCGTTAGCAATTTGCAGATAGTAGTTTTCGTTTAGGACTGTGCCTTGTTTGTCATTACGGATTGAAGCGAGGCCAGCCGTGCCCGGACCAGTACCTGCTGGTTCCAGAACTATTGCAAGTACTGACTCCTGCCAGAAACGAATACGCAGCTGATTAGGATCCTCCAGTACCGTACTCTGATCAGCATGGAAGATAACATTCTGTACATAGTAGGTATTGCGTACTGAATAGAAAATACCAGCGGCTGCAACCAATAACACAACCACCCCAGCAGCAACTTTTTTGCGGTGTTCTAACAGCCATCTTCTGACAGGATTATCACTCAGCAAAATAAATAGACTTATTGCCACCACAAATCCAATCAGCGCACTCCGCGAGAACGTAAACGCTAGGCATAATCCAGTCAGGATCAGGCCACCAATCATCACCTGCTTAGTCTCTTTTCGCTTAGTTGCGAAAAAGACCGTAAGCATAACAACGGCCGTGATGATCAAATACGAACCAAGTGAGTTTGGATCACGCACCGTCGACATGACTCGCTCTAGATCAGGTTTTTCATCTATAAAGAACGCTGGTAGTACGCCGTTTTCACGGGAATATCCTATGTGCTGCAGTGCAGTATTTGGTAGCAGTGTGTACTGAATAACGCCAAATAGCGCCACCAAGATACCGGCCGCAACCACAATCTTCACCGCCTTGCCTTGTAGGCCTGCATCAGGGAATAGTCGAGTCAGCATCAACCCATACAAGAAATAGAGTAAGAACCTCGTGTTATAAACAACCCCAAGGATCTCAGCATCTTGGTCAGTAGGTTTTATCAGTGCCATAAGAACGGTCAACGCACCGTATGCAAGAATCGCCCACACAATCTTGCTGCGCAGCAATTCTTTAAACCAAGGCTGCCTTACGCTTAGTCCAAACGTAATCACAAAACCGATGAACAGAACGATATCCTTGGCAACTTTAGCGAATTCCAGTATTCCCCAACTAGTTCCGAGCCACGTTGACAGGAAAATATGGAAAGGCATGTAGGCAAGTAAGCCCAAGAATATATAGAGGCTCGCTTGGCGCAGGTTGTGAGATAACTTTTCTATCATACTTAGGTCTATTTTAGCGCACTCTCCGTTTTCATCGGTAATTCAACTATACTATGTCTATGCATATTGTTATTGACGCCCGTAATCGCAGGTCTAGCACCGGGCGATATACCGACAGACTCGTCACCCACCTGTCAGAAATCGACCACGACAACACCTACACCATTCTTGTGCAGCCTAACGATGACTGGAAGTTTGCTAATCTAAATTTCAAGACCGTGGCCTGCCGATTCCAGCAATTTTCATTTAACCCCATCGATCAAATCGCCTTTGCCCTGCAAATCTATAGGCTAAAGCCAGACCTCGTGCATTTCACCATGACGCAGCAGCCGCTTCTCTATTTCGGTAACATCGTCACTACAACACATGACCTTACAATGCTCCGTCACATGCGCCCCAGCCGCTTCCCGGCCTGGATTCACAAAATTGGCATGAGCCTCTACCGCTTCCTATTTTGGTGGTCACATAAAAAATCCAAGAAGATCATAGTTCCGACCGATTTTGTCGCAGACGATCTCGCCAACTACCAGCCATTTACAAAATCAAAGATTGTTCGTACATACGAATCAGCTGAGCCACCAGTTGAAGGACCGGCGGAACCATTAGGCAACATTACGCAGCCATTCATATTCCACGTAGGGCAGCCGCTGCCACATAAAAACATCGACAGATTGATCCAGGCCTTTGAAAAGATCAAAACTTCACAGCATGAACTAAAACTAATTTTGCCAGGGAAGATACAAGGCGTATTCAAAGACGATCTGAACGAATGGATTGCCAAGAGCCCCATAAAAAAATCAATTATTGTTCCAGGATTCATTAGCGATAACCAACTAAAGTGGTTGTATGAAAATGCCGAATGTTACGTGCTGCCCTCCCTATCCGAAGGATTTGGATTGCCTGGTCTCGAAGCGATGGCTCATGGATGCCCCGTAGCAAGCAGTAACGCAACCTGTCTCCCAGAAGTCTACCAAGACGCAGCTGTATACTTTGATCCAACTGACGTTGACGATATGGCGCAAAAAATACTGTCCATCATTGATGATAAAAAGCTCGCCAAAGAGCTCACCGTCAAAGGTCAAAAAGTAATTAGTAAATACTCTTGGCGAAAGATGGCCGAAGAAACCCTGGACGTATACAAAAGCACAAAGCGCTAAAGCTTTTCGGGTCCACATACTATACTGTAGACATGGAACCATTCGATTCAAACCCAGCCCAGATAACTCCTAAACCCCCGCAGAAAAAGCGTGCCAATAAAGTAGCGATACTCACCCTGCTCATTGCCATCACCGCACTGCTCGTTGGCGCTGGATACGCTATCTGGAAAAATAATATTCCGGAACAAAACAAAGCAGCCACTCCTTCTTCCGCTACATCAACTGCCGTTCCGGCTACCCAGAGTGCGCCTCCTGTGCACTTTGTCCAAGCTGTCGGATATCCTTTTGACACCAACAAGAAGGTCGTCTTCAATTTAGGCCTTCCGAGCTCACTTCAAGGCGTCGTAATTCAATCAAGTATTCAGAACCCAGGTTATACAACCTACCTTACTAACAAGTTTAATGACGAACTGGGCCGCTTTGTTATCGGAAACCCAAAAGTTCCAAACTCTAACCGCGAAATATCGCTTATTGCACTTGGAAAAGAATGGAGCAGCTCAACAACCGAAAAGCCAGACATACTTGAATTCGAAGATGTTAGCACTCCCGCAAAGAAGCAGCAATACATCGCGAACCTCTCGCAAACCACACGTACATGCATCGAAGATAGCAAAAAGGGCTTCAGGACCAAAGACAAAATGCTGAGCGTTTGTTATTCATTATCAACAGGAAAAGACGGCTGGCTACCAACCGTTACTCTGAAGGGTTACGCAACGGTCGACGGAGTACCTCTTGTACTGCTTGGATTTGTTGACCTGAGCGACGGCAAGGTACTGACAGAGGCAGAGGACTTGAAGCTACGCCAAGAGGCAGCTAAAGGAAACTATCCAGAATCAACCACTAAGGCGCTTGAAGATCTCGTGGATGCGCTATCACAAAGCACACTGACTATTTCCAATAGATAGCTTTTGACATGATGTTGACAAAATACAAAGCTTATGCTAATATGTATTAGTCATGCAAAAACAAACAGAACAATCCGAATCATCAGTTAGCGCCATTGACGCACTTAAAATTGCACGCCAGGTACGCGCCATTAAAAGGGCGGTACTCCATAACGTAGAACACGGCGTTACAGATATGCCCGCAAAGGGACTTGCATCACCATTCACCCTGTCACTACATAAAGAAACCGTAAAACGACTTAATGAAAAGCTTGAAGGTTATGACGTACAGGTAGACGCCTACAAGCTAAACATCCGCGGCAAAGAAGTTGATCGTATCGCCGTAGTAAAGCTTGATGATTCGTTAGTAGAACCAAGCCCCGCCTACCAAACCGCCCTCCAAACCCGCTTAATGGCCTAATTCATCCTTTCGTTAATATTCTCATAGTTACTTAGTTCATCATGTTAGATAACTAAGTGATGCAAAATAACACCACCAAACAAGCACGTCTCTGGAATATACTGGTATTAATCGTAATCGCCCTGCTAACAGCTGTCGCTGCTGTCGTTCTATTTAACGAACGGAAGCCCAACGAGCTGCCGAGCCCACCGCTCAAAGATCTGGCCGATAAACACGACATAGCCCTTGGTAATCACGCGATACACAATCACTTGGGCGACAAACAATATACTGGCATTCTGACATCCCAGTTTGATTTCGTATTGGCAGACAATACACCGAACTGGTATTTCACGAGTGGGGGTCTGCGTCCCAGCTCCACTACCTATGATTTCAAAGAAATGGATGAGGTAGTCGATTTTGCAGAGTCACATAATATGCCCGTCGAAGCCCACCATTATGTCTGGGGAGAAGAAAAATGGCTACCTGACTGGCTTAAAAACGGCAATTATACCCCGGAACAAACAACGCAGCTTATGAAAGACCACATCAACACTGTCGGGAAGCGCTATTCAGGCAAGGTGGCGCGGTGGACGGTCGTGAACGAAGCTTTTACGCGCAATCAACACATCTACGGACTACGCGATTGGTGGGCTGACCACACCGGAGGAAACCTCAATTACATAGATGAAGCGTTTAAGACAGCACGTGCCGCAGACCCAAACAGCCAGCTGCTTCTCAATGATTTCCATAACGAAAGCATCAACGACACCTCTAATGCTATGTACGATTACATCAAGGGTGCCTTGGCGCGCGGTGTCCCGATAGACGGCATTGGCATGCAGATGCACATTGATGGATCACATCCACCAGACAAGGACGAGGTTATTGCCAATATGAATCGCTTTGCTGATCTGGGCATAGACGTATACGTAACAGAGTTTGACGTTAACATGAATGATGTCCCGGTTAACAGCACGGACAAAGACAATATTTCTGGAAAGATTTACTACGAAATGATGCGCGCATGTATAGAAGCCAAGTCCTGCAAGCATTTTGCATACCTGGGTATTACAGATAGCGAGACCTGGTACAACTACATGGGCCTGAAGGATGCACGGCCGCTGATGTTTGATCGGCAGTATCAGCCAAAACCTGCCTACTTTAGCACCCGCAGTGCGCTCGAACAAAAGTAACTGTGGCATAATAATCAGTAATGACTCAGCGCAAAACCCGAATTAATCTATTAGACATACTGGTTGTACTAGCGATACTGAGTATCGTATCGCTAGTTTTTTTCAGAGGCGCATTTGTACTTATTGGCGGAATTACAGGAATCTTATTCCTGATATACCTAGTATTTGTCTGGGATGACATTGTCGTGTGGGTATCCACAATCGGCAGCAAGAAGCGCTAGGCTCTTTTAGCCCTATATCTGTATATCAAGTAAGCCGTGAGGAAAGCGATGGCAAGAATTAACAGCACTATATACTGTCTGCTTGACGCCTTACGGTTTGATTGAATCGTGAACCCAAGCACCTGAGGCTTTTGGACCGATCTTGGCGCAGGCTCTTGTGGTACCGAGCTAGCGATTTGCTCTACGTATCGTTGAACTTGTTCATTGCTTATCTGAGTTGCTACTGGGGAAGGAACAGGCTGGTTTAATGAGACCGAGGAGCTTGAAGATGCACCAACGACAGATACTGGCTTCACATCAGTATCTGCTACTGCGTGTATGTCCGGGACGACTTCACTATCGCATCCCTGGAGCTCCTGGCAGACTATATCAGTTGAAGGCGAGGCCTCGATCAGCTTGATCGTCAAAACCTCCGATGGGCTCATTTGGTCCTCTGTCACGACACGTACTGCGATAGATGCTTCCTTAGTGCGTACTAATACAGTCCCGACCTGAGTTGATGCACGAGCGATTGGGAATCCGGAAACAGGATCAGATACTACCATATCGCCAGAGTTCACGGCATCCCAAGTAACTAACACCTCGTCATCATTTTGGCGAGCAGCCTTTAAGTTACTTGGTAAATTAGGCACTGCTCCAGCCGTATCAGTTGATACTAGTACTTTGTACCTTTGACTGGATTCACCAAGAATACTCCCGCTGGAGTCCAGGGCCTGCACCCGCATAATACCTGATCCGGACTGGTAAAATACATGATCCAAAACTGGTGAGGTGGACGTTGCATCCCATATGCCATCGTCATTGAAATCCCATTTGTACTGCACTGCACCAGCCAGTCCGCTGGCATCAAATACAATTGGTTTTTGCATATCTACAGTAGCTACGGGCACAGTGTGACCATCTACCCGTATCGACAAATTATTTTGTTTTTTGGTGAATATCTTGTGTAGATCATCTGCAAGATGGTTCGCGGAGAAATTACTCGTGTCACCGTGATATATGAATATACCGCCGGTGGCTTCAGCAAGCGCCTTTACCTCGTCCCTAACTGATTGTTTGCCGAGGGAATTTTGACTATCAGCCGCAAACTTGTATGGGACAACGATTGATACTTTTACTTTGTGAAGCTGCGCGAGCTTGATTGCATCCGCATGGCTGCGGCTTACTCGGTAAGAAAGGCTTGGGCTGGTCATTGGGTTTGTGCACTCTGACTGAGTTATGGCCAGTTGGACTGTTCTACAAAACTCTGGGAACTGTACAGAAGAAAACGATTCCGGCCTAAAGTCTGCATAGCAAGTATTGTAGGTATTCGTTTCTGGGTAACCCATGCCACTTCGAAACTGCGTAGAACAAATATTGTATGAATACACGTCTTTTGGCGGACGGTCCACAATCATAACGATATTACGCTCAACACTTGGATCAGCCCGCCAATTATTGGCAACAATTGCGCGTTCCAACGCCACCTGATACGGGTCAGCCGTGTCTCCACCGCCGACCACAAACGGAGTACCGCCATATACCTTGTAGAATGCCTGCATCATATATTTAGCATCGCCGACTGCTGTATTAGTAGTCTTGTAGAGTGGGGCAAGCGGGAAGATATTTTTATATCGAGGAGTTGGACCTATGCCTGATCCCCAGTCGTGCTCGCCAAATGTCATAACACCGTACTGCGTTCCGTTGAATTGCTGATCAAATGCAGGGAGTGTCGGATTTAGGAAATATTTGAACGTACTAAGAGCGTCTTGATTACTATTATCATTCAATAAAAACGCGACATCCCTCTGGCGTGTTTTATCTGCGCCCGTGATACCGGCGGGCGGTATTGCATTGCTACCCCCTTGACGCCGTTCCTCGAGCGACCTGAGCTGACGAGCACCCATTGCCACTAGTTCACCTACTGCCGGCCCGATCGCCTGCGGAGCGTACTCGCCGTGCGCATCTCCTTGTGCAAAGTACTCCCTTAAGCCACCGCAAACAATATCAGCCTTAAGACACCAACTGACCGTTCGAAATGCCATGTCAGCAGGCACATACGGGAAACGAGGTTCAAGTACACCTTGGTTATCTTGCCTCGTATCACCACGCCTCCATGGAAAACTCACACTGTCGTATGCGCCAATATATTTGGGGTCGCCGAAGAACCCTGCGCCAAGAACTTTACCCCTTTCATATTCGGAAAGATTGAATAGCGTAGCGCCCATGACCTGTGCGCCTTGTGAGTATCCGCCCACGAGATAATATTGATCTGGGCAATTCTGGATTTGATCCTTTAGATAGCCCGTGGTTTCTTCGATTCCGTTTGCAACACTATTCTGATAGTCACCGGGGAACCATGAGGCATCCGCATTAACTGAGTTTATAATCCGACTAAGTGACTCCGTACCGACGGCTTCAGCCGTATATCCAACCTCGTTATATTTTCCTGGAAAATCATGGACCGAAACGGCTTTATATTTAATGTTCGGGTAGTAGTCCTTGAAGTGATTCCTGTGCCAATCGAAGAAGGCGAACGATTCTTCTTCGACTCGCTTAAAACGATCTTCTAGCGGATCGTCTACTGCCTCATGGCCAATATTTTGTCCGGAACCTCTAGCAAAAATGAGCTGCACATCAACGCAATCTTCGGAGGCCACAGGAACAAGCGCTGCGAACACCTCTCCTGTCATTAGTAATACGCAGCAAATAAATAACAACAATTGAGTTGATATATTCTTAGCGAGTTGAGAGGGAGATGTATACTTCACTTTCCGGGCCTCTATAAGTACCTGAGAGTTCTAACTTTCCTATATCACACCTTAGATTCGTAGTCATCTTAGACTCACCCTCTTGGGTTGCGTCAGATCTAGACACAGTTTGACAGCCGGAAGATTTAAAGAAACCCTCAACTTCGTCCAGAGATACATCCGTAGAGACCTTAAACGTTTTGCTTTTGTGGAAGCAGCCAGAGGAATTAAATTGGTAGCACTGGCGACCGGCTATTCCTCTGTTTTCTGTGCTTTTTATTTCTTGCCAGTCCGATGGGAATTGTAATTTAGAAAAGGCAGCTTCAACATCTGCAAAGTTTGGGTCTTTTGATGTAAACGGATAAACGGCCGAATTGATGAAAAATAATCCAATCAGCAATATCGGTAATCCAATTATGATGCCTAAAATTGTCCGTTTTTGATTCATGCACTACTCCCAAACAGTAATTGTTAATATCATATAGTATTTGCGAAAGAGCGGGTAGGGGATTCTACCAAAAAGCTGTGTAAAACTAAGCCGTCTTGAATACGACGTGGCGGTCGCGGCCTTCGCCTTCTGATTCTGTGGTCAGACCGGCATCAGCACCAACCTGGTGCACTACCCTGCGGTCGGCTGCGTTCATTGGACGTAGGTGCATTGGTTCACCAGATTCTTGAACCTGTTTAACCCACGCTTCTGCCTGTTCCGCCAAACGGTCTGCGCGCTGTTTCTTGTATTCTGCAACGTCTACGTTTACGCGCGTAACTTCGTAGCCGTTATTTTTTAGCGCATTACTAACCATGTACTGCAGTGATCGAACGGTATCGCCGTGCTGGCCGATCAAGAAGCCGTTGAGATGCGTTGATGGAACCTGGAGTTCGATAACCTGGCCATCTTCACTCGTAGCGTAGATGTCGGTATTGAGGCCAAAAAACGACAGAATATCCTCAAGATATTTCTTGGCGTATTGAATTGATTCTTCCATTACTTCCTCCGTTTATTAGCTTTTGCGTGGGAGGATTTTGTCTTCTTATTCTTTGACCCTTGGGTGCGAACAACTTCGCCCTCTATGATGTCTTTTTTAGATGGCTTTTCGTCAGCAATGGCTTCCATTTCTTCTTCGTCTTGCTTCAGTACACGACTCTGCTGGGTTATAGCAACAAGACCGCTCACGAACCAGTACAGGCTCAGTGCGGACGCAAGTCCTACGGTAAAGAACAAGATCATTGCTGGGATCAGGAAGCGAGTACCACGCATAACTGCGGCGCTGACTTCTTGCTGGTCAGCTTCTTTGCCCTCTGCGGCGTCTTTCAGAATTTGCTTGAGTGAACGGCTGTCTTTTGCCTTTGGCATTAGCTGCGTACTCTGTTTGAACTGCACAAATGCACTACCGAGTACCAACAAGAACGCTGGCCAGTAGAAGCCCTGGCTACTAACAGCGGCACGGGTCAGGTCAATAACACCAAGGAATGTCTCGTCAAATGAGGCAACCTTTGATGCAAGATCTTTGACCCAATCAATATTACGAATTGGTTCGTAGGCAAAGTTAACGATCGCACTCGGGTCGTTGACCATCTTGCGAAGTGCAAAATACAGGCCAAGCAGCACGATGAACTGGATGATAATGGTGCCAAGTGAACCAAAAGGACTGATGCCGCGCTCTTTGTAGAGCTCCATGAGCATCAGTGATTCTTTTTGGCGGTCGCCAGCGGCTTCTTTCTTGATGCGCTTGATCTGTGGCTGCATTTTGCGCATCGCTGATGCGTGGTGCAGCTGCTTTTTAACCAGCGGCCACATCGCAAAGCGGACAAGTACCGTAAAGACAATGATCGCGATACCAAAGTTGTGCCCTGGAATAAGTGCGGTAATAAAGACAAGTAGATTAAAGATCGGTTGTACGATCAGATTATCGAACATTTGGACTCCTATTTAGATCTATTCTAACATCCCTGGGGTATCACTTTAAATAGTCTAGATAATTTTTGCTTGTTTGAGCTGAGCGCGGACGAGTCTTGTCACCTCTTCGGCTGGGATTGTTGCGAGTTGGTCGTTAAATACTGTAATCACGATATCGTAGGGTTCTTGAATCACAGCAGATTCATGGCGAAATGCCTCGTATAAACGACGGCGGATTCTGTTACGGACCACAGCTGACTTACTGACCTTCTTACTGACCACTACGGCGAGGCGATATACCTTGCGGCGATTATTGGAAGCATACTTTATGGCACAGAGCGGGCCACGAACGGTCTTACCGTTCTGATAGACGTAGCGGAGGCTGCCGTAGCCATGAAATCTATTGGCGCGCCCAATCACTCGACTTTACCTTCGTTATTAGTGCTCATGGGAATCATCATTACTGTATAGGTTAACTGTTTTACTGGATTGGTTCCAGGGGTTTGTACTAAAAAACCTCCGACCTAAACGGAGGCTTCTTAAAATCTTGCTGCTTAATTTAAGCAGACAATGACTTGCGACCCTTAAGGCGTCGGCGTGCAAGCACGGCGCGACCAGCCTTAGAAGCCATACGCTTCATGAAACCGTGTTCACGTGCGCGGCGGCGAGTCTTTGGTTGGTGTGTTCGCTTTGGCATCTTAGTCCTTATTTTACCAGATATCTGGTTTTAGTTATGCAGTCTTCCACTGCTCAAACTAAGCAACAATACTGCATGTTGCCTAGCCTTTGCAAGTGGCTATTTCACGATTAACGTGAAATTGACAATACTTACCCACTAATACTAGCAACTTTTCCACTTTTCCTCAAGTGTTTTCCACAGATTAACAGATATGGCTTTTGCGTGTGCATAAAAAACTAGTATTTTCATAATTTTGCATGGAATCCATATAATGTGGCAAAAGACTTGTGGAAAAGTGCCTACTTTCTGGTATATTTATTAGCAAGCAAACAAAACACTTCAACTCGGAGGGAGAGGGTTTATGCAGGATAACCTGTGGCAAACGGTACTAGGCGAAATCGAGCTAACTGTTTCACGTGGCGCCTACGTTACCTGGTTCAAGAACACTCGACTCCTCCGTCACAAAGACAATATTATTGTGATTGGCGTCCCAAATGTCTTCATCAAGCAGCAAATGGAACGCAAATACAATCCGATGATTATTGAAATTATCGAGAAGAACGGTGTTAAGCCAGAACGCATTGAATACAAGATCCACTCTGGTATCACAATCCCCAAGAAAGCCGATGAAGAGACACTTATACTAAACGCTGCGACGACCGAACGACTTTCGTCAAATGTACAGTCAGCCACAACCCAGAACCAATCACGCAGTAGCAGCAGCTCACTCACCCACTCCTACCGACTTGGCTTAAATGAAAAATACACCTTTGATAACTTCATTGTTGGGTCCGGCAACGAGCTTGCCTACGCAGCATGTCAGGCAATTGCAGCCAATCCTGGCACGAAATATAACCCGCTCTTTCTATATGGCGGCGTAGGACTGGGCAAGACTCACCTTATTCAGGCAGTCGGCAACGCCGTTATTGCAAACAACCCCGATGCGAACATCGTCTATATATCTATTGAACAGTTCGTGCAAGAATTCTTAGATGCTATTAAGTTCAAAAAGAACACTGACTTTGCAAGTTACTATCGAAACGCCGACGTCCTGATTATCGACGATATCCAGTTCATCGCCGGCAAGGAAAAAACTCAGGAAGAGTTCTTCCATACATTCAACGCACTGCACCAAGCGAATAAGCAAATCATCATCAGTAGTGATAAGCCGCCAAAAGATATTCCAACACTTGAAGAGCGACTTCGCAGCCGCTTCACCTGGGGAATGAGCATTGATATGCAGATTCCAGATTTTGAAACACGCTGCGTAATTATCAAAACAAAGGCAGAGGCCCATGGCGTTGACCTTGATCAGCCTGTCGTGGAATACCTCGCAAACCTAATTCAATCAAACATTCGTGAACTGGAAGGCGCCCTAAATCAATTACTCGCATTCTGTGAAATGCGCGGCCTCAGCCCTGACATTACAATGGCAACCAACCTACTCGGCGCTGCAAAAACTAGACCAAAGCACATTAGCGCGAAACAAATCATTGAACGCTGCGCGAAACATTTCCAAATTGCAGTTGAAGATATCACTGGTCCAAAGCGGGACAAAGATATTGTGGTTCCCCGCCAAGTTGCAATGTATATGCTCAGGAGCGAACTACATCTCAGCTTCCCGAAGATTGCACGTGAACTTGGACGTAAAGACCATACAACCGCAATCCATTCAGTTGAAAAGATTGAAAAAGAAGTCAGCTATGACGCGGACATTAAAGCTGCGGTTGCAGAAATCAAGGAGCGTCTCTATGCGTAGTCTATGGATAACATGTGGAAAGCATGCGCATAACGCCGGGAAAGCTTGTGGGGAGAATCTGGGACTTTTCCGCAGCCAAAATCTATCCCAAATGTATACATGGATAACCACAGGGTTTTTCCGCGGATTGTACACATTTTGTGTGCAGAAATGCCCAGCTATTGTGGGTAAATTTACCTCTGTTAATTCCGGCTTTTACACAGTTTACACAGGGCTTATTACAACTACTACTAATTAAATATATAGATATATAGGATTATTATATGAAGCTCCAAGTCACACAGGAAAACCTAAGCAAAGCATTAAGCTCAGTAGCACGAGTTGCTAATAGTCGAGGAACATTACCTATTCTTTCTAATGTATTACTTAAGACAGTAGATGGAAGACTCAGTATCGCAGCAACCAATCTAGATATCGCAATCACTCACTACATTGGTTCAAAGGTTTCAGAAGAAGGATCAATCACGGTCCCTGCCCGTTTGATGCAGGATTTTGTTGGAAGTCTTCCTGGTGGAGTTATTGAACTAAAACTTGATGATTACAAGCTTCATATAAATGCAGATAAGTATAATTCAACGATTAACGGCATTTCAGCAGAAGACTACCCTGTCATGCCTGCAATCGCTGACGGAACAAGCTGGAAGGTGCCTGGGAAGCTCCTGAAGCAGTCTTTGCAGCAAGTTGTAGTAGCTGCATCAAGTGACGAGGCTCGGCCTGTCCTGACGGGCGTATATTGGCACACGCATGAAGGCAAGCTTTACATGGTTGCTACTGATAGTTACCGACTGGCTGAAAAATCACTGATTAATGTTGATCAAGCGGTTGATCTGCTGATTCCAGCAAGCGCGCTCCAGGATCTGCTTCGTATCATTGGTGATTACGATGAGGACGTCATTGTGACTCATGATGATCAACAGGTACTCTTTACGGTTGGTGATGTTGAGCTTGTGACTCGGTTGATTGAGGGTAAATACCCCGACTATCGAAAGCTTATCCCCCGCTCTTTTGCGAGTGACGCGTCACTAAAGCGCAGTGAGCTGGTGAATATTACAAAAGTTTCTAGTTTATTTGCCCGCGAAAGTGCTGGTAGTGTGACACTCGATCTTGATGCCGAGGCGCAGCAAGTAAGTATCCGTTCTATCGCATCACAGATTGGTGAAAACACCGCAAGTGCGAGCGCGTCAATCACAAATGGCGGTGCTATTACACTTAATTCGCGCTATATTTTGGACGCGCTGCAAGCACTTGGCGGCGAGGATGTTCAGGTAGCGTTTAATGGGAAGCTTGAGCCCTGTATTCTGACTGATCCAAAAGCCAAAGATTACCTTCATGTAATCATGCCTCTGAAGTCATAGTCGACTATAATAACCTCCAGATGATTACAGATATTCGGTTGCAGCACTTCAGGTCCTACCAGGACAGTTCCTTCGAGATCGATCCAGGAGTAAATATTATTGTCGGTCCAAATGCGAGTGGTAAGACTAATTTACTGGAATCGGTACTTGTGAGCTGCCTCGGTAGCTCGTACAGGGTTAAGGATGCTGATCTCATTGAATTTGAGCAGCCATGGGCACGTATCGATGTCGGGAGTCCTGACGGGCAACGCACTGTGAAGCTGATAGGAAGCCCTGCTGGCACGGTTAAGAAAGAATACGTAATTGCCGATCAAAAACTCGCTCGCTTGTCGCTACAAAAGCAAATACCCGTTGTGTTATTTGAGCCTAACCATTTACAGCTACTTTCAAGTTCCCCTGACCTACGCCGCGATTACTTGGATGGGATTTTGGAACAGTATGTGCCTGGGTATGCCACGGTTCGCAGGCAGTACAAACGGGCGTTGTCCCAGAGGAACCGATTATTAAAGCTTGGCCAGGAACAAGCCGGTTCGCAGTTGTTCGCATGGAATATACGACTCAGTCAGCTCGGCGGTGAACTTGCCCGTAATCGTATGGAATTGGTGGCTCGTATTTCAAATGACATAGAGCCGCTCTATCAGGATTTATCGAGTAGTGATTCAAGAGTGTCGGTTTCGTATGTGAGCGGCTGCCAGACGGATCAATACGGCTCTGACATGCTACATAAATTAGAGCAAAGCACTGCCAAAGATTTTGAGCGTGGCTTTACGGCATATGGTCCTCACCGCGACGATATGCAGATCACATTAAAGAATAAGATGCTACAAGAAGCTGCATCGCGAGGCGAGACCCGCACGATGCTACTCGCACTTAAAATTATTGAGATGCGCATCATTGAAGAAACCCGCGGGAAAAAGCCAATACTACTACTTGATGATGTGTTTAGCGAGCTCGACGGTGCACGCCGTAAATCACTCACTGAAGTACTGAAAGACCACCAAACATTTATAACGACCACTGACGCCGATGTGGTTGTCGGCTATTTCCTAGATAAAAGCCACGTTATTTTAACAGGCTAATAAATACCTGGCTCGGTAACCTCATACTGAATATTATAGTCATCTGGTCTAAAACCGATTGATGCTATATAGTCTTTGACTTGTGTTTTGTACTGCTCTATGGCGCCTTCTCTATCAATTCTGATATCCGCGGCGGTAAGGATCAGCTCGGCGTGTATGGTAAGGCTGTCATTTTCGTATAAAGCCTCTAGTTTATAATTAAGGCCATCATATGGAAGGTGTGTAAGAATTGGGTCCGCCTTTGAGCCGTTTGAACTATCTTGAGCTTTAAGTATTGCTTCCTTTTGACTCTTCGGTAGTTTCTCAAACGGAATTTGCTTTGCTGTAAATCGAACAGTCTTGTTAACTAATTCTTCTCCCTTTTTCGAATGAATCTTAGAAATTTCAATCGTGTATTCTTGCCGAGCATCCATTGGTCCAAGTCCGATGCGCAGCGTCTTTTCATTTACTACATCATAGCCTGTTATGGGCGCTTCGACGACGTTTACTTCGATATTGTCTTCATCAAGTGCTTTGTTGAAGTTAATATCAATAAAAGGAGATATATTAGATACTTGTCTGGTCCCTGGGTTTGTGCCCGTAATGTGGAATACGAAGAACTGATAGTACAAAAGTCCAATAAAAGGAATTATAAGAACACCTATAACGATTATTAAAGCTCGTTTCATTATTCAGTTCCTTTCGGGGATACGTAACCAACTATATCGCTCGTAGCAAAGCCAGTGATAGTGTACTCAGTGACCTTACTTGATGTAAAGCCACCACCACCCTGATTACCACCTAGAACGGTCATTTTGTTTCCGTTAACGGCAACAACAAGCATGACGTGTGAAATGTAGTTTTTAGGGTCAGTATTCTTTTGTATCACGATGTCACCGGGCTGTGGTGTGTAATCGCCAGATTTATTAAAGGTAAATGTCTCACCCTTTTCGCCAATCGACCGTACTTCGTCAACACTGGCTACATTGCCCTGGTTACCTTTCTTTAGCGGATATCCGGCCTGGTTGTATATCCAGCTTACGAAGTCTGCGCACCAGTTTTCATTCCTGCCCTGACTATACTTGTGAAAATCTGTGCCTGGCTTAAGGGAACCGTTCCCCCAAAGCTCCAGTTCTTGCTTTGCGAGTGCTACAACTTTTTGCCTAACTGGTCCACCGATGCCGTTACATGCACCGCCAAGATCTGCGCCAGTAAGGGCTGCGTATTGTACGAAACCACCATATCCTTCATTTGCGGGGTATGATATCCCACCCCCATCTGTTTTGATTTGACCCCATCCGCTCGGGTTTTTGCCTGGATCGCGTTTTGCATCGGCTTTATTCATGACATATGGCGAGCCCTCGTAGCCCTCGTTTGCCTTGTAGCCGAGTGACTGAGCCTGTTTTTCGTACACACTCGCCCGCCCGTTATAACTAAACAACGTATCTTTTATGACATTCGGCTGAGAACTAGAGGTGATGGTCTTGTTTCCCTCGTAGTTTGCCTTTGCTTTACCGCTGATAAATTCGGCAACGAACATTGTCTGCCGCTCAAACTCTTTTTCGCTGACTGGTCCAGTTGGATATGGTCCGCCACGCTTGTCATAGAACTGGTAAATGCCTTGACCATTGGATGGATTATTCCTGCCAAGTCCTGTCTCACGTATATGAATTACGGCAATTATCTGCCATGGAATATCGTGTTTTTGTGCTGCTTTCTCGTATACTGGCTGATTCTTTGCGATTTCGCTTAGCTGAGTTTTTGTCAGGATTTCGCGGCCAGCATAGTCTTTGTTTTGGCTTGTAGTGCCGACGATATTAACACTACACTGGCTTGAGTTGTTCTTGTCGAGTGTGTCACATGGTCCGTAATAACCAGCATCCAAATTTATCATTCTCTCGTCTAGATTGTCGGTGTCTTCGCAGTCGATTGTCTCTGCGGCGTATGTTTTCTGTAGTGGCGAAATTGCAAAGAGTAGACTTAGGATTAAGGTAAGAACGATAGTATTTGATAGTAGCCGACGTGCACGTCTTAATTGCATGGCGATCTCGATTTCTTGCTGAGTTCAAGTAAGTTAATGCTCTTATTATCGCCCATTGCTCTGAAAAGATCTTGTGGACAAACATGCCTGCTATTGAAGGTCAAATCAATATGAAGGTGTGGTCCAGTGACTTTACAGCCAACTTGGCCAAGATCGAGTATTCTCTGGCCAGCATTTACTTTGTCGCCCTTTTTAAACCGTGGGTTTGTGCCATGACCGTAGGCAATGAGAACGCTACCACCTGCGATATTCGATCGTATAATCATTCCCTCTCCCGCGCCGCAAAGATTTGTTCTTTCAACCGTACCATCAAGCATCGAATACACGGGTGCCTTTAATGGTGGAGAGCTAATATCGACAGCGCCGCCACGGAGATATGGAGATGTAAAAGTCCCGCTTCTCATGCCATGTGCGTCGAGGAAATCACTCTTGTTGCTGTCCCAATACTTTTTATCTACTGGCCAAGCAAATCCGCTTGAACTTATCTCTGATCCTCCACTGGCACCGTCACCGCCTGCGGCTGCATCGCCTCCACCAGGGACAGTAATAGTTGTGTAGACTGGAGTCTTGGGGTGGTCTGACCCACTGACTGACTTACCGCCGTAAATAGCCTTGAATTTATCAATAACAACTTCTGGTGTGACATAGAGATAGTCCACACCACCCATGCCATTCTTTTGGCGACAATCTTTTTCTGGTGCCTCGGTTATCTTCATGAGTTTTTTAGCTGTCACCTTGCAGAAAAAGAGATTCGATTGTTTACCTTCATAGGTTATATTTCCTTTTAGTCGAACACCAGTACCCTCATTAAAGTCACCAGTAAATATAATTGGGACTCCCGGATTCTCTTGTCTGAGTTGTTCAATTTTTGCTACGTATAGGTCTGCAGACTGCATTCTCCGAAGACTACTCTGATCCATCGTGCCCGCACCACCATCGTCATTGTTTCCAAAGCCATTTGCAGCGCCGTGGGTGTTCATGAAGATAACTTGCTGTCCTGCTTTTGTCTTCAGGAATACGATTGGCGTTTGGGCGTGTGCATGCTCGATCTTTCCCCCACCTTCTGGACCACAGTCTGTGTCGAGGTTATTGTATCTTGGGTAGTCAAGAAAACCACTCTCTGCTCTTATGAAGTCAAACTTATTTCTATTCCAGAAAACCGCCTGTGGCACGGCACATGGGTTGTCTGCTTTCGTTGGCCAAGAGTCGTAATCCGGTAAGTTCTGCTTAAAGTACCGGAAGTTACTGTCACCACCACGGAGCTCCTGGAACCCGACAATATCAAATCCTACATTGCCTTTTGCACCTTTTGCTGTCTTGATGAGATTCACAGCTTTTGACC
This sequence comes from Candidatus Saccharimonadia bacterium, assembly GCA_023253175.1. GTDB lineage: Bacteria > Patescibacteriota > Saccharimonadia > Saccharimonadales > JALRHH01 > JALRHH01. Next base: position 231,165 of record JALRHH010000002.1, read on the forward strand.
ACTGTGTTGGTCCCCAACCGTTCTTACTTGGGATATTGTAAGTCGCTACCGTAAAGGTGCCACCAACGCCGCTGGAAGTAACGCCGCCACCTGATGATGCATCTTCGATGGCGTTTTCGCCTGCGAGTTCTGGCGCGTACTTGCCCGCCGTAGCACCCTGAGCCATGGAGTCGAATATGACGCAGTTGTATACGGTTTCAATTGTATCTCCTGCGTCAGGATTGTCCGCGTAAAGTTTTCCATAGAAGTCCGAGCTACTGGTCATGAGTTCCCAAGTTAACTCAGAAGAATCAATGAGACCGAGTTCGTCGGCATTAGTCATTTTGGGTAAGGAGTCCTTCTCTATGCTATTCAAGGGGTTGCTATCTGTACATTCGGCTGGTATATCATACATTTTTATGCCACCGAAATTAGCCGCCTCTCTACCAGTTGTTGTAGCTGCCTTTACCTTTCGGTTTGTCGCAATGCTAAAGGGTGTCTTCCAGACTGAGGAGAATGTGCGCATAAACATGTTAGAACGTGATTGTGTCGCGTTGGCTGTTATTGCCGAGGCAAGAACAGAATCGGTATTATCAAGACTTAAGTATCTATCAAAAGTTGACATATTCTGTTCTTTGTCTTGCATGTACTGCGCGATACGAACCTGATTTTCTCGCATTGATGTCTCGGTCGCGAGTGCGCCGCCAGCTAATCGTGATGAGGCTTCGGCTGCTCCTGCCCCACCTTGTATGACCTGATTCAAGATAACGCCGCCCGGAGAGCTTTCGTCGATTGCGGGAACTGCTCCTGCAAATCGAGCAACCTTCCCAACTGCCCAACCAACAATATCTTCAATGTTGTCACTCAGCCCCAGACCCTTTAGTGCTCCATTCACGATTGGTCCGGTAACAGCACCAAGAACAGAATTAAATTTATCCAGCAGCCACCCAGCTCCTGTGTTGTCAAGGGCTGAGCCAAGTGGCCCCAATACGTAGCCCACTGAGTTCTGCCAAGCACTCTCAAAGGTTTTCGCATTCGTACTTGCTCCGACTTTTTGTGAGTCACAAAGATAGTGATATTCTTTCTCTGCCTCCGGCTTGTTCTCTTTTAGTTTGAGCATCTCCTGATGCTTGTCGCTACAGTAATCTTCTTTATCTTTTGCTGGTGTAAAGCTTTCTGCACTAACAGCTCCTGAATTACTGGAGTTAACGATGACTTTATTCCAGCCCTCACTGGTGCCAGCGTAACTGAATATTTGCATGAATTCATTATATTCTTCGGCGCTGAGCTCACCAGTATGATACTGGCTTGCAGGAATAGCAGCGAAGCTCGTGAATGCTGCTATGGCTTGCGCATTTCGCATAGAGTAAACACCCTTGGACGCGGCACCGTTCTTTACTTGTTTATCGATATTTGTGAGTGTGTTTATAGTGTCTAGCGCACCAGCAGCACTCGCAAATTTAGTAACAACGTTATTGAGGATTTTAGACGTAAATCCTTTGCTTTTGCTGTCCCCCTCATCACTATCGCTATCCCCTGATATGTCGTCAGCGGTTCCTTCTAGGTCGCTATGGTTTGACGGATCATTTGGGTCTGTCGATGAGGAGCACTCGGAGCTTGGTAGAATGGCAAAGAGACATTGAATAAACTTACCACTCTTTGTGCTTTCAGGCATTGATTTCTTTATTGCTTTTGATAACGCGGATACTTTTGCATCGTGCCATTTATCCCGGGTTTTTTCGAAGAAGCGCCAATCGCGTATTCCGGTCATATTCTGGATAGCCTTGCGCGTATAATACCGCTTTGCGAATTGCCATGGTTTTGTGTTTTCATTCACAATCTTTTTAATGGCTTTGCGGCCCTCTTTGTCATTATTCATTACCTGGACATCTACAAAGTCACCGAGTCTGCCATTAAATTTATTAATGTCGAGATTATTATTATCCACCGCATCACCTATAGCAGCTTGTTCTGCTGGTGTTAATTCAAACTTTATTTGCTCGTCATTAATAGATACGATGGCGGGTCTGAACTTTATTTGGTTCCCGTCGCGGTACGCAGCGCTGGCAAATTTAATGCCATGCTTTTCGAATACTTCTTGTTCAAACTTACTCGCGCGAAGTGTTCTGTACCAGTCTGTTGTGGGGCTATTTGTATCGACTCTGTTTGATCTGAAGATCATATTATCTCTGTCTTCAGGTGCAAGACCCGAGTCATCAACCTCCATAAGTCTCAGTGATATATATGCATTGACCCACTTACTAGAGCGACCTTCCATGTCAACCTGGAATCTTACAAACGTCTTTGCCTCGATATTTTTGAGGAACATGTCGATGTTTAGGGAGCTAAACATGCCAAAGAGCGCAATTATACTGCCGATCATTCCTCCCCCGGCAATTGCTAAAATGGTTTTTCGCTTCCTTGACGCGTTAGAAAATAAATTTCTTATGTTGCCTCTTTTTTTGTCCGCGCCGCTGTAAAAACCATCTAGATCAGATTTCTCTTGCTTGTCTGCTGCAGTGGCACCGTTTCCCTGTATTCCTGAAGATTCGACCTTTTCGATACTTGCACCATCTTCAGGTCTGTAAAAACCTGCATTTTCAGCAATATCATCGGCAGCACCACTATATGCAGCGTCTTCCATCCTGTCCTGTTCTTCGGGGCTTATGCCAAGCTCCTGAAGAAAATCTGGCTCCATCGAATGTTTTGCAGTTTCGTCTTCGTGTTTTGTAGGTGACACCTAAAAGTCCTCTTAGTGGATATTATACCTGTTATGGATCTAAAATCAGAATTCTGTGTATATGCTGAGCTAATTAAATTCCTGGCATGAGCCTGTTATTAAGGTCAATTGTCCCGCCATTACCAGTAAAGCTTCCTTGTTGTTCGATCGCTCTCACTTGGTCTGGATTAGTGGTGATAAGATTTGTCTCTGTTTCACTGGCTGCGATTTGGATATGTACATGGTTTTGTCCGGCAAAGAAGAGTCCCTGTCCAACGGGGAACTGGCTCAATCGCTTCTTTTCCTCACTCGTTAGCTTAAATACATCGGACAACACATCAACGGCCGCTGGTGATTGCTTAAGGAGTATCTGCATGGAGGCATTGTTTACGATCGCCCTTCCCATACGTGATCCCATAAAGTCTTCCACATCTTGGGTGATGGTTGTGATGCCAAGATTATACTTACGGGCACGCTTTGCGAGACTAAACAAGAAGTTGGCCGAGTCCTCGTATTTCATGAGCTGCCACGCCTCATCAACAATCATGATGCGGCGCTTTTGATCGCTCTTGGTCTTGTTCCAAATAAAGTTCAGTACGATGTACATCGCGACAGGACGAAGTTCGTCCTCGAGGTCACGAATATTGAATACCACCATAGGGTTGTTAATATCGATGTTACTCTGTTGGCTGAAAATACCTGCGAATGTACCAGTGGTATATTTGCGAAGTCGCTGCGCTAGCTGAGGACCCGTGCCGCCCATGTGCAGGAGTGTGTCGTACAGGTCGTTAATGGTTGGTGGTGGGCTGCCGTGTGTCAGTGGGTCATTGGTAATGCCGGCCTTTGCATATGTTTCAATCAGGGCTGCATCAAGGTCTGCTTCCTCGCTTGGGGCGAGTGCAGGCATGCTGGGGCCACCATTGTTGGCCATAGCCGCCTGGGCACCACCCATCATAAGACGTAGTAGTCCATGCAGTGTTAACAGGTTGCTCGTAAGTGCATTATCGGCCTCTTCGGTATCAACAACCTTTGGTAGGTCAAACGGATTGATACGGGTTGGAGACGTTAGACTCAGGCGAACGTATGCACCACCAACTGCCTCACACATGCGTTGATATTCGTTCTCTGGGTCAATAATAAAGATCTCGGTACCCATCATCATGCTTCGGAGTGCTTCGAGCTTTACAGTAAATGATTTACCAGCACCAGATTTTGCGAATACGACTGAGTTACTGTTTTCTAGACTAAACCGGTCAAAAATAACCAGTCCAGAGTTATGCATATTGATGCCGTATAAGATGCCGTCGTCTTGTGTCAGGTCAGCGCTCGTGAATGGGAAGCTCGTACTAAGCGCACCGGTGTTGAAGTTACGCCTAATTTGTAATTGGTCAGTAAGCTGCGGAACTGTGCTATTAAGCGCCTGCTCTTGTTGGCTCGTTGCTGGCTTAGAGTATACAAGCTGCTGTCCAAGCATTGACTCGACCTTGTGTGCGACATATTCGAGTTCGTCCATACTGCCGCCGTAAATGGTGAAATAGAGCCCAAAACGGAAGAAGCGCTCTTCTCCAACCTGAAGCTTATCTCGCATCTCTTCGGCGTCCAGGATGGCGGCTTGCTTTGCGGGATCACGAACACGGCCTTTTTCAGCATCAATTTGTAATCCAGCCTCAAGCTGCGTCACTTTCTTTCGAAGATTTTCAAGAACTACTTGACTCTCCACTGGATAGATGAACATCGACATATCCATGACCTCATCAAGGTTAACCATGCTACTGAGCCAGCCGGTGTAGATCTGACGAGGGTATCCGTAAACATAGTAGGTCCGCGCAAAGCGAGTCCCTAGTTGGAAATGAGTTGAAAAGAATTCAAGTGAACTTGGTGCGATAAAATCACGGAGCGCAGTAATGCCCTTTTGAAAAGCTGCCTGTACTTCTTGCTGTTCGCGTAGTTGCTGCTGCTGCGCTAGGGCAACCGGGTCAAGTTGCTGCTTCTTTTTAGCCATTACTGAATCTCCCTGTCTAAATTAGGCTGGGGCGCCATACCTTGGCCTTTGGTAATAACTGGAGCTGTCAAATCATCAAAGTTCTTGAGCTGCTGACGGGTAGCAGTGTCCGGGTTGTAGGTGTCATAGTAAAGCTCGATAAGTTCCTGTGTATCAAGCGGCAGGCCCTGGATACCACATTGCTGTAATCCCCCAAGCACGGCCTGCACACGGTTGCGGAGCTCGTCCTTAGCCTTTTCCAAATCAGGTTCGTTGATAACAACATGCTGTTCAGTCTTACTAAACATACTCGTAAGCCCGGTGAAGAAGTTTTTGCTCTCTTTGCCGAGCTGCTTCATATCTGGCAGCGGGTTAAATGGAATCACGATATAGAACTTTTTGTCCATGAGATTGGTGTGCTGTGCAATATCACTAATGTAATTGATATAATCTTCCATCAGCAGCGCAAGGAGCATATTGTCATGCTCTGAGCGAATTTTATCTAATCTGTGTATGTACGGTGATATATCAATTTTCTGCGAGCGAATAAAAATCTGAATATCAAAATACAATGAGTTTAGGAAGCCTTGGTAGCCGTACTCTACACCGTCTCGTTCTTGTGGACTCATAAGGTCAAAGTTAATAGATTTCGTCATCACGACACAGCGAAATGTGCCGTCATTCATGATCACGATACCATCACGGATTTCTGCAATCTGTAGTGTGTTTTGTGTGCTGTTTGGGTTGCTCTTTGTCTTTGGCGCACCGCCGGGCTGTGCCGGACCAGAAACGGTCGGTGCTACCATGCCTACTGGCTGGTGCGGCATACTTGGTTGTGTGTAAGGCTGCGGTTGAGCCTGAGTGTATGGATTATAGCCCGGATTTTGTTGCACGGGATTTGGCACGCCAGCTCGTTGCGGCGGTGTTTGTGGATATTGTGAATTAGGATCCATATTGATTTAGTTGCCCACCTGCCCCGTAAAGAGGCCTCTTATACCGTTTAAGTATAGCGCAAGCATGGGGTGACTTAAAGTGATTATGAAAAAAATAATTAGCGCAGACTTACGACGACTTCATTATCATCATTCGGCTTATTGACCTGCCGCGCGATAGTTGCGATGTTTAGATCATTATTCTGAACATACTGCTGCACGACCGCAGGGTCAGTATGAGGGGCCACGGGCTGTTGCTGTAGGGGCTTTGTTTGCTGCGATAACGGTGTAATGGACGCCATGTGACCTGTTGCGAGCCTACTGCTTTCCCGTTGCTGCTTGATCTTTTCGTATACCTGTTCATCTGTTTGGCTTACCGGTTGGCTTGTCGGTACATTTGGGGCAACCGCTGGTTCGACGAACCACTGATTCTGAGCAGTGGGTTGCTGTTGAGCTGATTGCTTTTGCTGCATCTGAGCTATGAGTTGCTCCCGGTGGGCTGCCGCTGACTGCGTGACCATTTGCTGCATGTGCTGCGCCGTAGGGTTGTTCGTGGTGTCCAGTACGTCCTGTATCATCGATGTGTCATAATCTGGTACTTCCTGAACAAGATCTTGTTGGCCAACAAGACGATCAGAGCTCGCGGCTGCGTAGCTCGGCTGGTTATACATATTTGAACTAACGTTTTTAATCGCCCAGCCACGGCTGTCAATGGTGTTGGCAAGTGCGTGCAAACGGCTTTTAACCTCTGTCTGGCTAAGGCCGTCGGTCAGAACGCGTTCAATTTTTTTGGGAACAGTAATAGTCACCAATTCCTGAATACCGGACTGGTCCCAAATACGCTTGCGCGGCTTTAAAAAGAACTTAATCTTAGCAAGCAGCCAAACTTCTGAAGGTTGGTCATGTACAAATGGTCCTGCTAGTACTGTAAAGAGGGCCATGTGTGGCAGGAAGATAAATCCAAGCCACCACACGCCATTTGTGGCGAGCATGAACCAGATGAACGCACTCACGAGAACAATTGCAGCGTATATAGCTTGCCGAGGAGTCATCCATCCAATGATGGTGTCCTCTGCCTCGATATCCTGAATAACTTTATACGTGCCCATTAGGCACTAGTATAGTACATTTCGGAGTCTCTGTTTAGCGTTCGCGAAGGTCGCGCGCACGCTTTAGGATGGAGGCTACCTCTGCGTTAGAGAGATCTGCACCAAAGTGCTGGCGTACAACTTTTCGTCGAATCTCTGCCTTGTCTTCGGCTTGCTGCTCGTCAGAAGTGGAGTCCGCGTAGGTTCTGATGTATAAGCTGAGTTTTTTGCCAATCTCTTTATCGACTTGTCGTAACTGTTCTTCAGTGTATTCTTGTTTTGCTTCACCTTGCACTACTTGTTGCTGTGCGGCTTCACGACGCGCCGCTGCAAGCCTCGCCGAAAGGTCGCTTGGCTTTGGTGCTTGGGGCTGCACTTCTTCCTTTGATTCGCTCGGCAGGTCTGTTGTTTGCTCGGGCTGTGCGGGGAGCACCTTGTCGAGTCGTTGATTCGCTAGGCGCATAAACAGTTCATTGCTTAGTTGTTCTCGCTCTTCTGGCGGAAAGCTCACGAGACATTTCGTGATAATAATCTTAAGCGCATAGTGTGTATCCACTGGATTCTCTAAATTGATACCAGATTCTTGAACTTCGGCATCAATCTTTTCGAATAGTGCAGGCTTATCAAGGTCAGCGTATTGTTCGCCATTGTGCATGAATCTGGTTACAAAGTCTTCTATAAACGCTTCATCATTAAAGCGACCGCGGTCGTGACTCGTAAGCACGCCAACTGCTACTGCCATCTTTGCTTTTTGGTCCAGCTTGTCAAAAGACTCACGACTACCTTCCCGCTGTGCGTCTGCAATGTGGCTATTAATCCGCTCCCGTAGCTCCTGTATGCTTGGAATCTGTTCTTGTAGAGTGCGTTCATTATCTGTACTGCCTATTGACTCATTCGTCGCATCGTTGTTCTGCTCGACTAAGTCTAGAGTTGATTCAGGGTTTACTCTCTCGGTATTACCCTGAGCAGAACTTCTCTGGGCAAGCTCTTCCATCGCTTTGTCACGGAGTAGATCGTCCCTGGTGTAGAGCTTCCCTTTGTATTCCTTCATTTTTTCCAGATTCTTTTCGTATCTGCGCTTGTCCTTAGGGTTCTTGATATCCTCTATGACAACAGGACCATTAACGGGACTCATATAGTGTACATCTGCAAGATCCATATTAATCGATGCAAGGTGAGAGATCTTGCGTCGCCAACGGTCATTCTTCTTGGCTTGTTTGAGGCTTATATTTACCCCTTCCAGCCGGAGCCTGTCTATTATTAAGTTTAGTTCCCCATCCACCGGCAGTTCCTGGGTATTACTTGAGATTTCCCTGCTTAGCCCTGCCAAGACTACACTTTGTTCTTCTATGCTTGCGCCTAGCTCGGAAGCTTCTTTAATTTCTGTTTGATTTAATCCTGACTCAGGACTAGGTTGGTTCATATGCTAACATTAGCATAATAGTGTATAAAAGTCAACTATACAGTTAAGATGCTTACCCTAAGGGAGAAGGATTAGGTTCACTGCCTGGCTCGGGCGGTGCCTGGCCTGCTCTTTGAGCGATCTCGTTCGCATACTCTCGGCGCATCTCCTTGAAGTCACTGTTACCTCTCAGGCCATCAATTGCTTGTTGATAGGTGATGGTGCCAGAGAACTGGTAGGAGCCATCAGATTGTAAGAGCGCAGGCTGTAGACGAGCTTTCATCTCAGGGCTGAGAGTCGCGATATCGATAGTCTTACTCAATACTTCATCAGCAACAATCTTTGCTTTAGCTGGGCTTGATCCTTGCATGCCATCGTAAACCGCTGCAAGAGAGGCGAGACTTTGGGTGAACTGTTTGTCCGAGCCTGACGCTTGGGCATCCTGCACACTACTGACCATTTCAGGCGCCAATTCCTTGATGGAGTCGGGCTTCATGCTTGAGTGAACAAGTGATGCACCACCCTGACCTTCGTATACGTCCTTGTGTATTGTCTTGGTTGCTTCTTCGATGTCAGCTAGCGTAACCTCTTCCCCATTGCGAAGTTTTTCTCTAAATTTATTAACCACGCCCAGGGTAGTTCCGAAGCCAGCCCCTCCTGTATCCATGCGACCTGCTTTTACGGTTTCTGAGCGTCCATTGGCAACAAGATATGATGCCATCGCATCGTCGTCCTTGGATGCTCGCGCAACATCGAGCCAGAACTCTCCGGCTGCGGTCTTCTTGGTTGCATCCTTTGCTGTTTTATATGCGGTGCCCCCGGCGCCCGCTTGTCGGACTGTCATGGCCTGGAATGCAGGGGTGCTCATACTTCGCCTGACGTTCTCTACGCGGTTAACAGCGTCGTCAAGCGCCTGACCTTCGTACGCTCGACTACCGTCATCATTCCTCATCTCACTAAGATAGCTGCGAAGCTCGGCGGCATTACGGGTCTTGCTTGCAGCTTTATTGAGTCCATCATCATGCATCCATGACTGGTATGCTTGATTTTCTTTCATGTTGCGTTCAATCTCTAGCGCGTGGGCATTTTGCATGCCGACTCTGGTTGCTGCACGCCAGTTGTTCGGTTTAAAGGTATTGCCACTATCGAGTATTGCCCCCGGCGCAGTTAGACCTCCTGAAATACCCCTATTGAGGCGTCCACGAAAGTTCGTCTTAGTTCCGCCAGCAAATCGATTGCCTCCCCTTGCTCTTTCGTTGTACTTTTGGCGTTGTCCTTCTCGGAACTTGCGTTGCCTATCAAAGAAGCCCCTGCTCCTGTCGTTCAGCATTCCGGTGAGTGCGCTAAAAGCTCCCATGCCTGTCTTCAACGCAGCAGGTATAAGGAAATACGGCACAATATATGCCGTTAGTTGCACAAACAGATTAAGGAATCCGATATCGAGGGCATCTGCAAACTGAATTGAATAGAGTATATGTTCCATAATATTTATCCGAATAATCCCGCTACAAATTTACCGCTTGCTAGAAGTATAGCAATGATCGGATACGCCATAAGCATGGCGATAAACGTGCCCTTCCAGAGTCCCCAGAGTTTATCGTTACCTGGGAATATCCATGCAAGAATTGCTAGTGGCGCTATGACCATGAGCATGATGAGGAGTACTTGCCTGAGGACAAGAATAACAAATCCTATAAATAGTCCGACAGCGGTAACAAGCGCAAAGCTACCTACAATTCCGATCGTAAGAGCACCTGACAGAACCGCAGCTGTTGTAACAACCAGGCCGCCGAAGCCTGCGAGTGTCGTTGATGCTTGATGTGCCGCAAGAATTTCTCCTATGCTCGAGGTATCTGTTGGGGATGCGTTGATGATGATATTTCCAAGTCCCTGTCCAGCAATGTTGCTGAGCGCGACACCGAACTGTGTAATGGGGAGTGATAATACTATAAATATAGTTGCAAAGAACATACGCGGAAGCGCTTTTTTGACAGTATATGGATCAAATGGGCCAAAGTTAATCGCCGTTCCGATAACCATAAACATCATTATCGGCACAAGTATAAGCAGCGCGATGTTGCGCATTGTTTCCCACGCCTGTTCTATCTCTGCCCCCTTGTACCTGTCTCCGTCAACAAACAATAGGTTGTTTACCCATGTATCGAGCGTATCAACGATGCCGTCAAGGATGCCTCCGATGACTTGGCAAAGGAACCATGCAAGTGGACCACCTTCGCTTTCACAGGATGCTTCTGTGTTCGAGCGGCTACGGTCATCGCCGGTTGTTCCATCGTTTATGCCAGCTGCTTTATTATCTTTTATTTCCTTTACGTATGCATCTATGTACTTATCTAAATCACTCTCTAAGTCTTGGCAGCGTTTCTTGTTGTTGCTAGCAAAATAGCCGTTTCCACCAGTGTCAATATTGTCATTGCCGTCTTTGGTCTCGACGTACCATTGCTCGATCTTGTCATCTTTGCTGTTGTATAGGGGACTTTTATATTTCTTGTCGCCCTTTAGGCTTTGATCGGTATACAGTTCTTTAAAATCTGCCCTACAGCCAAGTCGGAATGTTTCGAGGTTTATGTAGTATCGCATGCCAGGGCTAAGCGAATCCTGAATACCCTTGCCCTCTAAGTACTTCTCTCTAAAAATTTTGTTCCACTCATCTTGTATCTTGTTTGACTCGGTGCCACCACTCCACCTGAAATGACCAGAGCCGCCCTTACAGGAGTCGCCTGCTGGCCCAGCGGTATCACGTGTGAAGCCCATGGTACATAATACGTCCTTCCAATCAAGATCAAGTGCGGAGAGTGCCTTGGTTACGAGGTCGGACTCGGAGCAATCAACGATACCATCGTCCCCATTGCCTTCAACTTCGTTGTTTAGAATGGTGCCAACATTTTTTCCACCCTCACCCTGGCCATTAAACCACTCACCACTCTCGGCATGGTCTTCATCGATCAAGTCATTATTAATACCATCCTTTAATCCGTTTTCTTTGAAGCAAAGACCTATCGCTCGTCCATAGAGCCAAGCCTTGGACCGTTGCTCAACAGTGTCTTTTGAGTATGGTGCGGCACTTGCTAATTCTGGCTTGACGCCAGTAAAGACAACAGTACTCACAAAAACAGCGGCAAATAAAAGCGCTACGTACCTATAGAGTTTTTGTGTCTTTTTCATGAGTTTCCACACATTAGAATATTCGAATCATACCATTTATTGTACTAATGCAACAGTGCAAATACCTGGTTGCCAAAAGTTATATTTCACAATATAGTAAGCATCAAATGAAGCAAATACGAAAAACAAAGCTCTTGCTTGTAATTATAGGAATCATTGTGTCGTTCGTCGGACCCGTGGTCCTTACTAATTCATCAACGGTCTTTGCGGCCGGGTGTATTACTAATCCGAGCTCTGATCCGTTAGTAACCGATCAACAAAACTGTATAAAGAAGTACGTTAAAGATTGTAAAGACAAAAAGTTCGAAGCAACTTTCTGTGATAACCTGACAGTCAAGCAGATAAACAATTGTGCGAATGACAAAGGATTTACACTAAAGAAAGCTTGTGTAGAAAAGTTGATAGCGGATGCCTCAAAAGACGAAAGCGCTGAGGGCACCTCGTCTGGCAGTACTAGTGATATCGGGAATGACTACGACACCGACGATTGTGCAGTCTCTCCCGAGGGTCTTGAAAGCAGTAACTGTGAGGTAATTAAGATGATTGTCCTCATTACTAATATTATGTCTGGTCTAGCGGCTACGGTGATCGTGGCGATGATTGTATTGGGAGGTATTCAATATTCAACGGCAGGTGCAGAAGCGGCTAAAGTCCAGGCGGCTAAACAAAAGATTACCAATGCCCTTCTTGCTCTTATGTTATTAATATTTGGATTTAGTATTATTCAATGGCTTGTTCCGGGAGGATTGATTTAACATGTGTGAAGATAAAGGTATTACCTTAATCCCGTCATGGCACCAGTATTTGCCTAAGGACGGTGATTGCCGCATAGATATTAATAAGTTTACCTTCCCCGATGATATCGCACCGATTGCTCTGGCTGTCGTAGAGATACTGCTTCGGATTGGCACATTTGCTGCGATTGCTTTTGTGATCTACGGCGGTTTTCAGTTTCTGACAAGTCAGGGTGAGCCAGATAAGGCTGCAAATGCACGCAAAACAATCATCAACTCTGTAGTTGGACTTGTAATTACCTTGCTCGCTACGGTGGTTGTGTCATTTATAGGGGGTCAGCTTCTATGATAGACAAACTTTTGTCATTTGCTGTTGTTGATGAATTTGAAGTACCAAAGGGAGAATTTGGTGATTCTGAACTCGGAACGATTCTAAAGATAGTATTTGGGATTATGGGGGCTGTGGCGGTGGTTGTGCTACTCCTGGCCTCGTTAAAGTACGTCATATCCAGAGGTGATCCCGGTGAAGTTGCCAAGGCAAAGAACGCTATTATATATGCAGCAATTGGTCTTGTTGTAACCGCGTTTGCATTTAGTATTGTAGGATTTGTGGTAAACAGAGTATGATCGGAAAAATGAAATTATTTATTGTTGGACTACTGGCTACTTTTAGTCTCTCGCTTGCGTTTGCCCCAAGTGCATCGGCAGCCTTTAGTTTGTTTGGCGATGCTTGTAGGGGTGTTTCGGACTCTGCTGTTTGCAAAGATAGTAAGAACTCAAGCAATCCAATCTATGGACCGAATGGTATCGTAGGAACAGTCGTTAATATTCTTTCCATTATTGTTGGTGTGGCGGCGGTAATCGTCATCATTATTGCTGGCATACAGTACATGCTGTCTACGGGTGATCCTAGCAAGGTTAATAATGCCAAGAACGCTATTTTGTATGCCGTTGTGGGACTGATTATTGCAGTGCTGTCTCAAGTGATTGTCAAGTTTATAATTTCGAGGATAGGTTAGAGTTTGAAGCGGCTGATCCTTGCATTGTCTATCTTGTTCGTAGGATTTTTCTTAACTTCACCACTGTCTGTATCCGCACAAGCAGATGCTTCAAGCCAAGTATCGTGCGAAACTTTAAGGAACGTAAACCCCAACGACATCGGGTGTGCGGGTTCTAATGGTCAAGTCAGCAAGGTAATTAGGTTGGCCCTCCAGATACTAAGTCTTGCAGCTGGCATTATTGCGGTCATCATGGTCATTGTATCCGGGCTTAAGTACGTGACCTCCCAAGGTGATTCTAATGCAATATCCAGCGCCAAGAATTCATTGATCTACGCAATCGTAGGTATTGTAGTGGTTGTTTTTGCACAGATTCTTGTGCAATTCGTGCTACAGACTTCCGACAGAGACTACTCCCCTAATCCAGTTGAAACAGAAGATTCGTCACGCCGCACTGATTCACGGTAGTTTGAATCGACCATTAACGTGTCGCGTATCCCTTGTAGACGGCGTTTTCTTGTGGTATAAGTAATCCTAGACAAATAAGAAAGGTAATCAGAAATATGATTCAAACACTAAAAAATAATATTGCTAAGATTCTCATTGCGGCTGCCCTGTTGGCTCCTGCGTTAGTGCCTGCAACCGTGTCAGCAGCAGATGCGGACATTCAGAACAGCCTTAAGCAAGGCTCATGTTTAGACGTAAGTGCTGAGTGTGAAACACAAGGCTCAGAGGAAGATATTAATAACCTTATCGCAACGGTGATTAACATTTTCTCTGTGGTTGTCGGTGTTGTGGCAGTTATCATGATCATTATCGGTGGTCTTAAGTACATTACCTCTTCTGGTGACAGCAATAACGTAACAAGCGCAAAGAATACGATTCTTTACGCAATTATCGGTTTGGTAGTTGTGGCGCTTGCACAATTCATTGTGAAGTTCGTGCTCCAGCGCGCTACTTCTTCAGAATAAGAATAAGTTGCAAAGCTACAAAAAAGCCCCTTCACCGGGGCTTTTTTGATTGCATGTAATTCTCCATGAATGCAAGTTGGCTCTTATATAATAAAAAACCTCCGCTTAAAACGGAGGTTTTTTATATGAATCCTCTATGGATTACATGATCTGAATCTTCTTGACCGTGTCTTGCTTGACCTTGGTGAAGCTGATGGTTAGAACGCCATCCTTAAGGACTGCTTCAATCTCATCTTCTTTAACAGGCACCGGTAGTGCGATACTGCGGCTAAACTCACCCCAGTAACATTCCTGCACGAAGTAGTTCTCTACATCGTCTTCGTTACCTGCTGATAGCGTACCGCGGATGCTCAGTGTGTTGTCTGCGATACTAACATCAAGATCATGCTTGTTAACGCCAGCGGTGCGAGCTTTGACAACAAGTCGTTCCTTGGTTTCGTATACATCAACAGCGAGCTGTCCAGGAACGGCATCATCTTCGTCCCATTCATCTGCCTGCACAGAAGCAGAAGTAGTAATTACAGGTTCGTCACCCGTAGGTAGGTCATCTTCGCCAAGAAACGCAGCAGTTAGCTCGTCTTCCATCAGTAGATCTTCATCGCGGCTTCGCCTAGCCATAGTTGTTACCCTCCAGTAATTTGTGTGAAACAGTATGTTCACGAGATTCATATGTATCTTCACCGATACATCAGTTTATATTTGATTATAGATGTTTGCGTTTTTTGTTACTCCCTAGTATAACTTCCCTCCCACAGAGGTGCAACCGCTATTTGGTTATTTACAACACATTAAACACAACATACTATTTTGACAGTATGTTAGAGCGCTTTATTTCACTGCTTGCTCCGCACCAATGTATGGCATGCGGCTGCGAGGGTGGTCTTTTGTGCGAGTGGTGTATATATGATGCGGTCGAGGAGCTGCCGGAGCGCTGTTACCGCTGTCTGGGCGTCTCGGCGGATTCTAGGGTCTGTAGTAAATGTAGGAAGCATACAGTGCTCGAACACGTTTGGGTGCGGACGCAGTACGCTGATTTTGCACATGATCTTGTGTATGCACTGAAATTCTCAAGAGCCAAAGCTGCCGCCCGGGTAATTGCAAGCTTGCTTGACGAGTCTCTGCCCTACCTAGAAGAAGGTACGATCATTACCTACGTACCAACGGCAACAAGCCGCGTTAGAGTGCGTGGCTATGATCAAACTCGGCTTATTGCCAGGGAGTTGGCAACGATTCGTGGACTCAAGTGCCAAAGGCTACTCATAAGGACTGGTCAAGCAAGACAGGTTAGATCCAGTAAATCACAGCGGGCCGCACAGGCCGCCGGTAGTTATAGGCCAGTTTCCGGCTTGTCTGCGGATAGGACGGTTTTGTTAATCGATGACATCGTAACGACTGGTGCTACGCTCGAATCAGCGGCCAAGGTATTAAGGAGTGCTGGCGTAAAGCATGTGTATGCTGCGGCATTCGCGCAAAAACAGTGATCAGAATATCTAAACAAGCTTTGATATTCTTCCGTGCCTCTGTTATAATCTCCCCTGTTATTGGCGCATTTCTATGGAAGGGTGTCCGAGTGGTTGAAGGAAACGGTCTTGAAAACCGTCGTGCCGGCAACGGTACCGAGGGTTCGAATCCCTCCCCTTCCGCCAGAATTTGTAGCTTAATAACAATACGGAGAGGTACCCAAGTGGCTGAAGGGGATGGTTTGCTAAATCATTAGGGGGGAGCGATCTCCCGCGAGGGTTCGAATCCCTCTCTCTCCGCCAAAATAAAAGAGCCTACTTTTAAGTAGGCTCTTTTATTTTGATTGAAGCATTCGAACCCGTTCCGCTGAAAGCGGAGGGTTCGATCTTCGAGGACGCGCACAGGTGCTTGCACCGAGCACGCCGCAAGAAGTAAACATCCCTCTCTCTAAGTTTCCATCCCTAATGCTGAATTCCTCCCCCGACTTCTATACATAACCACAATAAATACGCTACAATAATGCTTATGCAACCGGGAGATACCATTACGCCAGGTGGTCAGACACCTGAACCTACGCCGCCACAGGCCGTAGAGCCAATCGCGCCAGCCCAGCAGACTACCCCGGAGCCTGCTGTTACTGCCCAGCCTACGCCTGCGGTATCACCTACCGCACCCATGGATAAGGCGCCAGTTTCCGCGTTTGAGGCGCCTGTGTATCAGCCTGATACGAGTGACCCGGCTGTGATCAGCTGGACTGCATCAGAGTATATTGATCACTCAAAAGGACCTGCATGGTTTGCTGTAGTCGGGATTGGTATATTTGCGCTTTCAGTCGCGGCCTACTTTTTACTTAAGGATATTCTCGCGCCGGTGCTTTTGGCACTTGCTGGCCTCACTACGGCTGTGTTTGCAGGCAGGCGGCCTCAAGTCATTGAGTACGCTATCGATACAAGCGGTATCCATATTGGACAAAGGGCGTATTCATTTGGGGATTTTAAATCATTTAGTCTGACTGAATCAGGCCCCTTGCCTGCAATACTACTAACGCCGCTTAAGCGATTTTTGCCGCCTATTACAATCTTCTATGATCCAAAAGAAGAAGACAAAATTGTAGATGCACTGGCAGACTATCTGCCACACGAAGACAAGCAGCCAGACATGATTGATAGGATCATGGGACGCATCCGCTTTTAGACTAGACTTTCTCTGTTAAATGTGGTAAACTTTCATCTGTTTCACGGTTAATTTCGCTGAAATTGCAAGCCTCGGGCTTGCCCGGTAGACCAAACCAAGCTTTAGCTGTTTGGGATACCGAAGAGGAGATGACTTATTGGGTTATCTAAAGTTGCCGGGCAAACTTGTTTTGCCGGAAGCTGTGATAACACAATATTACGCATCGACGAGCACCCGTAGCTCAGCTGGATAGAGCGTCAGTTTGCGGTACTGAAGGTCATAGGTTCAAATCCTGTCGGGTGTACCAAAGTAAAAGCCTCGCCTTTTGGCGGGGCTTTTACTTTGTGCGTTCGCTATAAGCGAACTTGAACCTATGACCTTAGGCATGAATAGCCTGTGGTTGTTCATGTTTTCCTTGCTTGCGTGCTATGATGGATGTATGAACAACTCAAACAAGTATCACATTATCGCCGGTATCGTATTAGCATTAGCTGGTGTTATCGGTTCTATCACCCTTGACGAAAGTAAGTACAGCCTTATCTCCCTGGTAGGTGTCATGTTCCTACTGGCTGCGCAGCGCACAGACAAGAAATAGATACAGGATTCTATAATAAAAAGCTGGTTTATGTGACCAGCTTTTTCTTTTGACGAAAGAGTATCTTACAATATGGATATGAATCAGCTTATCGTCGAACAAAGAATTACCCCGCTCGTTAATAGATACGAGATATATGAAGTTTCAAACGGCACAAAAGGTGCCATGATTAGCTTTGTAGAACAAAAACGCCTAGCCTTTAAAGAAGAAATCCACTTTTACACCGATAAAACAAAGCAATCGCTTGCCTTCAGGGTTAAGGCCGAAAAGGTCATGGACGTACACGGTAAGTTTCTCGTGACAGATGATAGCGGCAATGTGATTGGTTGGACGAGGAAGGCATTTAAGGCTTCATTACTTCGTAGTACCTGGCAGCTTTCTAATAATCAGCAGCAAATGACCGTAACCGAGAAGAGCCAGGCTTTTGCTATCTTTAGGAGAGTTTGGGGATTCATGCCCTTTATCGGAGACCTCCCTTTTGTGTTCAAGTACCACTTTATTTTCCAGGATGAGACTGGCGCTACGGCTGCTGAGTACATAAAAACGACGAGACTACGCGATCACTACGAGCTCCATCCTATTAATCACGAGTTACTCGATACTTTTGATTGGCGTATCCTAGCCGCACAGTGCGTGCTACTAGATGCGCTACAAGACCGCTAATTGACAAATAAGCATATGCGGTGTATAATATAAATAGTATGAACGAAAACAAACAACAAGATCAAACCCTGCAAACTATCGTCGAGCCAACTCGGCAGACAGTCCCCCAACAAAAGGTATCGAAGCCACTTATTATTGCGGGTTCGATTGTAGCGATGGTTGTTTCGCTTGCTCTTCTCGCCCTTTTGGCCTGGGATAACGAACCTTCCCCCGAATCGGTTACGAGTAATGCTCAGGTTGATCCATTAGCGGTCATTATCGCTCTCGCGATTGTATTTGGCATCACGGTATTGCCTGGCATTATTGTTGCACTGATTGTGCTTCCGAAGCTTCGGAAGAAGCGCTAGCCTTTTGACGCTGCCATAGCGTTATGATGTCTTTTATGAGCAGTGGGAACCCCACTGTCATAACAGCATATATTAAGGGGTTTCGTTGCCATGCTGCCTGAAAGTCAAGGTGCAGCACCAGCCAATATGCCCTGGTTAGGCCAATTGACGGCGCCCAGTCCAGACCCAGTCGCTGCCACAATGACAGGTTTCCGAGCAGTGAATACGGCACGAGAAAAATAATAAAAGTTGCGGCGCAAAAGAAAACCAGCCTGCCCCGGGCAGACTGGAGTCCAATGGTTTCGATGGCAAGTTTGCCGACTCGCTGCATATTAATGCTTGAGTGGTACGCCGCTCTTATCCTTAAGGTTGCCAGTTGCAATCAGGATAAGGTCAACAATTGTCCAGATGCCACAGCCACCAATGGTGATGAGCTTCAGGATACCGAGACCGGTGTATCCCAGGTAGAATCGGTCGACACCGAGGCTACCCGCAAAGATTGCGAGTAGTATAGCGACCACAAAGCTTTTCTGTTCGTCTCCAACTGGAGCGGCACCTGGTTGTGTGTTGCCCTCGAAAATCGGGCCACTTGTTGCAGGCTGCTGGAAACTAGACTGCGGCGTAACTGGCTCTTGTGGTGTGGGTGATGTTGGCTCAGCGGGCTGCTGGGGTGGTTGTTGATTTGGATCCATAGTTTTTCCTTTTTACTTTCTGATTAAGATATTACCATAAACGGTATAAAAGCTAAATTATCTAACGTGTATCCTGGCTAATTATGCCGCGCGAGGCCGCCAGAAAGTCAGCCAAGAAGTAAGGCAGTTTGGTGTTTGGATGTTGAATGAGTGCAACGGGGCGCTGCATATTACTCAGTACTGGCGTAAGCTTACCTGAGGTAATATGTGGTTCACAGAGTTGGCGTGGCAGCACTGCACAGCCTTTGCCTGCGAGAACCATACCGAGCATGACGCTTGGACTCGTTGAATAAAGCCGTGTTTTTGCTGTAATACCCTGACTACTCAGGAACTGCTTGATGTGACGATAGGTGGTTGAGGGTCGATCATAGCTGATGAAATCTGTAATAGTGCCGCTATCTGCTTCTTTTTGGACCTTGTCTGCAAGGTCAGACTTACAGACAAGCTGAAGCTGTTCATTGCCAAAGCTAGAGCTTTTAATGGTGTCTCTCGCGAGTTCGTCGTCGATAACCAGGGCGGCTGCAATCGTTCGTTTTTCGACTGCCTCCCGGAGGTAACGAGAGTTATTGATGATAAGTGTAATATCGGCTGCCCTTTCAAGTGCATCAAATGCAGGACTAATACAGAGCTTATCTGCGAGTGAATCAATGATGCCAAGTGTTACGCTGGGCCGTTTCTGACGAAGACGCTGAAGCGTTTCGTTTAAATGGTGCGCAACTGATTCATGGTCCTGGGCGGCTTGATATACTATTTTCCCTGCCGGCGTGAGTTCTAGCTGTTTGCCACTTCTATCTAGAAGTGGTGTTTTATACTGCGACTCTAGTTTCTGAATAGCTACTGTTAAGGCTGGCTGTGAGATGTGCAGTTCTTCGGCAGCCTTGGTGTACGTCCCTGCTTCGATGAGCTTTATGAATTTATAGAGTCGGTCATCCATAGCTCATTACTATAGAAGTAGTTAATCATAAATACAAGTTATGACAGTATCATTATTATATATTGGATTTATCACCTTACATCTCCTAGGATAGTTTAGTAAATGGAGGTTTAATATGGCGCGAAATGCTATTAAGGTAGCAATTGTTGGCGTGGGCAACTGCGCATCAGCTATCTATCAGGGTTTGACATATTATAAGGGCTTTACTGGCGACAATATCCCTGGTGTTATGTTTGCGGAAATTGGCGGCTATAAGCTCGATGATATCGAGGTCGTGGCAGCATTTGATGTTGACGCACGTAAGGTTGGATTGCCAATTGGCCAGGCTATTTTCCAGGAGCCAAACTGCGCCCGTGTATTCGCCGAGAACGTTCCGGATGGCCCGGTTGTTCAGATGGGCGAAGTACTCGACGGGGTTTCTGAATACATGCAGGCAGAACGCGAAGACCGCGGCTTTAGGGTTGCAGATAGTCCATCTGTTGATGTGGTTAAGGTTCTCAAGGACAGCGGCGCTCAAATCCTAATTAATTACCTACCTGTTGGTTCACAGAAAGCAACCGAATTCTACATGCAAGCGGCCATCGATGCTGGCGTAGCAGTTGTGAATTGTATCCCTGTGTTTATTGCGAGCGACCCAAAGTGGGAGCAGAAATTCATTGATGCGAAGCTGCCGATTATCGGCGACGATATGCGTTCACAGGTTGGCGCGTCAGTTCTATCACAGATGCTGCAGGAACTTGCCTTTGACCGAGGTGCCGAGGTGGACTTCCACCAGCAAATTAACATCGGTGGCAACACTGACTTTAATAACATGATGGTTCAGAGCCGTCTGGAGAGTAAGAAAAAGTCTAAGGAAAACGTGATTCGGGCTCAGAACGATATTCGTGACATTCCACTGCCAAAAGACAGCTTGTTTGCTGGTCCAAGTACCTTCATCCCTTACCTAGAAGACAACAAGGTTGCATACCTGAACGTTCGCCTCCGCGGCTTTGGCGATGCGCCAATTACAATTGATGCCAAGCTGTCTGTTCAGGACAGTGAGAACTCTGCTGGTGTGGTGGTTGATGCGATTCGTTACCTACAGGTTGCCCGGGAAATGGGCATGATCGGTACTATTAACGGCCCGAGCGCATTTACACAGAAGAGTCCGAAGTACCAGATGAAGTTCAAGGACGCGATGGCAGAATGTGAAGCGATTGCCGACCGTCAGTTAACGGATGTCACAAAGCGTGAAAATATGTTTCATGGAGATGCAGTAGAGTCTGCCAAAGAAAAGCCGGCGCTCGTTTAGGGTAGCCCTAGAATATAAAAGAAACCCCGGAGTGATCCGGGGTTTTGATTGTCGTAAATACTTCTTGCCCTCGTCCCCTTTTTCTTCACCATCATGGTGAAAATACTTGGGGACGAGGGCGGAGACTCCCAAGGGCCTGTGCGGCATGACTGGTTGTCACGGCAACTGGCTCCAGGAGACATGGTTGTGTCATTTCGGACACGGGGAGCCGTCGAGCGAAATCCGGAGGTGGTGTTTGGCCTACTGTGCGTGTACGGCAGCACCGATATCGGTAACGGTGGCACCGACAACTGCTGCGATCCCAGGCTGACGTACTTCCTCTGCTGCCTGCTGGGATCCGAGCGTGTCACCGAGCACCTGGACTGGAACCCGAGCGACGCTCACGAGACCAAGCTTCTTCAGGTTGATCCCGTAGGTCTTCCGGAGGTACTTGCGGCACGACTTGAGTGCACGCTTCTGGACCTCCTCACGGCTTCGGATTTTCTTCGCGGCCTCTATGGCGACGCCGACGGCGCACATGACCTCCGTCTCGACGATTTCTGCCAGGTTCTTTGCCCTGAAGATTGCGTTGTGGAGGTCGGTCGGCGTGTCGATGACGCACCAGGTGGGCCGCACCTCTGCGACGTACTGCTTCTTCGTCTGCTTGTTCTCGGCGAGTACGGAGGCACAGTTAGTGACGTCGTCGAGTAGCGAAATGTCCTCGATGTTGTCGGTGAACGGGATAACCCAGTGGATTCCGGGCCCCTTGCGTACGTAGTCACCGTTCCGGATGACTGGCCTACACCGCCTGGTGAGAAGGCCGGCACTACCCTTCGGGATGAACTTGAACATCCTCACGGCGAGCCCACCGAGGACTACGATCATGAGAATGCTTGCGACGACCCAGTACAGGATCATCGCCCACGTGGGCCAGCTCTGGTCTGGCTTGGGAAAGAGCGATGCCGAAGGCATGATAGCCACCTCCTATGGTCGGTTTGGGTATGACGGCTAACTTAAGCGTATCACCGAACTTCGATATTGCAAGGATAAATATGAATAGATAATGACCCCTGTTGCTATATCTAAAAATGATCGGTCTATTTGTTGATATTGGGTAAAAATGGTATGGTTAAGGTACTAGATGTAGCTGCTAAGTGTTCTAGGGTTAATAAATTGTTTCATTGAGGAGCAGCTAGGTCATCCTACCTCAGAGAAAAGATATGAGGAGTATGCCCAAAAATGGCAGCTAAACTTTTTGTAGGCTCACTAGCTTACAGTGTACGTGACGACGAACTTGCGGATTTCTTTGCAAGCGCCGGAACCGTAGTATCAGCAAAGGTAATCATGGACCGCGAAACCAACCGCTCTAAGGGCTTTGGTTTTGTCGAAATGAGCACTGACGAAGAGGCTAAGGCAGCTATCGATCAGCTTAACGAGAAAGAGCTCGCTGGCCGCGCTATTATCGTGAACGAAGCGAAGCCTCAGGCACCACGTGAAAACCGTTCATTCGGTGGTGGTAACCGTGACCGTGGTAACGGTGGCGGCAGCCGTTCTTGGTAGTCTTAGGTACTAACCACATAAAAACCCACCGAAGTAACGGTGGGTTTTTTGTTATACTGAAAGCTAAAGCAGTATAAACAAGCAACATGGCCGACATGACACACCATACCCCTCATTGGCACCGCGGATTACACGCAGTTCATTTTGGGTTTTTAAGTGGCCTGATCATCCTGACATTTATGTTTGCGCTGTTAACCACCCTGCTCTCGCCCGCATGGGTCAGGCATTCAGAAGCAGCAGTCAGCCCTTTTTCCGGAAGCAGCTTCTGGAATACGCCTGTTCCGTCATATACTTCGCTTCACCCCGATTCCGTAAATCTCGTACAGAATATTACACAGCAAGTTTCGCAGTATGGATCGAGCTTTAATACAACCGGATCGGCGCCGGTATATCAAGCGGACAGTGAAACAAGCCAAATAAACGTACAGTATTGGGATTGCGGTATTGGATCACCGGCGAATGTAGAAAGCCAGTGGCAACAGGTCCCAATACCGTTCTATGCGGTACCCGGCGGTACAAATAGTCAGATGATTGTGCAGAATGGTACGGATATATGGGAATTTGGTTATATGCGAAGCGTTGCAGGACAATGGCAGGCGTGTACGGGCGGTAAAATTTCGAGTAGTACTAATGGCGTATTCCCCAGTCCGTATGGTATATCCGCGAGTGGTCTGGCTGCAATCGGTGGCCAGTTGACTCCTGACGAAATTCGGTCCGGCTATATTGATCATGTCGTGGGGTTGGCACTGCCTCGTACAAACGGTAGTGTTTCGCCTGCGACTCAATCTGCTGGAAGTTCCAGTGGTGCGCCTGCGCTCGGTATGCGGTTTAAGCTCGATCCGGCGGTGAATATTTACCAACTTGGTCTTAACCCCGCTGGTCTGGCGATTGCCCGGGCAGCCCAGACATATGGATTTGTCATATGGAATACGGCTGGTTCAGTGAGTGTCCTTGGCAACAATCCGATCTCTCAAACTAATCGCGGTATCGCAAATCCTTATAACAATGTGCCTGGCTATACGACCGCACTTAACGGATTTCCCTGGAATAAGCTGCAGGCACTGCCAACGGGCGGAGATTACTCGTCAGTCATTCCTGCGATTACATCATTCTCTGCTTCACAAACCAGCATACGAGCAGGATCAACGGTGACGCTCAGCTGGCAGGCTTCAAATCTCAATCGCTGTGCGATAAATGGGGTGAGTGACAACCTGCCCGCAAGCGGCAGTATCATAACAAAGCCTCTCGCCGATTCGGCTACCTTTGTGCTGCGCTGTGGTGGGCAGAACGGCGCCGCGAGCAGTCAGTTAAGCGTTTCAGTGACTCGTAACTCAGAAAATAACCCTGCCCCAGAAGTGCCTCCCGGTACGACAATTGATGAGCCATACTCTGGCTATGCCAATATACTGCCTGAAATTATGAATGGCAGCGAATCAGAGCGAGTCTATAAAGTAGTGTTCTACGAAAAAGAGACGTATTTATATGAAACAGCAAAGGCGCCCTTCGCGCTTAATACCTCGCGTATGGATAATGGAAAACATACCGTTAACGCCCAGATCTATTATCGTGACGGTACATCCGATAAACGATCGCTTGGGATTACGGTAAGTAATACTCCGGAGACATTATTTGCGACGGTTCAAAGTGGGGTTATAAAAGCACCGCCTTCGATACCACTTCCTTATGCACTGGCTGGGGCGCTGATTGCGTTCGTGGGAATGGCTATCGGCACCTGGTGGGGCTGGCGCAAGGCGCATTTACATTAAGCTACGTCGCAGTACTCTAAATAATAGGTAGCAAGTCTTGGCGGAGGAGAAGGGATTCGAACCCTTGATACGAGTTGCCTCGCATACACGATTTCGAGTCGTGCGCCTTCAACCAACTCGGCCACTCCTCCAGTTTTTCAATTATACAAGATAGGGATATCGCGCAAACAAGTTTGCACTCCTTCCTGTGGTACTCTCTAAGACCGTGTAAATACAGTCTTAGCTGCGTTCCTCGTCCGCCGAATCCTGGGTACCCGTGAGGGCACAACACTTTTCGAGAGTATCCAGTTCAGCCACTCCTGCATCTCTTCCTGGCCAATGAATAGAGTTGTGTTGGAGGCTGTAGTCTATCGTGGAGGTTGGAAACTGCGCGCCATGCTCGGTGCAAGCACCTGCGCGTGACACTTGTTATCAACTGCTCCTGATCTCTCCAGCCTTGGTATTGTACCAGGGATTATTTGGTGACTACAGGTGGTTCGTTATCTGGACTTGCAGGCTGCTCTGGCGTGAGCCGCTTTGCTACAAATAGTCCAGCAATACCGAGGATAATATAGCCTACTGCAAACCACTTCACGGTCAGGGCGATTTGTCCGAAGAAGCTCAAAATTGAATCGACTATGACTCTACCGAGTTCGTTGTCTATATTTGTAGGTTGCGACCTGCCAGCTAGGAATAGTAGTAGAACAAGACCAATTATTACACCCGCGGTCAGGACGATCTTTGATACAAAACGTATACCAGCGATACGATCACGCCTTGCAAATATAAGAAGTGCGACAAGGATGAGTGCGAATATAAGATTGACCCATTTTGACTGATGGAGATTTTGGTATGCCTTAGGCGCATCGGTGTACTCCTGGCTTGTTACGTCGGTTTCTTTCAGGGCCTCCTTTGACGTAATGACCGGATTCTTCAGGAATTCAACTTGTTCTTTGGTTTTTTGCGCGAATTGTTGTCCAATCTGGCTGCTTGTTACACCTGGAGGCAAGCATGGAATTGAGAGTAGATCTGACTGAAAGTCTACGGTTTGCAGCTGCTGGATCGTGCATGGGGGGAGGCTGCTGCTTCGCTCCTCTGCATAGTCAGATAATTTAGTAACTGCTTGCTCTGCGGGTTTGCTAAGGTCAATCGTAAACTCTGGCTGCGTAGTTTTGCCCTCCAACCATGCATAGATTCCATCAATAACAGACTTGCTGCTACTCTGGATATCACTTGGCTGAATCGATGACTTGACCGCGTCTTCTACCTTGGGATCAGCCAGTAATTTTTTCGTATTATCGTCACCCTGCTCTTTTGCGTTTTGTAGCGCTATATCCACGAAGCCTTCGTAGACACCGCCATCTTCTAGTACCTGATCAATATTATTTGGGTTGCTAAAAACGTTACTGATTGCAAAAGCAAACGGCAGCTGTAGTAGTACTGCCAGCGTTACAAAGCCCGTAAAGTAATATAAGATTTTTCGTAATGTTGTCATGGACTTAAGTATACAACTACTGCGCTACAATAGATGTATGGCAGATTCTATTTTTACGAAGATCATAAGGGGTGAGATCCCTAGTCACAAGATATATGAGGATGACAAGACATTTGCCTTCTTGGATATTCATCCTTTGCATGAAGGTCACGTCCTGGTAATTCCCAAGAAGCAGATTGAGTTTGTATGGGATTTGCCGGACGAAGATTATCAAGCGGTCATGGCAACGAGTAAAAAAGTGGCGCTCAGGCTACGAGAGGTGTTGCCGTACGCTTTTGTTGCTGAGCGCGTAATTGGCGTCGATGTGCCTCACGCACATGTGCACCTCATCCCATTTGATACAACTGATCAATTAAATGAACCGCAGCGATTTGACTCAGAGGCCGATCATGCGGCCCTGGCAGAACTTGCTTCCAAGCTCGCTTTTTAGTGGTATCATTAAGCCATGTCATCATTTCTTATAGGATTATTTGTAGCAATTGGCGTAGGCGGCTGGGCGTATAGCCAGTTGCAGCGTCGTACTGGTGGTGCTGACGCAAAGACGTCTCTGCTATTTTCAGCAATTGCTGGTGTAATCTCGTATCTCTTTATAATTATCGTCTGGAGTCTGTTTTAACTAGCCGTTTCATGCTAGTTTTATAGGCCGTAAACTGGTACCATAGGGCCATGAATGAGGTGGATCTTGGCCGGCTTTTGCAAGCGGCCCGCAAGAAGGCTGGATTAACGCAGCAGGAGCTGTGCCAAAAGGCAGGCCTCAGTTACTCCACGCTGGCAAAGATCGAACGTGGTGCCATCAAGGCCCCATCTATTTTTACGATCCAGAGTATTGCTGGTGCCCTGAATACTTCCCTGACTGACCTTATGGGTGATGCGGTTGCTCAAGGTACCCCAAAGAAGCGTTCCAAGAACGGTGTTCGTTTTGTGTACTTTGATATCAACGGTTGTCTTGTCAGATTCTTCCACCCTGCTTTTAATCGATTATCGCAGGACACAGGTATTGCTGCAGATGTCATCGAAACCAATTTCTGGGATTTGAACGACGCTGCTTGCCGCGGCGAGATGACTATGTCGGAGTTTAACGACGCATTCGCAGCTCGCCTTGGTATCGAGCAGCTTGATTGGCAGAATTACTATTTTGAGGCGCTGGATGTGGTTGAAGAGATGCAGTCACTTCTGACATGGGCCGCACAGCATTACCATGTCGGGTTATTGAGCAACATCATGCCTGGCTTTATTACTCGAATGATCAAAGAAGGTGCCCTTCCCCGCGTAGCTTACGACCAAATCATTGATTCGTCTGTTGTTGGCGCAATCAAACCAGAAGACGCGATCTTTGAAATTGCCGAAGCAAAATCGGGCGTCCAGCCAGAAGAGATCCTATTTATTGATGACTCACGCTCTAACGTCATGGCCGCCCAAAAACGTGGTTGGAAGGTTATCTGGTTTGATGACTATCGATCTGCTGAAATTACGGATCGCATCAAAGCGAGCCTTGAACCAGAATAATAGTCTGTAAACTAAACTACACAGGCCTAATAATATACGAGGTATACTGAACGGTATGATTGAAGCACAGAATCTGACGAAGAAATACAAAAAGAAATTGGCCGTCGATGACATATCCTTCACCGTTGAGACTGGTAAGGTTACAGGTTTCCTTGGCCCAAACGGCGCTGGTAAATCAACGACCATGCGGCTCATGCTTGGACTTGATAATGGCGGCGGCAAGACCTTGTTCGATGGCAAGCGGCTGGCTGATTATGCCGAGCCATCCAAGGTAGTTGGCATACTCCTTGAGGCCAAGGCATTTCATCCTACCCGTTCGGCTCGTAATCATCTGAAGGTTCTTGCGGCTGCAGGCGGTATCCCGGAGTCACGTGTTGATGAGGTGCTTGATGTTGTTGGCCTATCGGATGTAGCCAAGAAGGGTCCCGGTAAATTCAGCCTTGGTATGAGTCAGCGGCTCGGTATCGCGGCGGCGATTCTTGGTAAGCCAAAATATTTACTCCTTGATGAGCCGGCAAACGGCCTTGATCCCGAGGGTATTCACTGGCTCCGTAAGTTCCTGAAGGACTATGCCGACGAGGGTAATGCGGTGTTTGTGTCGAGCCACCTTTTGAGTGAAATGTCTCTCATGGCCGATAACTTGGTGGTTATTGGTAAAGGCAAGCTCATAACCACAGGTACCGTTCAGAGTTTCATTGATGCCGCATCTGGCAAGAGCGTATTTGTGCGCTCCGGTAAGCTCGGCGCACTTCAGAAAACGCTTGGCGCGTCATTTACCGTTAGTAAGCACGATAATGGTCTGCTCGTTTCGGATGCAACCACCGATCAGGTTGGGCAGATTGCGTTTGATGCGGGATTGCCACTTCTTGAATTAACGAGTCAATCAATCACACTCGAGGATGCATTTCTCGAAATTACTGCTGATAGCCAGGAATACAAAACCCACAATCAGTCCAAGAAAGGAGGTGGCCAGTAATGCTTAGCACACTCAAATCAGATTTCCGTAAAATCCTCACGGTACGATCAACATATATTTTGGTTGTTATTGCGCTCTTCCTCACGACGTTCTTTACATATCTTGGCACCTCGGCGGTGAGCTACCAGGAGCAGGTCAGCGGTAAGGTCACCGAACAAAAGCTGCCGGATGGCACGACTGAGTCACGTCCCGACCCGAACGATCCGCCTGTGTATGTCACGAAGACAGAGCGTAACTTGTCCAAGGAGAAGCTCATCAGTAACCTCCAAGAGGGTGTGCCGGTCGTCACGTTGTTCACGACGGTTGTAGTTGTGCTCTTTATGGCACACGAATTTCGGTATAACACGATTGCGTACACCTTAATTGCTGGTCGAAGACGCTACGTGGTCTTGCTGTCGAAGCTTGCCGTGAGTGCGACTTTTATTACGGTGGTAACGCTTCTGGCCATTGGCTTTACGACGGCTGCAACGTTTGCGGCTATTGGAATTAAGGATTTAACGCTGCCAGCGCAGGACTTCAATTGGCTCTATATCGGGGCACGTCTGCTTGGATATTCGCTCGGCTTTGGCTTGTTGGGACTTGCGATCATTACATTGGTTCGTAACCTAACGGCTGGTGTTGCGGCAATCTTTGTACTGCCGACATTGGATGCCATCGCGGGTGCGCTTCTATCAAGTCGTAATATTGAGGCGACAAGGGTGCTTCCCTTCTCTGCGCTTGATCGAATTAGCGGACTAACCCGTGACTTTACCCCGCAAAACATGCCAACCGATGGCATAACTGATGTGCAGCGATTACCTGCAACAGTACTTGGGGCAAGCTTTGTATTCCTGCTGTATCTGGTAGCCTTATGGCTTATTACTTGGGTATCTTTTTTGCGCCGCGACGCTAACTAACAGCTACATTTCATACAAAAAACTCCCAGAATAGTGGGAGTTTTTTTGTATACCACGGGATTACTTAGAGAAGCGGGCTTGTTCGTCTGACAGCTTCTGGAGCTGCTGCTTGGCGCTTTCCAGTTGATCGCGTGTTTCATCAACCAGGCGATTCGGTGCGTTCTTAACGTAGCTCTCATTGCTCAGGCGGCCTTCTAGCTGCGAGATTGCCTTTTGTTGCTGTTCGATTTGATTGCCGAGCTCACGAACAAAGCTTTCTGCCGTAGCCGCATCAATATCCAGCCAACAGTCAAATGCCGTAGTGGTGAGGTGTAGACCGTCGCCATCCTCAACCTCCACAACATCCTTAACGCGTGCAAGGTTAGCGATGAGCTGCCTTTGTTCGTTGAGAAGCTGCGCGCCGCGGTGATACAGAACATTTGTGTGGCCAAGTTTCATGCTGGCCTTGATATAGCGGATCTCGGTTACGAGTGACTTCACTTCTTCAAAAATAGCCGCTTCTTTATCGTTCGCCTTTGGCTCTGTTGGCCACTGCGCGGTAATCAGCAGACTTTCGTCTTCCCATTTGAGGGTCTGCCAGATCGTTTCGGTGACGAATGGTGCAAATGGATGGGCAAGCTTTAGAATCGTCTCAAGACCGTACGCAAGTACGCCCGGATTGAGGTTGCTCTTCGAGGCCTCGATGTACCAGTCGGCAAAATCATCCCACAGGAGGTGGTATACCTTTTCGGAGGCTTCAGCGAATCGGTAATTGTCTAAGCAGTCACTTATTTCCCTGATAGATTGTTGCAATTTATGCAACATCCAGTTATCGGCTGGTGTTTCAGCCTTCGGGTTGTGACGAAGCTCGAAATCATCACCAATCTTGTCTTCGATAAACCGAGCCACGTTCCAAAGCTTGTTGCAGAAGTTACGAGCAGCAACTAGCCTGTTCTCGTCGTAAGACTGGTTATTGCCGGCCGACTGCCCTGCGATTACACCCATGCGGAAGGCGTCAGATCCATACTGATCAACCTTCTCCATTGGGTTAATCACATTACCCTTACTCTTGCTCATCTTCGCGCCGTGTTGGTCCAGCACGAGTCCATGTAAGTACACGGTCTTAAAAGGTATTTCACCAGTGTTATATAGACCAAACATTAACATGCGGCTCACCCACGGATAGAGGATGTCAGCGCCTGTTTCCATAACGCTGAGCGGGTAGAACTTTTTGTAATCGTCACTACCAAGGCCAAGCGTCGCATACGGCCAACTGGAACTGCTGAACCAGGTATCAAACACATCAGGATCGCGCCGGTAGGTTTTGCCGTCAACCGTAATCGTTTCTTCCTGTACGCGCTCATCAAAAATCCAATCCTCTGGGTCATCGAGGTTCTGGAAGGCTGGAATTGGAATGCCCCAGGCGATCTGACGGCTAATGTTCCAATCGCGTAAGTTCTCAAGGTACGTTATCAGCTGCTGCTTTTTGACCTCTGGGTGGAATACGATTTTCCCTGATTTCAGGGCTTCAATAGCTGGCTTGGTCAGCGGCTGCATATCAATAAACCATTGGTCACGAAGGAGCGGCTGGATAACGGTGCCACACTTGTAACAGTGACCGACATTGTGAGTGTAATCTTCTTCCTTTTCGAGGAACTTCTGCTCTTTTAGATCACTGACAATCTTTTTGCGGGCTTCTAATACCTCAAGACCACGATAATCCTCTGGCATGTCATGCGTGATCTTGCCTTCGTGACTAATCACGGTGATAAATGGCAGATCGTGGCGCTTGCCTGCTTCGTAGTCATTCGGGTCGTGGGCTGGGGTAATTTTAACGGCGCCCGTACCAAATGCGGTGTCGACAAATTCATCAGCAATGATCGGAATTTCGCGCTTCATCAGCGGTAATTTAACAGTTTTGCCAATGAATGACGCGTAGCGTTCATCGGTTGGATTAACAGCTACGGCGGTGTCACCGAGCATCGTTTCGGGTCGGGTCGTCGCAACCGTGATAGAGCCAGATCCGTCGGTTAGTGGATAGGTAATGTGCCAGAGGTGACTCGCCTCTTCTTTGTATTCCACCTCGATATCCGCAAAGCCGGTACCGTGGAATGTACAGAAGTTAACGAGCCGTTCACCTCTGTAGATAAGCCCTTCATCCCACATTTTCTTGAAAGAATTATAGGCTTGAGCAACAATCTTTGGGTCAAGCGTGTAGGTGTAGTGTTTCCAGCTCAGGCTGGCACCCAGACGGCGGAACTGAGACTCATAGTTGTCTTTGTTTTCTGCAACGAAGTCATACACTCTGTCGTAGAGTTCCTCACGGCTGAAATCAAAGCGGCTCTTCCCCTCTTTCTCTAGTTGTTTCTCGTAGACGGACTGTGTCTCGAAGCCGGCGTGGTCCGCGCCCGGTACAAATAGGGTCGCCTTGCCGAGCATACGGTTATAGCGAATCGCGATATCTTCGATACCGAGGGTCAGGCCGTGTCCAATGTGGAGATTACCGTTGGCGTTTGGCGGCGGGATAACGATACTGAATGTATCATTATTTCCCCTGTTCTTTGGCGTAAATGCGTCACTCTTTTCCCAGAGTGCATAAATGTCAGATTCGTATTCTTTTGGCTCGTAAACTTTTGGTAGATTCATATGCCTACCAGTATACCATCCCTGTTACGAATAGACATAAGTATGTAATGATGGTATAGTATTCGCTCAAATGAGCGAATCAGAACAGCAACCAGTACAGATTGATCGTGATATGAGCCGTGCTAATTGGCAGCGCGGTATTGGCGCTGTAGTTTTCCGTGAGCTCACAGAAGAAGCCTTTCTGACGGAGCCAGTGGTCGACCATTTGGATTATGCCTTATTTAGGCAGGAGGCAAGAAGTAGAGACCCTCGCTGGACTGGGATTAAGCCCCTCTGGAAGACTGCATACATCGTGTCGCATATTGCAGTACGCACCGCTATGCAGGATGTACATAAGCGAGCAGCCTCTCTGGTTGATGACCAGAATGCGCCACTCTTTCGAGTTGGGTTAGACATTGGAAGATATGCCTACTGGGACAGTGCAAGTACCGTACTAGAAGAAGTCGGCGATACGGTAGCTCACTTCCCTATCTCGCTCGCTCGGTCAATATCCACCCATGCTCCTACGAAGGGTGGGTCCAAGCGATTTACACCCGAGAGCTTACATGATGTGGCTGATTTGCTGGAAAGTCCTGATGTGGAGCTGATATTTAATCAGGCCCTTCTGGCGGCTAACGGATTTTGGGGTACATATTCTACGTCCGCAGGGAGTTCTATTTTAATTGCTCCTCCCTTTTGCTTCAACGGAGATCAGGTTAGTTTTAGCGACCTGGCGCTTCGGAAAATGCGCGATAGTCTCAAGGTGGCAAACACGACATCAAATGCTAGCGAAACAAGTTCGAGCGGCTGTCCCGCTCGCCACACAAGGGTTAATCCTCAATATATACCAGATCAGAGTCGCCTTGCCGAGTTATCGCTGGCCTTCGGAAAGACCCCAGAAGAGCTACTGGCACCACATGAGCAAAACGTAGCACAGACAGGACTACGGTTTGTCATCTCTGCGCTACGTGCAGGAAATGATGCCGCCGAGAAGTATTTAGCTAAACTCCCTCAGATTGATATTCGGTAGTAACCCGATGGC
This sequence comes from Candidatus Saccharimonadia bacterium, assembly GCA_023253175.1. GTDB lineage: Bacteria > Patescibacteriota > Saccharimonadia > Saccharimonadales > JALRHH01 > JALRHH01. Next base: position 264,090 of record JALRHH010000002.1, read on the forward strand.
TGAAATGAGCTTCCATTATTTATTGTTCGCCAAGAATGTCAATAACAAAAAGAGGCAATAAGCAAATAAGCTTTCACGTGAAAACTTTTATGCTTATTGCCCCAACTAAGTGATTTGTTTCAAAAGTACGAGCCAAAAGTGGCTAACAAATCTGTTTGTTTTCAAGGTCAGTATATCACAAGCATGAGCGTATTGACAAAATGCTAAAGTTTTGCTAGAGTATGTTTATCGTTTAGATAAAAACAAACATGAAAAACAATAAAACCTCACATCCATCACCCCTGTCACGGACGCAGCTTGTGGCTGATATCGCCCAGAAAATGAATGCCCGTCTTGAAACTATCGAAGACGAATTTCAGCGTGGATTTGATCTTGTAAGCAAGTACCAAGGAACCGTAACAGTTTTTGGCTCTGCTAGATTTACGGAAGAAAATCCGTACTATATTCAAGCCCGGGAACTGGGCGGTAAGCTGGCTAAAAATGGCTTCACGGTTATTACGGGCGGCGGCGGCGGAATTATGGAGGCTGCCAACAGGGGTGCATTCGAGGCTGGCGGAAGCTCGGTCGGATTCAATATTGCACTACCGCACGAACAGCAACTCAATCCATATGTTACGGAGACCATGGATTTCCAGCACTTCTATGCCCGCAAGGTGATGCTTGTATTTTCATCAGAGGCGCTGGTGGTATTCCCCGGCGGCTTTGGAACACTGGATGAAATGTTTGAGGTTCTCACGCTAGTCCAGACCCATAAGACAGCCAAGGTACCCATTATCCTGGTTGGAACTGAGTTCTGGAAACCACTCGATGAATTTATCAAGAATCAGCTCCGTGATCTGACGGCCACTATCACCCCTGGGGATGAAATGCTGTATCACATTACTGATAGTCTAGATGAAGTGGTGCAGCACATCGAAGCCTACCGCGATCAAACAGTTGGCGAGGCCTTCCTCGGCGCAAGCCCCGAAGGGTAGATATATAAACTATTACCTCTCAAGGCTGTGATTGACGTTACCTGTATTACATAGTATTGTATGTGTCTAATTGAATTGGAATAAGATATGGCACTCGAATCCGGTCGACTTACTAGTCAAGAAATTATTGAATGGGCATCTGCGTACGAACTGGTAGATGATGATTCCTATGCTCAGTTGGAACCTCAGGAGATAGATAGCATAGTCGCAGCTACTTCTTTGGATCGGGTTGATTTAGCGCGGCACCTATTTCTAGGGGAGCTTGCATGGCGAGCGGCTGCCGCGGTTGATTATGAGCAGAAGCTCCAACAAGAGCTCACAAAGACAAGGGAATACATTACGGAGCTTACTGTAATTAAAAAAGCGGTGACAGGGGAAATAGATAAGCGAGAAGTGTCTTCTGAGTCAACAGTCTCGTTTAGCGGTCTTAGGCCCGCGGTTCTGCCTCTAAGTGGACTGAAATCACGTATTGATGCTGAGAGACGCGCCACTGCAGAAACATACAAAGAGCTGCGCACTGATTTAGCTCGTCGAGTATCTCCTGACGTAACGCCGTCAGTCGTAGGAAGAGCGTTGAATTTGATCATAGACGGCGATTTACCTAGAGAGTATTTCTTTAGGGTACCAGGGGAGTGGGTGGAATTTCGCGGTACTGCGCCAAGCTCTGTGGACCACCATGATGCACCTTCAGATGACAGACCACAAGCACCGAACTTTGAAGAGCTTGCCAGAGACATTCGCAAGGTAGGGGCCAGTACCCTTAGGGTTATGTTTAAGATGTTCGCATCACTTGGCGAAGAGCAGGCTGCTTCTGCTACTACATCGAGAGGTTAGGGGCGATTGTGAGCGAGTATGGATCAGCGGTTGGCTGGCTCAGATTTGCATGGAAGTAGCCTAGGGTAGCGATCATAGCGCCGTTATCAGTGCAGAGTTTAGGGTCGGTATATTGAATTTCTATTGGTAGGCGCTCGGCGAGCTGTTTGCGGAGTTCTGGGCTGGCAGCGACACCACCGCCAATGACAACTGACTTTGGTTGAAATTCTTCAAATGCCATGATCACTTTGTCAACCACTGTTTCAACGGCGATACGCTGGAAGCTGGCTGCGATGTCGGCTTTTTGGGCTTCTGTGAGCCGTTTTGGTAATTCTAATGATGAAAGAGTGTGATCTGCGCCTACAAGGCCCTGAGCGGTCCTGAGAACAGCTGTCTTGATGCCAGAGAAGCTGTAGTCGTACTTGTTCTGCAGCCGTGATTTAGGAAATGGCAGGGCAAGGGCGTCACCTTCGAGCGCTTTCTTGCTGACAGACGGGCCACCAGGGTAGGGGAGACCGATAAGCTTCGCGACCTTATCGAAGGCTTCGCCAATTGCATCATCGTGCGTTTGGCCAAGCAGTTGATAGTCAAAATGATCTTTCCAAATAACGATCTGACTGTGTCCGCCAGAGACGATCAGGCCCAGTAGTGGGAACTGGGGCTGCGCAGTAGGTAAGGTGTAGCCGTCCAGAGAGGTCTCGGTAATGAAATTGACGTAGATGTGGCCTTCGACATGATTAACCGCGTAGAGAGGTTTATTCTTGGTGATTGCCAAGGTGCGCGCAGTCATAACACCGACCAGGAGCGATCCGCCAAGACCAGCACCATAGGTTACGGCGATGGCGTCGATGTCATCCCAGGTGCAGTTGGCGTCCGACAGCGCCTGCTCGATAACAGGGGTGATCGCCTCAATATGGCTGCGTGCTGCAATCTCCGGCACGACGCCGCCGTAGGCTGCATGCAGGTCCATGCTTGATAACACGGCGTTTGATAGCAATTTTTTGCCGTCTTCAACCACCGCCGCTGCGGTTTCATCACAACTTGTCTCAATTCCAAGTATTTTCATCACCTCAAGTATACCGAAGTTACGGACAAAGTGCGATTTCAAGCTATACTTGATGTCATGACTATCCGAAAAATCGTAAAACTATTTATTCCAACGACATTATTTAAGAAGGTTGAGCCGTTTGGTCACCTGATCGAAGCAATTGTATACAACGTGATCTACGGCTTTCCTGCCCGCAAGATGAAAGTGATTGGTATTACGGGTACCAATGGCAAGACCACAACAACATACATGGCTCACCGTATGTTAGTTGAAGCTGGCATCAAGACTGGCATGATGAGCACGGTTGCCTACGGCGTGGACAACGATATTCGTTTGCAGACGTATCACATGACCAACGTACCAATTCCGGCGCTCATGAAGCGGCTCAAGTGGATGAAGAAGCAGGGGATTGAGTGGCTCGTACTTGAAACGACCAGCCATGCTTTGGCCCAGAACCGCGTATGGGGCGTGCCATTTAGTGTCGCGGTTATGACCAATGTGACCCATGAACACCTAGATTATCACGGCACTTTTGAATCGTACCGAGATGCCAAGCGAAGGTTATTTAAGATTGTGAACGCGAACAAAAAAGGTCTTCGCACCGGTATCGTGAACACTGATGACGAGAGTGCGCGCCTATTTTCGAGCGATGTCTTGAACGCCATTGGCTATGGTCTGAAGTCTGGACATATTCGGGCAGAAAGTGTCGAGCTGACCCCAGCGGGCAGTCACTACAAGGCAGTAACTGATGATGAGACGTATGACATTACGTGTAATATCCCCGGCAGCTTTAACGTGTCTAACTCTTTGGCGGTGGTGGCAATTGGCCGCACACTTGGGCTTACCAAGCAGCAAATCGAACAGGGAATTGTGGCACTTGAAAACGTAGAAGGCCGCATGACGCGTATCAGCGAGGGTCAGGATTTTGACGTGATTGTTGATTTTGCGCATACGCCAGATAGCTTTGAAAAGTTATTCAAAGACCTGAAGCCAGTTGTAAAGGGCAGGCTGATTGCATTATTTGGCAGTGCAGGCCGCCGCGACGAGGCTAAGCGGGCAGTGCAGGGTGAAATTGCTGGCAAATACGCCGATGAAGTCATTGTGACCGAAGAGGACGACCGCGATATCGACGGCATGGAGATTATGAATCAGATTGCAGAGGGTGCTGAAAAGTCAGGTAAGGTCCGCGAAGAGAATCTGTTTCTTGTGCATGACCGAACCGATGCGATCGAGTTTGCGATTAACCGTGCGGGCAAGGGCGATACTGTGATTTTGCTCGGTAAGGGGCATGAAAAGACCATCGAGCGCGCCAACGGCGAAAACCCATGGGACGAGGTTGGGGCAGTCCGGGCTGCAATTAAGCACCGGGCGTAGCTCTATATATTGTCGAGCGTGAGGGTGGTACAGCGAATGTAGCCACCGCCCTTTACGAGTTCAATAATTTCAGGGGTGATCGTTTTGAGGCCTTTTGCCTCAATCGCGGCTTTGAGGAGCGGTGCGGTACCACTCATGATGACGGTTTCACCGGTAGAAACGAGGTTACAGGCAAATGCCTTTTTGGCCTCGTGTACTGATACTTCAATCTTCTCAATTGGAAGTTCGCGGATGATCGTTTGGCTTTCTTTGGTGAACGCCGCAGGACACCAGGCTATGAGGTCATCCCTTAAGACCGATAACGCGAGATCAATGTCGTAGAAAAAGCTATCTGGCCAACCAGAGTCTTTGTTGATAACCCTTTTGCCGTACCAATTACGCTGCGGGATGGTCTGCAGTTGCACTAATTTATAGCCGAGTGCTTCGGCTGCGAATGTTTGCGCTGCTGCATCACTTCGGTACCCATTGCCGGCCAGTAGGTATTTGCCGCAAGGCAGAGCATCGCCTTGGCCGCTGAAATGGAGTCCTTCAGAAGCTTCTATAACTTCCTTGCCAAGATCGGTGAGTACCATTTTTGCATAAGGCTCCTCCCCCTTGCGCGCATCAGGTAGCCTTGAGACAATTGCCTTGTTACCCCGGACCAAGGCCCAGTTAGCGGTGTATACACCGTCCTGGCAGTCTCGGGGTGGCGTAACGGTAATTACTTTCACACCGGCTGTCTCAAGGGCTTCACGAATCGCAGTATGCTCCTGACGAGCTCTTTCCAAATCAATGGTGTCGTTTTTTGACATGTAGGGGTTAATTGCCTGTTCGGCGTTAAAGTAATCAACTCCGGACATCAGTACAGTTCTATTAATCATAAGCCTATTGTACGCGGCTACCGGGTTGTATGTAAAATATTGACTAATAGTTTTAAAAGTGGTGTTGAAATATTTAATGACAGGAGTATACTGGCAACATAATTTTGTATACAGCAAAGCTATTTTGCGGACAAAATGACAGTGATTTCTTGAGATAAATACATTTCGGAATCATGCACATTGAGATGTAGGTATCCAAAATGGAGACATTGGTGATCAGGCTGATCACTGGTGCTTCCATTTTGGTGAAGATTACCATCCTGGAGGATGCAGTACCCCGAGAAAGAATGCCATTTTTCTGCGTTTAAGGAGAAGATTAGCATGAGCATCGAAGAGCAGCAGATCGAGTGCTGGCAGCTGCGTGACCAGGACGCCCGTCAGGCCCGCGACAGCGAGACTGAGATGTGCTGGGAGCAGCACAACAAGGCAGCCGCCATGAGCGACGGTCAGGAGAACATCCTGCAGGTGGTCTCCGGAGACATCGCCATCATGCCCTCGGGTGAGAAGCGGCCGCGCACGAAGCGCAGCTACAGGAAGGGGCAGCGTCGTCGCCGCCTCGAGGCCCAGTTGCCTCGGCCCGCTGCGTAGGCGGCCCCCAGGGGAGGGAAAAAGGGCCGGGTCCAAGGTGGATTTATACAGCTGTCAGCTGCCACCTGGATCCGGCCCGCCCCCCCCATCTTCAACACCGCCTACATCTCAATAACACACTCTATGATGCACCCCAGTTAGGGTGTTTTTTTATTTGTGTACATGAATATTGATAAAATACCATGTTTATGCTATAATATAGGTTATATGTCAGAGATTGTTAATCCAGAACACCGCGAGCCTGATCCACGCCATCTTCAAATAGAGCCGCATCGTCATCTTATTGACGATAAAGTGTGGAAGCAGACTGGAATTACAGAGTATTTTGATACCACCTCCCAGAAACGCATCATGACGTTGCCTCGTGATTCTGAAAGCGCTGCTTTACATGGCCAGCTTGTTGATAAACGCATTTCGGTCTATCCAATGTTTGGCGCTGATAACCAGAGCATTTTACTGGGAGTGCCCAATGATTCACGAACTGTACAATCAAGTCTTAGATTTATAGCCAGGGATGTAGTACGTTATAAAGAGATTTTTACTCAAGTAGGTAATGTGCTCGGCCGCTGCGCGCTATATGGACTTGGCTTGCCGGGTCGAACTATCGAACGCCCTGTATTGGCAAGCGTTGCATTTTCACTCAACACTACAGAGACTTTTGGTGGTAATGTTCATCTCTTGCCACCGTACTCGTTTGAGCACGCAAAATCAAAAACAGAAGAACTACAGGAATTGCGTCGTGAATTAGTGGCGTCATCGTATATTTCTTCAGCAGTCGCAAGCGAGTTGATAGCCGCAACGAGCTTAGGATGGGAACATGCCCGAGAACGCTCATGAGATTAGCCTTGAAGCAGTTATAGACCGATTTCAATACGATATTGGTCAATATGGCTCTGCTGAAACGTTTGCCCTCCCTGAAGTTGCTGGTCGTATCAACCACAACATGAAGTATGTTCAGATAAATGATAGTTTAGATCAGGGAATGTACCTTGATGAGGGGCTATATCGCAGGGACATGCAGTACGGTTTTTTTGTACAGGCGGGAAATCGTCTAACCCGGGAAGACTCTCATAATAAAGTATTCTTTGGGAATATGTTACTTTTGCCCGAGGGCTCTGACGATGAAATTCATGAGCAAGTGGCGGTAAAAAGTAGAGTAAGCAGCGAGACGCACAAACTACTCGGTGAGATGGCGCTGTTCCAGCATCTTGAGAGCTTAGATATTAGAACATACCGGCCAGCGGCTTTACTTGTTGGGCAAAAGGCCACGCACCTGATGACATACTTCGAAGGTAATGTAGCTACAATGGATACCGTTGACTGGGAAAACATGGAGATTGAAGAAGCTTGGGTTGAGGTAGATAAGGTAATTGATACGATGATGCAGCTCTATACTAATGCATTATTTCATGGCGATCTTGCATTCAGGAATGTTGCCTTTGATCAGACTGGTAAAACGGTGATCATCGACCCTGAGCTTATGATCAGTGCCAAGGAAAGCTATGATGAATTACTCGATGCAGGCGTTTTATTTACTCCTAAACAACAGCGGATATACGATGGTATTGTACAAAAAATGAGTGGCGAGATGGGTAGTGTCTTTCATTCAATCGATAGGCACATTCTGCCACTGTTCCCGAAGCAAGAACGGCCAAGAAGTGACGAGGCTCGCCTAAAAATATACAAGAAGCATTTATTCGAGCCATTTAAGTCCAGGGTACGCGATCTCGAAGATCCAATACGCAGCTTCCTTCTTCGTCTCACTGATGACGTGGTAGCACGTAAGAAGGCGCATGCCAAAGAACAGAAATTATAAAAGCCCGGTTATATACCGGGCTTTTTAATATGCGGTGGGGGAGGGCTTAGCTTGTGTTGTCTGATGAGTGTAAGGTGGAGGCAGGGTGCCTACGACAGGTTACATCATCCAAGCTAAGCCCAGACCGACCGACGAGGTGCATCTCCTTGGCACTATGCGCATGAGCGCCAATGGAGATGACCCCGCCGCCGGTTGTCCGTGTCAGCGCGCTTGGCGCCAACGGATGATCGTCGTGTCGAACTCCTGACGCAGCTCCTGGTGGAACAGCTTCATGAACTGGTGGCTCCAGTCGAAGCTGACGCACCCGTGAGACGGGATGAGGAACTCGACGATCTTGGTGGCGCTGGTGAAGCACACATGCCTTCCGTTGAGACCGTTGATGATGTTGGCGATCTTGCGGTGGACCTGCGGCTGTTCAGCGGCGGGAACCATGAGGAACACCCTCAGATGGTTCTTCTCGAGGAGGGATCGAGTAATTTCGACCCAACCCAGACCTTCGATGTGAATATTCGATGGGGTCATGCTGTGCCTTCCATGATGGATACGGACTAGCAAAGTCTATCACGTGCTCGGAATCATTGCAATATTTATAATAGGATTGTATAATATCATTAAGTACTGGCGAAGACCCATGAATAGTATTGAAAGCGTACACAACCAAGAGCAAGAAGCTGAGCAGTTTGCATTCAGGCGCATATTTGGTGTGCTTCAGAAGCGATTTGATAGTGCGCTCGATATTCATAGGCGCAACCCTGACTATCGTATGTTCGTGATCATGACGCCAATAGCTGAGGGTGAACCCGCATTTGCACGTATACGACTTACATCCGTTCGTAATGCGGAGTATGCGCTTATGCCTACTGATGAAACCAAGCATGACTTTTTTGATATTGGTTTGCCCCTTGAGGTTGCATCAACAGAAAATCCCGAGGCTGCACATCTTGGGCGTGATGGCTACTTTATGTATTACAGTGGTTTTGCTTCTGATGAGGGCATGCTTATTAATGCTCAAAATTTTAGAAGTGAATTACCCGAGCCGTTTGTTTCACTAATGAACGACGACGTTGTTGCGATTCCACTTAGACAACGCCCCTTGACAGGGTAATTAGCACTCGGGTACTATGAGTGCTAGAAGTTGATGATCATTTGCGAGTATCATCAACGAAAAAACAGGGTAAACAAGGAGCGAATATGTCTGTAAGTATTAAGCCGCTCGGCGATTATGTAGTAGTGCAGCAGGAAGCCGCAGAAGCCAAGACCGCAAGTGGTCTGTACCTGCCGACGCAGGCTCAGGAAAAGCCAAAGCTAGCTAAAGTATTGGCAGTCGGCAAGGATGTTAAAGAGGTGAAGGTTGGCGACCGCGTGGTATACGGTGGCTACAGTAACACCGACATCAAGCACGATGGCCAGGACTATATAGTTATCAAAGAAGAAAACATTTACGCGACAGTTTAGGGGGAATAGATGGCTAAGAAAGTATTTTACGATGATGACGCGCGCCGCAGAGTACTCGCGGGTGCAGAAATTCTCTACAGCGCAGTAAAGACAACCATGGGTCCAAAGGGCCGCAATGTTGTAATCAGCAAGAGTTTCGGTAGCCCAACAGTAACACACGATGGTGTGACGGTTGCTAAGGGTGTCGAGATCGCTGATGTTGACGACGAAACACTTGGATACAAAGTTGGCGCAGAGCTGATTAAGCAGGCCGCCAACAAGATGAATGATGTGGCTGGTGATGGAACGACGACCGTTACTGTTTTGACCTACCACATCTTAAGCGAGGCTAATAAGTTGATTGCTGCTGGTCACAATCCAATGCTGCTCCGCAAGGGTCTCGAGGCTGCGGCGCACACGGTACTCCAAGAGCTGAGTGCATTCGCAGAAGATGTGACGGCTAAAAAGGGCCGTATCGCCGAAGTCGCGACTATCTCTGCTGGTGACAAGGAGATTGGGCAGCTGATCGCAGATATTATTGAAAAAGTAGGCAAGGACGGTGTCGTAACGGTTGAAGAAGGCCAGGGACTTGATCTTGAGTCAGAAGTTGTCGAAGGCTTTACTTTTGACCGTGGTTTCGTGAGTCCGTACATGGTGACTGACACCGCCCGCATGGAGGCCGTGTACAGTAAGCCTGCGATTGTGATTACCGACAAGAAGATCGCTTCTGTGCAGGAATTCTTGCCGCTTCTTGAAAAGCTTGCACAGGCAGGCAAGAAAGACCTCGTTTTAATCGCAGAAGATGTTGAAGGCGAGGCCATGGGTACGCTTATCTTAAACCGTCTAAAGGGTGTATTTAATACTGTTGCCATCAAGGCTCCATCATTTGGTGACCGCCGCAAGGATGCACTGAGTGACATTGCAGTACTCACAGGTGCGACCGTGATCTCTGAAGAGCAGGGCTACACCTTTGAAAACGTTGATCTTGATGTTGTTGGTACGGCACGCAAGGTGATCGTAACCAAGGACGAGACCACGATTATTGAAGGTGCGGGTAATCCAGTTAATGTGGAAACTCGCATTGACCAAATTACTGCGCAGGCAAATGCTGCTACCAGCGAATATGACCGGGAACACCTGGAAAAGCGCCGCGCAGCACTATCTGGTAAGGTTGCAGTTATCAAAGTTGGTGGTGCGACCGAGACCGAAATCGAAGAGAAGAAGTACCGTGTTGATGACGCCGTGGCCGCCGTTAAGGCTGCGATGGCCGAAGGTATCGTGCCAGGTGGTGGTGTCACGTTGATTAATTTAGCACAGGGTCTTAAGGCGACAGGTGATGATGCTTTTGTCGCAGGTCATCAGCTTCTTACCAGGGCACTGGAGCAACCATTCCGTATTATTTTGACGAATGCTGGACTCAACCCTGACGAGTGGCTTCCACAGGTTAAGGCAGCAAAACCAGGTCACGGCGTTGATGTGAACGATCCAAGCAAGCTTGTCGAGCTAAAGTCTGCCGGTGTGGTGGATCCTGCTCGTGTTACGAAGGAAGCAATCCAAAATGCGGTATCAATTGCTGGAACAAGTATGACAATGGGTGCACTCGTGGTTGAGGTACCTGAACCAAAGGTTGCTGCCCCTGATATGTCAGGCGCAATGGGTGGTATGATGTAAGTTTCATGAGGGAACCGGGATAGGTTCTCTCATCGCGCAAGGAAATCAAAGATTTCTTTGGCTGCTCTTTCCTGAATTTCGATAAAATAGCCCGGAAGTAAATTCCTGGCTATTTTTGATTTCATTGATGCGGTGGATTTATTGTTGCGGATTAGGCAATTATCTGGTAATATATAGTGAATTCAAGGAGTGAGCTTATGGCGTTATTCAAACGAAAAAAGTCAGAATCAGTAATGCCCGAAGAGGTGCAGAATTTTTACGCGGCTGAACGACGCCAGCGCAAGGGTACCGCATGGCTTTTGGCTATCGTGACACTACTTGTAACATTCTTAATTGCATCTGCATTATTCTTTGGTGGCCGCTGGATTTACCGTGCTATTTTCGATAATGACGACAAAGCATCAACATCTCAGAACGAGTCTATTGACGACCAAAAGTCACAGGAAAAGACTGATTCAGAGACTGCGCCGAGCAGCTCTACGACTTCACAAACACCATCCTCTGGCTCGTCATCAAACCAGAACAGTAGCAGCTCATCAAGTACTAATAATGCAGCTAATTCTGGTTCTACGGCGCAGAATGTGCCAGCGGCCGGCCCGAGCGAGCTCGTGAACACTGGTCCTGGCGACGAAAACTGGTAAGCGGTTGATATTTTCTATAGAAAACGGCAGTGAAAAATCTGCCGTTTTTTGTGACGCAGCTCACAGCAATTGTCCAGATAAGCGCTGTACAATAAGAGCAAACTGAGGGGGAGATTAGCTAAAGCAAGGACGATAGGTCGATATATAGGGATAAATCAAGGGGGTACTTCATGAATCCAATCAGCCGACAAGATGTTCAGAACATCGTCGACATTTCACGAAACAGAATCATGGAGCGAATGGTTACAAAGCAAGATGTAGCAATGGTATCTGAGGCGCTTAAGAACTTATTGACGCTCAGCCAACAGAATCAGCAGCTCCTGAGGCAGTCCGAACAGCAACGCATGTTGCTGGCAAGACGAGTGGCGACACTGGAAGGCAGGCTGGCTAATTTTGAGAATGAGATGCGGGCTACCACGAACACAATTCTTAAGACGGCAGGTCAGCGACCGCAAATTGTAATGCCAGCGCCACAGCCAGAAGAGCTGCCGCAAAAGCCACAAGCGCAGTACGCATCATATTATCGACCTGCATAAAAAGAACCGGAATTACCCGGTTCTTTTTCGAATATAACAGTATGTGTTAGTTGTGATGCTGCTGCGTGAAGTAGCTCTTTATGAGAGGGGAGTATCCCCTCTCATCGCGCAGGGCGCGGAATAAATCCGCGCATCTGGCTGCTCTCCCCTATGAATGGTGCTGCTGCGTGAAGTAGTTTATTTCATTGATGATGTCGAGAAGCGCCTGTGCACGGTTCTTGTCATCTTCGATGGCCTTGGCTGCCTCGTAGGCTTCACGAAGTAAGCTCTGATCATCTGAGGCTTGGATCATCATCATCGTAGTGCGGAATTTTTCCTCTGGTGACTGTTCGAGGTGTCCAACGAGCGGGCTGAGCGCCTGTAGGGCTTCTTGCTTAATGTCGAGAAGTTCATCCGAACCATTAACAGGTACTGCGGTGGGTTCGGTTACCGGTGCCGAAGCAGCAGTGTCATCGGCTACTGGTGCTGTAGTCGGCTGAGCGCCGTCTTGATTAACTGGGCCTGCAGATCCAGGTGCTGGGCTGCCGAAACCGCCTTGTGAAAAGAAGTCACTTGCCGCATCATTAATGTCTTGTCCGAACATCCCACCTCCTCGGATTTAGAGTTATCAAATTCTATGCATACAGCATAAGCGTTTTTTACAATTTGGGCAAGCCTGGTGGCCCGCTATAATAAGATGTAATGTTGATAAACGTAAGGATACTAATAAATGCTCGATGATCTTAAAAACATTCATGAACGTGATGCCCAGGATGCGCTTGGGATAGCCGAGAAGCAGGCAGCCCAGCTAACGCAGGAATTTACGTTGTCGGGTAATACGAGTTTCGGGGACATTCAGAATGTTGTGTACGCCGGCATGGGCGGCTCTGCACTCGCGGCGCTACTGATCCATACCTGGCCTAGGTTGTCCTTGCCGTTTGAAGTGGCTCGTGATTACGATCTTCCGCAGTATGTCGGTCCGCAGACATTGGTGATCGCGGCAAGTTACTCTGGCAACACAGAGGAGACATTGAGTGCGCTTGAGCAGGCAGAAGCAAAGGGCGCACAGATTGCGGTGATCGCCGGTGGTGGCAAGTTGCAGGAAAAGGCGGAACAAAAAGGGTACCTTTACGGCGTACTGCCAAAGGTAGTGCAGCCACGATATGCGGTTCTTTCTAACTACAAGCTGCTCCTTGATATTCTGAGAGCTACTGGTGTGCTTACTAATGAGGTACACCCTGAACTTGCACGTGCTTCTGCGGTTCTTGATACTGCCATTAAGTCATGGGTTCCGACTGTCCCCACAAAGGCCAATCAGGCTAAACAGCTCGCACTTGAGGCGCTTGGAAAATCGATTGTTGTGTATGGTGGTCCAAAATTGTATCCAGCTGCCTATAAATGGAAAATTAGCTTTAATGAGAATGCAAAACAGGTAGCATGGGCAGGACAGTACCCCGAGTTTAATCACAATGAATTCATTGGCTGGAGCAAGCAACCCGTTGACAAGCCATATCTTGTGATTGATCTCCGAAGTAATTTAGAGCACGAGCGAGTACAGAAACGTTTTGAGGTGAGTGAGCGACTACTATCAGGTATGCGTCCGAGTCCAGAAATTATCGAAGCAAAGGGAGAGACGATCCTTGATCAGTTGCTTTGGACGATTGCGCTTGGGGATTTTGTGTCACTGTATACCGGTATCGCAAACGGCCTCAACCCAGCACCGGTTGATCTCGTAGAGAAGTTTAAGAAAGAACTAAGTATATAAATGACTTCTGCGCCGTATTTTGATCCGACTGGCTTTACAAACGAAGAGTATATCAAAAGAGTTGAAAAGCCATGGGGGTATGAGCTGCACTGGGTTCCGGAGGGGTTGCCGTACATGGGAAAGCTACTACACATATATGAAGGCAAACGTCTGAGTATGCAGGTTCACGATGAGAAGCAGGAAGCATACTTCCTAATAAAGGGCCGCGCTAAGATTATTTGGGATAACAATAATGGTGAGTTAATTGAGACAGAACTAAAACCATTTGTTGGATATCGAACCTTTATAGGGCAACGGCATCGTCTTTGTGCAATAACAGACTGTGATATCATCGAATCTTCTACGCCGGAAAGCGGTACTACATATCGTCTGGAGGATGATTTTGCCCGACCAGATGAAACACCTGAGCAGCGTATGAAAGAGAGGGCAATGTAGGTATGGGCACGGATTCAAATATCGCGCAGCTTGGCTCTGTCTTGGGGGTCTGGGCGCATCCTGACGATGAAACATTTATGGTTGGCGGCTTATTATCTATGGCAGCCGCAAATGGGCAGCGCGTAGCTTGCGTTACTGCAACAAAAGGTGAGGCGGGCGTGCAGGATGCGCTGCGTTGGCCAGCCGAAACCCTCGGTGAAACGCGCGCCAAAGAATTGACGAACGCGCTGGAGATACTCGGCGTCGGTACCCATCAGTGGCTTGGATATGCGGATGGCGGCTGTGCGGCGGTCTCGGCCGATGAGGCAGTTTCTCGCCTTGTAGAAATTATTAATGCGTTTAAGCCTGATAGCATCATTACCTTTCCGCCGGATGGGCTGACGGGGCATGATGATCACCGGGCTGTATCTGCCTGGACTTTAGCTGCAGCGGCGCAATTGGAAGGTCAGCCAAAGGTTTGGTACGCTGTGCATACTGAAGAGGTCTACGATGCTGCATTTAAGAGTATTCATGACAGCATGAACGTATACTTCAATATTGATGTGCCAAAGTTCGTGCCCGAGTCAATTTGTGATATAACCCTAGAATTACCAGATGAAGTGCTGGATAAAAAACTACGTGCACTCAAGGCTATGCCATCGCAGTACGAGGCATTCTTTAACGGAATTAGTCCGCAGGATGCAGAGCTAGCATTTCAGCTAGAGGGCCTTGTTCTGGTCTCTAGATGGGAAGCTCTTTAAGCCCTAACAGGTATCCGATATAGCTCGAAAGCAGATGTAGCCCAAAATAGAGTGCAAGTACCCAAGCGGCCACCCAGAACGGCACGATCGTTACGGGAAGCGTAAAGAGTAGTCCGCCAATAATATAGTCAGTTTGATCGAAAGGGAACCATGGCTTTCCTGACGGGATGCCACGTTGCCGCTTGAAAAAGCTCTCAACCGCATCGCCGGCCAGGGCACCAAAGCTCATGCTTGCCGCAAGCAGTGTAAACAGAACCGTATCATAGTCAGTGAAGTATGTCTGGCTGAGGATATAACCCGTCAGTGTTCCAAGCACTACACCGCTCAGGAGGCCTCGCCAAGTTTTGTTTTTGCCAAAAACACGCTGACCACGATAGCTTTTACCGAAGTCTAGTGGTGTATTCCAGTTTTTAACATAGGGGATCTTGCTACTAAATACTGGCGTCATGTTTGATATTCCAGCGGGCAGGAAGAAGAGCAGTGCGAAAATAATGTTATCTATATTCATGATTTTCTCAATTTCTTACGGAGCTTGTGATACTTGGGGTAGAGCAGGGTGCGGGCACCGGGTCGTCCGGTGTGATGGGTCGCCCGTGACAAGAGTGCGACGAGGTTTTCTCTGGTTGGCATTTCAGGCAGCGAACTGTATGTCTTGCCGAGGCCAAGGCTCCCGTGTGCATCGCTGCTGGCTGCCCCGATAACGTTATTAAGCCGCGACCAAACCACGGTCTGGCTGCTGCGATTTTGTAGGAACGCGCGGCCATTACAGATTTCAATGATGTCGATTTTATCGGCAATTTCTTCAAGAACCTGCGGTGAGAGGCCGCTTCTAATTGTTTCAAATGGATGCGGTACATAGACGATGCCGTCCTGTGCCTTAATCTGTTCAATTGTTTCGGCTGGCGAGAGGCCGCTCGGAATTGTTTCGGTGAGGTACAATCCAATGATTTCTCCACGCGTGGTCATAATCTCTTCGCCTACGATGATCTTATCGCCCAGCTGCTGCTGCATGTGCAGCGCAAATTCAGTTGTGTTGTGATCTGTGATGGCGATAGCGTCAAGCTTGCCGCTATTTAGTGCCTGTTCATATTGCAGGGCAGTGATACCTCCATCAGGGGAAGCTATAGAGTGCGTGTGAAAATCAACCTTAAACATAGTTTCTCGCGTGCCAAGTACGGATGTATTTGTATTGTTTCATTACGGACATTATATCAGGAGTGGACCGCGAGGGGATCTTGATGTCAGTTCATAGTACAATAAGAGTATGAAAACCACCCATACAGCGCCCCGCGCCCGGGAAAACCGTCGGTGGTCAATGACTACCAGATATTCTCAGTCAAAAGAGGTGGTGAGTTTCTTTAAGACGAGTAGTTTCAACCGCATTTTTGCGCTACTACTTGTTACAAACACAGCGAGCGTGCTCCTGTTCCTGTTTCGCCTCCTGGAAGCAGACAATTTCAGATACTGGTTTATGCTATGGAACCTGATGCTTGCATGGGCCGCGCCGTTTATTGCGCTGTGGTTGGTTCGCCGCTTGCAGTACGTATCATGGAAACATTGGTCAAATATTGGGCTTACTCTGGCATGGCTACTCTTTTTACCGAATAGTTTTTATATGGTGAGTGATCTGATTCATGTTCGGCAGACAGGCGAGGTGAGCATTATCTTTGATGCAGTATTGTTTAGCTCGTTTATTTTTAACGGCTTTATTGCCGGCTATATTGGCACGTATCTGATCCACCGAGAACTAAACAGGCGACTAGCTGCCATCAAGGCTTATGCGCTTGTCGGCGCTGTGTTTGTGCTCTGTAGCTACGCAATCTATTTAGGTAGAATACTGCGCTGGAATACCTGGGATGCACTGTTCCAGCCGGCGGCACTTTTGTTCGATATCTCAGACACGATTATTAGACCAGTAGAGCACGCCCAGGCTTATGTGATTACGGGCTCATTTACGCTATTAATCAGTGTATTTTATCTACTCGCGTACGAGCTGCTGCATACTATTCGTTCCTCAAGCAAGTAAACGCTGATGTAATCTGTCGTCACCTCTGGTAGAATAGGGGTGATATGCAGGAAATTTCAAACCTAATCCAACATGCGGTAAAAGAGTTGTTCGATATTGACGTGGGCGTAGTTCTGACGCGTCCGGATGAACAATTTGGTGACTATGCATCAAACATTGCGCTACAACTATCAAAGCAGGTTGGCAAAAATCCGCGTGAAATAGCCGATCAAATAGCTGTGAAAATTCGTGAAGACTCCGTGAAAACTGTGAAAAGTATTGATATCGCTGCCCCAGGTTTCCTGAACATCACACTGTCCGATGATGCGCTCATTTCTGGTCTAAACTACGACCTTAGGCAGATAAAGCAGTATGATGCAGTGCTGCTTGAATATTCTTGTCCAAATGCGTTCAAGGAATTGCACACGGGCCATCTGTACCAGACGATCGTTGGCGACGCTATGGGGCGCATTCTTGAGGCAACCGGATCTAAAGTATTCCGTGCAAACTTTGGCGGTGATGTCGGCCTGCACGTAGCGAAGTGCCTCTACGGTATTCTCCAGGAACTTGGTGGTGAATATCCAGAAAAACTGGACGAGGTAGACCAATCAAGCAGGGCACAGTGGATTAGTGCAAGATATGTTGCAGGTGCTAGTGCTTACGAGGAAGACGAATCTGCCAAATCGACGATTACAGACATAAACACGAAAATTTATGCGTTCCACACAGAGAATGATCATGACAGTCCACTCGCACAAATATATTGGACCTGCAGAGAATGGAGTTACGACTACTTCAAGAATTTCTACGAAAAGATAAAAGTAGCGCCATTTGATAAGTACTACCCAGAAAGTAGTACGACGAACCCTGGGTTGGAGCTTGTACGTCAGAACATCGGCCCAGTATTTACCGAGAGTGATGGGGCCGTGGTATTCGATGGCGAAAAGTCAGGGCTGCATACACGCGTATTTATTACTTCAAAGGGCTTGCCGACATACGAAGCCAAAGACCTTGGCGTTATCGTTACTGAATCAGCTGATTTTGCCTACGATAGGCGCGTTATTATGACTGGTAATGACCAGACGGAGTATATGAAAGTTGTATTTGCGGCACTTGGCGAGATTGACGCGGACCTAGCTGCCAAGCAGACGCATTTTGCTAACGGGACTATTAGGTTTGGCAGTGGTCAGAAGATGAGCTCAAGGCTCGGTAATGTAACCCGTGCGGTTGAGGTTATTGATGAGATCGACCGCGTTGTTGCAGAGCAGAATCCGGATGCCGATCACTACAATACGGCGCTTGCGGCAATTAAGTATTCGTTCCTGAAGCACCGTTTGGGTGGTGATATCGCCTTTGATATCAATGAGTCAGTTAGCCTTGAAGGTAATAGTGGTCCTTACTTGCAGTATGCACATGCGCGTGCCCGAAGTATCCTTGGTAAGACCGCCTCGACCGCAAGACAGCCCGAGACACTTGAAGAGGGCGAGAGAAGTCTGGCCAGGAAAGTTAATGAGTTCCAGGAAATTGTCGCTAAGGCGGCCCATGATTTTATGCCACACCATATCAGTGGATACTTGTATGAGCTATCTCAGAGCTTTAATAGATTTTATGAACACAACCGCGTCATCGGTGATCCACGTGAAGCGGAGCGTCTTTACCTCGTTCAACAGTACGCTGATACTCTGAAAGAGGGCCTCGGCCTCCTCGGTATCCACGCGCCAGATAGCATGTAGTAGCTTTTTGCTGCGCAATCTGTAAGAATAAGCGTAATGAAAAGCGCTTTAGTCCTCTATCCTCACCAACTATTCATGACCGAACATCTACCAGAAGTAGACACCGTGTTTATGGTCGAGGATCCATTATTATTTGGTCTTGATCAAGAGCACCGCATGCAGCTGCATAAGCAGAA
Organism: Candidatus Saccharimonadia bacterium; assembly: GCA_023253175.1. Taxonomy (GTDB): domain Bacteria; phylum Patescibacteriota; class Saccharimonadia; order Saccharimonadales; family JALRHH01; genus JALRHH01. The sequence continues at coordinate 282,678 of JALRHH010000002.1, forward strand.
GTTGATTCTGATGCGTGCCAGTATGCGCCGCTATGCTGAGGAAGTTTTGTGGGCAGCGGGATACAAGGTTGAATACATCGAGCTTGATGTATTTATGCAGATGCGGGATCTACTAGACAAGGTTCGTAAGTTTGACCGTACCTTTATGTTTGACCTCAGCCACGAGGCGCTCACGTCGCGGCTACTTGCGGCACGCCGTGATATGGGTGATGATGCGCCGGCTATTGAATTCTTGTCACATCCAAACTTTTACCTAAAAGAATATGAAGTGCGCCAGTATTTTGCGGAGCGGCACGTGCATCCATTTGATGAGTTTTATCAGTGGCAGCGCGAGCGCTTTAATGTGCTTCTCGAGGATTATAAGCCAGTAGGCGGCAGTTGGGTGATTGACGCTAAGCCCAAGGCGCTAGCGGGCCAGCTGCCGAGCTTTGCGGCATTTGGCGACAACAAGTGGGTGGATGAAGCGAGGGATTTTGTTGAGAAGCATTTCCCAGATAATCCAGGCAGTACTGATTTTATTTGGCCAACCAGCCACATGGAAGCGGTGAAGTGGCTGCATGATTTCGTATCGCACCGACTAGATTCGTACGGTCTCCATCAGGACCAGTTTATGAGCGATGCACCGTGGCTGTATCACAGTGCATTGTCATCAAGCCTCAATATCGGATTACTGAGCCCCCAGCAAGTTGTGCAGGCAGCGCTGAAGCGGCATGCCGATAAGCCAGTACCCCTTGAAAGCCTCGAACCATTTATTAGAAATGTGCTTGGTCAGCGCGAATTTATGCGCGGTGTCGGTATCGTCGGAGGCAAGGCAATTCGTGAGTCAAACCCACTGAAATCTAATAGAAGGTTAACGAGTGCATGGTATGACGGCTCTACTGGAATACCGGTGTTTGATGACCTCGTGAAGAAGCTCTATGCGCGTGGATATGCTCACCACAGCGAGCGTCTACTGATTGCTGGAACGCTCATGACAATCTGTGAAATTGATCCAAGCGATATCCGTCAGTGGTTTAATGAACTATGTATTGATACACATGACTGGGCACTTGCACCGCATGTCTACGCTCTGACACAATTTGCGGATAACGGTACGTTAGAGGGCGGTCCGTATATCTGTACAAGCAAGACCTTGATCGATAAAAGTGACTATCAGCGTAGTGAGTGGGCGAATATTTGGGACGGCCTATACTGGCGCTTTATTGATAAACACCGTGCGGTATTTGCGAAGAGCCCAAAGATGCGAAGTGTGGTGCAGCGACTTGATCGGCTCGATCCTAATCAAAAGCGAATTATGTACTACCGTGCCGAAGATTTCCTCCGTGCGCACACCCAATAACTTCAGCTACTTGAGCAATTGCAATTCCGGTCGTATACTAGCCCATATAAAGGGTCGGGATTAAGCATAAAGGAGTGATTGTGGCAGAATCTAAGAAATCCCAGAGTACAACAAAAAAGCGTGTTCCAAAGACAAGAGTAGGCAAGGCAGCAGTGGCTAAGGCGGCAAAAGCTAAAGCAGTTGCCAAGAAGGTACCAGCTACTCGCGTAGCCTCAAAGGCACAGGGCTTTACGGAATTCATCCGTAAGCAAGGGGTAATCGGACTGGCCGTTGGTCTTGCAATCGGTACTCAAGCATCTGACTTGGTTAAGAACATCGTTAGTAGTGTGATCACGCCAATGGTTGATCTATTAGTAGGCAAGGGTGGTCTCGACGGTCTCGATCTATTTGTGAAGATTGGCGATCGAACTGCAACCTTTGACTTCGGACTGCTCATCGATTCAACGATTAAGTTTGTCGCGGTTGCGGTCGTGATTTACTTCGTAATTATGGGTCTCAAGCTTGATAAGTTAGATAAAAAGAAAGACTAGGGAATTAACAATGACGGCTATTGAAAAGGTACTACTTCGAAAAGATATTGCATCAATTATTGTCGCGATTGTCGTAGGAAGCGCTACTACGTTTTTCCTGGCCGGCCTTACTGGACCTATTGTGTCGCAGATTAGTTTTTCTGATCAGTTCCAGGGTCAAGGCGTTCCCATGGGAGATCTTACGGTACAATCTACGGTTTCTTTTCTCCTACAGGTTATCGCACTCGAGCTACTGCTTCGTATCGTAATTTTTGTCCGTCGTCTTGCATACAAAAGGATTAAATAGTTATGGTTGCAGGTGGTGAAAAGCAGTACTGGTTCAAAGCAAAAAAGTACGGTTGGGGCTGGGGACTGCCCGCAAATCGCAAGGGCTGGATAGCGTTTGGTTTGTTTCTGGCGGTATGGCTCGCGGCGCTGCTGTGGCTCGTTTCTACTGGTAGCCCAACGGAGCAACTAAGAACAAAAGATATCACTATATTTTTAGTGATATTATTTGCAGACATTCTAGGGCTTTTGTTCGTATCATTTAAATACGGTGAACCGCCAAAGTGGCGTTGGGGGAGTAAAGACCATGCAGCAAAATCCAAATCTGACTGATGAGCAAAAACGTGTTCTATTTGATAAAGGCACGGAAACTCCTGGTACGGGCGAATACTTAAATCACTCAGAACAGGGCGCTTATACTTGTGCCAACTGCGGTGCTGAACTTTTTAGAAGTACCGAAAAGTATGAATCAACTACGCCTGGTTTGGTTGGGTGGCCAAGCTTTGCCAATCCGGCTACAAACGATGCCGTAGAGCTTCGTCCTGACGATAGTTTAGGTATGGTTCGCACTGAAGTTGTTTGCAAGAACTGCGGCGGACATCTTGGTCACGTGTTTGACGCCCCAGACGCTCCAGACGGCGGCAAGCACTACTGTATTAACTCGGTTTGCTTAGGCTTTTCACCGAAGGAATAGTTTTATTGGTGGTATTTGTTGCCCCAGGCGGCCATAGCTTTGAGGACAGGGATAAGATCCTGTCCTTTTTTGGTGAGCGAGTACTCAATGCGTGGTGGTACTTCGTTGAATCGCTCTTTAGTTACAATACCGTGTGACTCCAGATCATCAAGACGCTGACTGAGTGTTCGCGGATTAATCTTAGGAATAGCTTGCTCAAATTCGCAGAAGCGCTTTGACCCAGAGCACAGCTCCTTGAGGATAAGGGAAGTCCACTTGGCTCCGATAATCTCCATAGCAGCGGCTACGCAGCCGATGCGGGGTTCAATTTCTGTAGCTGATTGAGTTATTGTGACATTCATGACTTTACAAAATATAGTAATGCTCTATACTAGTTTCTGTTAACTATAAAAAATATAGCATAAAGGAGTAAAAATGTCCAATATCCTCGTCGTAATCGGTAGTGCGCGTAAGGGCCGTGTCGCAGATAAAGTGCTCGACTACATTAAGACTGATCTTGATAAGCGCGAAGGCGTAACGTATACGGTCGCTGATCTCAAGGAAATTAACATGCCATTTTTTGACAATGAATTGTCACCAAATAATGAAGCATACACGATCACGGATCCACAGGTGAAGCAGTGGAGCGAGCTCGTTCAGGCCGCAGATGGTGTGCTATTTATCACCCCAGAGTATAACCACACATTGAGCGCAATCCAGAAGAACGCGATTGACTCGCTTGGTATCGATTGGAATGAAAAGCCTGTTTCAGCGGTTGCATATGGCTGGAGCGGCGGCTCATTGGCAGTCGGTACATTCCGCGAGGCTATCGGCAACGTGAAAGCTGATGTTAAGCAGACAATTGCACAGCTTGGTTTCATGAAGGACCTAAACCCAGATGGTACGCTACTTGATGCTGCCAATGTGGAAGCGCAGATTGCTGCAACAATTGACGAACTTGTAGCCTAGAGTTAGTAGCTCGGTGCAGCAGGGAGCCCGAAGAACTCTTCCAGAGTCAGGGCTCCTTTTTTGTGCATTTCGGCTGCGAGATCAGTTCCGATGTAACGAATATGCCATGGTTCGTAGCGGTATCCGGTCACATCTTGTTTACCTTCGGGATAACGAATGATAAATCCATATGCATGAGCGTTTGCAGCGAGCCATTTACCTGCAGCAGTGTCGCCAAAACAGTCTTCGATACCACACCCACCGCCGCCAACGTCGATTGCGAGTCCTGTCTGGTGTTCGCTGTATCCAGGACGGGCGCTTTGGCTGTCTGCGACGGCTTGTCCGTTTGCTTTCACCTCGTTACCGTAGACGGTGACCTGGGTATTGTATGATCGGTAACCGCTGAGCGGGCTCATGGTAAGGCCGGCTGTTTTTGCTCCTGCTAAAAGTTTGCTTAAATTATCTGCCGCCTCTTTGCGAAGCTGCTGGCCACCACCAACGCTTACAAGATCACTTGGTGCATAATTTTTAGGATTAAGCGGGCGCTGTTTATTTGATACAACCCAGATGCTGGTCGGGTCATCATAAGAGTACTTCGTTTTATCAAAAGCGGGCTCTTTGGGCTGCTCTGTGATCACTTTTTTCTGTTCCGTTTTGGTATCTGTAGTTGTTTGCTGCTGCTTTGGCGGCTCTTTTACAAAGAGTACATAGGCTGGGCCACCCACGATGAGAGTGATAAAAGCGACGACCGCGAGGATGTGTTTGATGTTCATATATCTATGGTACTACATGACTGGGGCTGTATAGGTGTTATACTTTGGTCATGATTATTGATAAAAATGCTATTCCGACAAAACTACTCTGGGTGGATCTGGAGATGACAGGGCTTGATAGCCAAAATGACGTTATTATCGAAGTTGCGGCTGAAGTAACCGATTTTAACTTCAAAACTTTGGCAAGCTATGAAGCAGTAATTTACCACGATGATATGGTGCTCGATCGTGCGAATGAATGGGCCAAGGCTCAGCACGCCAAAAGCGGCCTGACGGAGCGCGTTCGTACCGAGGGAAGGGATGAACGCGACGTGGTGCACGAACTCGTTGGGTTTATTCAGGCGCAGTTTGGTGATGAGCCGGCTGTACTTGCGGGTAACTCAATCCATAATGATCGTCAGTTCATCAAGCGTTGGTGGCCGGAAGTTGAAGACATACTCCATTACCGTATGCTCGACGTTTCTGCATGGAAAATACTTATGCAGGCCAAATATGATGTCAGCTTTGAAAAGAAAGAAGTCCACCGTGCCTTTGATGATATTCAGGCAAGTATCGCGGAACTTCAGCATTATTTAGCGTATTTCGGAAAATAGTAAAACGTAAGCAGGGATTACTTGCTGCTTCGATAGTAATAACCGATGTAGGTGGCACCAGCGAGTGCGAGAATTAGTGGTAGCCACCACCATCCGAGCTTGAGAAAGTTTGATTGGCTCTGAGCGGGCTTATTATCTTCGCCTGGGGCGGTAGTAGATTGGCCAACGACTCCAGTTTGCTTATTACTGCCTAGCGCCGCTGCTTCGGCTGCAAGTCGATTGATAACATCATTGCTGGCATTTGTTGACCGTACTATGGTAATTGCTCCTCCATATACCGTGCTATTGCCGAGTGCATCTTTTGCGAATACCGTAATCGTGTGGGCACCCACACTCAGCGTTCGCTTAACCTCGGCTGACCAGTTATAGGTCCCATGGGCATTTGGAACGGTGCTCACGACTGCTGCGTAGGTAATGCCACTTACTTTGATGGTAACGGTTGCGCCAGGGTCACTGACAGTTCCGTTTACCGTTGGGGTTGTGTCGGTGGTGTCTGATTCGTCCACGGTTATAATTGGTGCCGTGTCATCAATTGTGAATTGCCACGGCGCTGACCACTCGCCGCAGTTGCCAAGCGCGTCACACGCCTGTATGCGCCAAAAGTAAGTGCCGTCGTTATATGCACCGATGGGTAGGTTGGTGTTGCTCGTGGATGTGCTCGTTATGACATTTCCGAATCCGGCATCTGTAGCGATTTGTACGCTATAAACTACTGGACTGCTGTCGGCAACCGCGAGCCATGATAAAAATGGAAGGGCTGCACTCGTGCCGATGGCACCATCTGCTGGACTTGTCCTTGTGGGCGGATTAGGAGCGGTGTTATCAATGGTAATGGAGATTGAATCACTTGCGTTATTCCCGGCCGTGTCAGTGCTGGTTAGGGTAATGAAGTAGGTACCACTCGGTAGCTGGTTTGTATTCCATAGATAAGAAACATCGGTACCCAATCCGCTATATACAAGTGCGCCATCAATGGTCAGCCGGTATGCCGCTGGTTCGCTAATAGTTCCGTTAATCTGTACGGCTCCGCGTGTGACTAACCCGTTTGCTGGGCCTGTAATTGTTGGGATTGGCGCGGTAGTGTCCGTGGTAATTGAGCCCGTTGCCGGCGGAGTAGTTATGTTACCGGCTGCATCAGTCGCCACGGCAGAGATTGTGTATGAACCATCAGCAAGGGGGTCGGTCGTAATGCTCCATCTCCCATCACTTGGTAGGGTGGCATATGTTTTTCCACCAATTGTTACCTGCACAGTAGTATTGTTGTCGTCGACGGTTCCGCTGATCGTTGGGGTATTGTCACTGACAGGCGCAGGATACGGATCAATAGTAAGTCCAGGCATGGTATTGTCTACGGTGACGTCAATTATGACCGTTTCCGCATTATCGGCTTTATCGCGGGCGCTCAATTGTATCTTGTATGGGCCATCAGCTACTTTGGTGGTGTCCCATTCATATGAAAGCGTATTGGAGGTCACGGGATTTGCGTATGCCCCCAGGGCTTTCCCATTGACAACTACAGGATTGCCAGCCGCATTTAAGATGCGTATTGCATAGGCGAGCGGATTTGCATCAGTTACAGTCTCGGTAATCGTTACTGTTTTACTGAGTGATGCATTTGCAGCTATGTTGCTTGATATAACAGGCTTTGTTATGTCGTAAGTAGCGTTACATGAGTCTGCCCAGTCGGAAGTAAGAGCTCCGTCGTACACGCTCTGGACACTAAAGCTTAGCGTACCCTCTGCATCGAATGAGCTGGTGATACTGGTGGCATCACCCACATTAACAGGGCCGTAAGTACTGCCATTTGGAAGGACGGCCTTGTAGTTGTAGCTGGTGGCGCCCGGTGTGGCATCCCATTTTTGGGTAAGGGAGGCTATATTTGTGTACAGCCCACATTCGTGCGTGCCGCTGCTATTCGTAAACCTGAGGTTTTTGGGTGTTATAACCGGTGCTGCTGAGACGCGAGGGGAATGGTAGAGCGGCGAGACAAGACTGACTGCGATAACCGCGATCATAGCTACTGATTTTAGGATGCGCATGTGCTGCGCACCTCTTGCTAGTGTTATCATGGAAGCCCCCGCCATACCTTAACGTATACATATAAGTGTACAGGATTTTTACAAAATTACATATTTGTCAAAATCATTCTATTACGATCAAACAGCTGTTTTTATTAAGCTTACGGTAATATTTATCACCGTTTTCTCAGCGGTAATTTCCTATACTCGAGATTACTAAGGCGAGGAGGGCAGTATTGTGGCAATGCAAACAATAGAGAGAATTGAAGGTCCTTTGGATCATGGCATTTTTCTTCCGATGGTGAATGTCGTCAACCAGTTGCCTGACGATGCAGAACTCAAGACCTTATCATATCCAGAGATCCATGACGGACTATAGTCAAGGGACATGCTCTACGGTGTAAAGCACCAGCTTGGAACAGTTGTGGCATTGGCTGGTGCGGTCATCGAACAAGACGGGAAGGTAGTGCGTTTGACTGAAATCGCTGCCACGAGCCGAGCAGATGATGATGCAACACGTGAGATGATGCATAAATTTGTGCATGATGCACGAGATCAAGGTGCCGATCAGCTCGTACTTGATGTCACTCCACAGCCTGGCACGACCGCAGCAGATTTTGCGGATCGATACCACCTGCAGCCAAATCGACACGGGGCGTATATTTTGCACCTGGCCGATGTTGATAAGGAGGAAGTTCTCCCATAAATGAGGTATACTAGCCTCTATGTTAGATCATAAAACAGTTGAAGAATACGTCCTCTCAATGCCAAATGCCGTACGGGACTATCCATTTGGTGAAGAAGTGGCCGTGTACAAAGTGTCGGAAAAAATGTTTGCCTTGATTCCAGAAGGCAAGTCACCGGTGCGTATTAGTCTGAAGTGTGATCCGCAGCTCAGCGTGCTATTACGTGACAAGTACGAATCGGTTATGCCGGGCTATCACCTGAACAAAAAGCACTGGAATACCATTATTGTCAGCGGGCAACTGCCGTGGGAAGAGGTCCAGGCACTTATCCTGCACAGCTATAATCTTGTAGCTGGCATAGACACAAGTGTTCCGGCAGTTGAGTAGTTACTGCTTGGCGGTTGCGAGCAGGCCAGCAGTTTGATACTGAGTCTGAAGTGCTGTTTTGACTTTCTTGCTATCAGATTTCTCGTACGCAGCCTTAAGAGTCTTTTGATAGTCAACGAGCTGGGCTTGAATCGTTTGGATGAATACTTCGTCAAACTTATTGGATTGCTCGGCGCTCGTTAAAAGCGTGTCAGTTTTTTGATTTTTACCGAGAGCTAATTGCTTGTCAGATACCTTGATATCATTTGATTTCAGCGTCGCAAGCAGCGTAGTTTGGTCTGACTTGAGGCTGAGATTCACGCTTGTTGCCAGGTTCTTAGCACTGGATCCCTTGGCAAGCTTCAGCCCAATCTCGCTAATACGAATAATCTCGGTTTGCTTTTGCGTGGCCTTCAGAATTTCATCGCGGCCTGCGTTGGAGGCGCTTGAGAGTAAGGTGGCAACAATAATACCAATAATGAGTAGTACAATTACGCCGCCCAAAACAATAAAAAGACGACCTTGTTTTGAGGTGCCTAGATTGCCACCCAGGCGCGGCTTTGCGTGGTTGGCATCCACAATAAATTGGTACGGATTATGAGGTTGATTGTGTTCTGTCATGCTTATGCATAATCATACCGCCGTAGGGGCAAAAACACTAGAGCTTACTGCTACTGCTTGTCTGTTTCGGGCAAGTAGCACATACTTACTAACAGATATGGACGCTGTCGAAGAAATCAAATCACGCCTAAACATTGAAGATGTAATTGGTGAATATGTCGAGCTAAAGCGTGCTGGCCGTAATTTTAAGGGCTTAAGTCCATTTACGAGCGAGAAATCCGCAAGCTTTATGGTCAGTCCAGAGAAGGGTATTTGGCATGATTTTTCATCTGGCAAGGGCGGCAACGTTTTTAGCTTTATCATGGAGCTTGAAGGCCTAGAGTTCAAAGAAGCGCTCGAGTTACTTGCACGCAAGGCTAACGTTGATCTTGAGCAGTTTCGGGGTTCACGCGGCGGTGGTAACGGCAAGCTCAAGGAACGTCTGTATGCGGCGAATGAGATGGCCTGCAAGTTTTATCAGGTGCAGTTTAGTAAGAATCAGGTAGCACTAGAGTACGTCTTTAAAAAGCGCCAGTTTACCAAAGAAACTGCCCTCGAATTCCGACTTGGCTACGCGCCGAATAATGGCTCTGCCTTAATTGACTACCTTAAAAAACAAGGCTTTACGGAAAAAGAATTAACCCAGGCTGGCCTGACAGCCAAGCGCTACCGTGGCGGTATTCAAGATATGTTCCGTGGCCGCTTGATGGTGGCACTGCAGGACCAGCAGGGGCGGGTAATTGGCTTTACGGCTCGGCTACTCGACGATGACCCTAACGCACCAAAATATCTTAATACCCCGCAGACACTGCTGTATGACAAGTCCCGTCATGTGTACGGACTGCATCTCGCGAAAGACAGCTTGCGCCGTGATGGCTTCGCGGTACTCGTCGAAGGCAACCTCGATGTTATCGCCAGTCATCAAGTTGGAGTAAAAAATGTCGTCGCAACCGCTGGTACAGCGCTTACCGAAATGCATCTGAAGACAATAAGTAGGTTTACGGGCGACTTGCGTCTGGCATTTGACCAGGACAAAGCTGGCATCGCCGCAACAGAACGCGCTATTCCGATCGCCAGTAAGGTCGGTGTGAAACTAAACATTATTTCTATCCCAGAGGGTAAAGACCCGGACGAGCTTATTAAAAAAGACAAGTCATTATGGGACCAAGCGATTGAAAATCCGCAGTATGCGATTGATTGGGTGATTGATCAATACGCGCAGCGGCTCGATCTAGAAAAAGCTCCAGACAAGCGTGAATTCAGTGATGTAACACTGGCAGTCGTACGGCAGCTCCCGGATAGCGTAGAGCAGGATCATTACACACAAAAAATCGCCAAGATTCTAGGCGTCAGTCCTGATGCGATCGCAAGTAAGCTTAAAGAAGCCCCTAAAGCCCGCGTTTCTCGTAAACAACAGACCCGAAAAGAGGTCGTTGTTGACCAGCATCTTTTAGAGCGAAAGAAACTGCAGGACCAGGTGCTCGCAATTGGACTTATGCGGCCCGGAATTCGTGGTGAACTCAAAGATGTGAATGAAAAATCCTTACCAGAGGAGCCGGCTCGGCAATTGTTGGCATATCTTTTAGATCATCCAGACTTCGACGGAAAGCTCGCAGGACAGCAGGAGTTGAAGGATATCACCGAATATATTAAAATAGTGTCATTACAGTACGAAGCGTTGTACCAAGATTTAGACGATGTGCAGCTGCAGCAAGAGCTAAAGCGCCAACGAAACCGTCTCCAAGAACAATATATTAAGACCCGTAAAGCGGAAATTTCGCGGCTGCTGCATGATGCAGATGATGCCGAGATAGCTGTGCTGCTATCAGAGGTGAAAGACCTCGATGCACAGCTCAAAACACTGCTATAAATGCGGTAACCCAAAGAGGAGTATGCATGGCTAAAGACAAGGCACCCAAAGAAGTATCAATCGATGATATTAAGAAAGTATTAGTAGAAAAAGCTAAAAAAGAAGGCAAGATTGCACAGCAAGACATTTTTGCGGTTATTCCAGATGTGCCAGAAAATGCTGAGGTATTGGACGGACTGTATACCGAACTTGCTGAAGTAAACGTTGAAATCACCGTAGATGCGGCTGCTGACCCAGTAGTAGATGGTCCTGCCGTTGAAATGAGCGACGAGTGGACTGCCGAAGATGACGAAGAGATCGTCATTGATGAAAAAGCGTATCTTGACGACATCGCTGATGACTCAGTCCGTCTGTATCTTCGTGAAATCGGTAAAATTCCACTGCTTAACGCAGAAGAGGAACTGGAGCTTGCACAAAAAGTTGTTGCAGGTGACAAGCGCGCCAAGGACAAGATGGCAGAGGCAAACATGCGTCTTGTCGTGTCTATTGCGAAGCGCTACGTGGGCCGTGGCCTCGATCTTCTTGATCTTATCCAAGAAGGTAACACTGGTTTGTTGCGCGCCGTTGAGAAGTTCGATCCGGACAAGGGATTCAAATTCTCTACCTATGCAACATGGTGGATCCGCCAGGCTATTACGCGCGCGATTGCTGACCAGGCACGAACGATTCGTATTCCGGTGCACATGGTTGAAACAATTAACAAATTACTTCGTACACAGCGCCGCCTAACCCAGGAACTCAACCGCGAGCCTACCAACGAAGAAATCGCCAAAGAAATGGAGATCGAGGTAGAGAAGGTAGAGCACATCATGAAGATTAAGCAGGACATTAGTTCGCTTGATGCATCTGTACGTGATGATGAAGAAGATTCAGTACTCGCTGACTTCATTGAGGACGAAGACACTATCTCTCCTGAAGAATCAGCTACCAACCAGCTTCTTAAGGAGCACGTCAAAGACATGCTTGGTGCACTGACAGAGCGCGAACAAAAGATCCTCAAGCTCCGCTTTGGACTAGAAGACGGCAAGAGTCACACCTTAGAGGAAGTAGGGCAGGAATTCAGCGTTACCCGTGAACGTATCCGTCAGATCGAAGCAAAAGCACTCGCCAAGCTCCGCAAGCACAAAGACAGCAAAAAACTCCACGACTATATTAAATAAAATAAGTCGTCAGTGATATTCATGAAAACCCCGGCAGGTCCGGGGTTTTCTGGTAGAATAGACGGGATGTTTAAAGCTGATTTTAATTCCACAGTCTGTGAAGTGAAGTGCTTGCCATCGAGTGCAATCTGTTCAATTTTTGCGAGAAGCCATAGCCGTAGCTACGGCGACGAGCAAAATTGGCAGAGTGTGCCGACGGCAAGCGCTGAGGCTGGAGTGGGGAATTAAAATGAGCTTTGTTCTTATTGGACTTTCGGGAACAAACGGCAGTGGCAAGGATACAATCGGCCATATGCTGGCAGAGCGTCACAATTTTCTTTTCATCTCGGCAAGTGATTTGCTCCGAGATGAGGCACGGGCTAGGGGTGAGGAGCCAACCCGTGAAATTCTCCGTACAATTAGCGCAGAGTGGCGCCGTGAATCTGGACATCTTGGTGTACTAGTGGACAAAGCTGTTGAGCAGTACAGCCAAGTTGCAGATATGTATCCCGGTGGACTTGTTGTCGTGAGTCTTCGCAACCCAGGTGAGGCCGATCGCATCCATGAAATGGATGGTGTGATGGTATGGGCAGATGCCGACCAGAAAGTCCGATACGACCGTATTATGGCACACGCAGCGGCGCGTAACCGCGCAGGTGAAGATAACAGGACATTTGAGCAGTTTCAGCTTGAGGAGGCCGCGGAGATGACGAGTAGCGGCGACACGGCAACCCTTAATATGTCTGCCGTAAAAGAGCGCTCCGATATTTTTATCACGAATGATGGTGATGATATTGATGCGTTTAAGGACGAGGCAGAGCTCGCGCTTAAGCTCGAAAATATTCTCTAGCAGAGGTATACTTATAAGATGTCCAAAACGACTTTTTCATCTGATACTTCAATCTTTACGGATAAATTAGCAAGCTACAAGCAGCTTATTGATAGCGACATTGATGCTTTTGTTCAGAAATTAGAGCGCGAAACACTGCAGCACTATGGTGCATATGCACGGCTCGCGATTGATGCGTATGGCAGTATTTTGCAGCGCGGTGGCAAGCGGATCCGGGGTAGCCTCGCGATGGTTGCCTATGAAATGGCAGGGGGCAAGAACCGGGTACTTAGCCTACAGTTGGCACGTGTTCTTGAGATGCTCCACGCCTATATTTTGATTGTTGATGACTTTCAGGATCGATCACATGTCAGACGCGGCGGTCCAGCGGCGCACACATTATTGGCTCAGTATCACAGCCGCCATGAGCTTGCAGGGGATAGTGAACATTTCGGTGCGTCAATTGCCATGAACGCTGCGTTGGCGGGCAATCACTTGGCACAGCAAGCTATCGCAGAAATGGATGTTTCTTCAGAGGTAAAACTAAAAATTAGTAGTATGATTAACGGCACAATGGTCACCACGGCTCATGGACAGACAAGTGACATTATTAATGAAGTCGTTGCCGATGTCCCGATGCAGGATATTGAAAATGTACTTGAATGGAAGACTGCCCACTACACATTTTTGAACCCATTGACTGCAGGCTTGGCACTGGCGGGCGCTGATCAGGAGGCTCCTGAAAAAATCCACGCATACGCAATGCATGCAGGTAAGGCATTCCAGATTACTGACGATATTCTTGGCACCTTCGGCAGTGAATTCGAAAGCGGTAAGAGCCCGATGGACGATATCCGAGAAGGTAAACGAACCCTCATCATTGCCCATGCGTTAGAGCATACAGGTAACGGAAATAAGAACTTTCTTGTTCGCATGCTCGGTAACGAATCAATTACCCCAGTGGAATTCGAGCGCTGCAAGGACATATTAGTAGAATCGGGTGCGCTAGAGTATGCCCAGCAACAGTCAAAGACACATGTCGACGCTGCTCTCGAGGCACTCCTGAATCCGCCTACGTCATGGAATTCAGACGGTGTGGATTTCCTTCGTAGGCTTGCGCAGCAGCTCCTCGGTCGCACTAAATAATTGAATAACAGTAAGCATTTTTCCTGCTACCCATAACGGCGTATACTATCTGTAATGGCAGAAGGACGAAAAAAGCTCGCGGTTATTGACGGTAAGTCGGTTTTTTACCGTGGATACTACGCGATGCCTAATCTCGCGACCAGGGAAGGCGTGCCAACAGGCGGCGTATATGGCTTTGCGGTGATGGCTCTTGAGGTCATTAAGATGCTGAAACCTGATTACGTCTGTGTGGCGTGGGATAAGCCAAAGACCAATATTCGTAAGCGGCTCGAGATGTACCCTGAATACAAGGCTGGCCGTAAACCGCCACCACCAGATTTCTATACTCAAATTCCAATGCTGCATGAACTGCTCGAAGCATTTGGTTGGCCGCTGTACGAACTTGATGACTACGAGGCCGACGATATCATGGGCACGCTTGCAACACAGGCTGCCAAAGAGGACATCGAATCTATGCTCATCACATCCGACATGGACATGCTGCAGCTGGTTGATCCTCATATTCACGTGTTTGCGCTGAAAAAGGGTCTCAGTAACATCGAGCTCTACAGTCCAGCGAGCTTCACTGCAAAGTACGGCATCCGCCCAGATCAATTCCTGGATCTTAAGGCCTTAAAGGGCGATAGTTCAGACAATATTCCTGGCGTACCTGGTATTGGCGAAAAGGGTGGTATTGACCTGCTTAAGGCGTATGAAACCTTAGACGGTGTGTACGAGAACCTACCACTCCTTAAAGATGGTGTTCGAAAGAAGCTAGAAGCAGGCAAGGACCTGGCGTACTTGAGCAAAAAAATTGCTGCAATCTGGACTGATGCGCCCATTGACCTGGATCTCGAAGCGCTCGATGTTAATAAATGTGAGCCAGAAAAGATTCTGGAACTACTGCGCCGATTTGAATTTAGGACGCTTGCGCGGCAGCTTCCCGAGATCATGGCCGTTAAGGACGACGGAGGTGTGCCACAGACAGGTGACATTCAGCTTGGTGTTATGCCAAAGAATACGGTGATTGCTTCTGACGAAGATCTCCGGGCGACTGCCGCGCCAATTCTAGGTGCCGAGCGTCTGGTACTTGTCGGGAGATCGCAGGGTAAGCACGGTAACCGTCCTGAGGTGTTGCTCGTTAGTCCTGATACAAAAAATTTGTATACACTTGATCTCAAGGAAATTTCAAAAGAAGTACTCGTTGAAGTACTTGGCCCAGTTTTAGCGAATAAAGCCATTCCAAAAATCGGCCACGATATTAAAAATACGCTCCAAATTTGTTATGAACTGGGGCTTGAAGTCGATGGCATCGGCCATGACACACAGATTGGTGCGTTCCTGCTGAATGCACTCCGCAAAGACCTGTCCCTAAGTGAACTTGCGTTTGCGGAACTGGGATACGAGGCTTCAGATTTGAGTAGTCTTGACCCAGAAGAGTTTGTATCACGAAGCCCAGAGATCATTGCTATTATCCATGCGCTTGCCGACAAGCAGGCTAAGGACCTTGCGGCCATTCCAAAACTCAAAGACCTGGCAGAGAAGATAGAATGGCCGGTTATTGCAGTACTTGCGCGCATGGAGCACGAAGGTATTAAACTCGACACCAGTTATCTCGATACGATGTCGAAACAGCTTACGGATTACATTAGTGATGTCGAGCAGCAGATTTATGGCCATGCTGACCAAGAGTTCAATATTGGTTCGCCGTCGCAGCTGGCAGATATTTTGTTCAACAAGTTGCAGCTACCAACTCAAGGCGTGAAAAAGGGAAAGACCGGTTACTCAACAGCCGCTAATGAGCTGGATAAGCTCCGGGCCGCACACCCAATTATTAATCTCATTACGCAGTACCGCGAATACACAAAACTCAAGAGTACCTACGTTGACACGCTGCCGCACATGGTCGATAGCCGTTCGCGTGTGCACACAACCTTTGCGCTGACCGTGGCCCAGACCGGTCGTCTCAGTAGCAATGACCCGAATCTACAGAATATCCCAGTTCGTACGGAACTCGGCAAGCATATTCGCACGGCGTTTGTGGCAGGAAAGGGCAATGTGCTTGTTAGTGCCGATTACTCGCAGTTTGAACTCCGCCTCGCCGCATATCTTGCCAATGATACGGAATTAATCGAAATGTTCAACAATGGTGCAGATATCCATACCGCAACAGCTGCACAGGTATATAATCGCCAGCCAGACGAGGTTAGCAAGCAAATGCGCCGCGATGCCAAGGTTATTAACTTTGGTGTGCTGTACGGCATGAGCCCGCACGGCTTGTCGATTGCGACGGGTATGACGTTATCTGCTGCCAAGACATTTATTGATAAGTATTTCGAGCTTAGAAAGCCGCTGCTTGATTACATGAACCACCTCAAGGAGCTGGCACATCAGCAGGGCTATGTTGAAACACTGTTTGGTCGCCGCCGGCCAACACCAGATGTAAACTCGTCTAACTTTGTTGTGCGCCAAGCTGCAGAACGCGCTGCTATTAACATGCCGATCCAGGGAACAGAAGCAGATCTGATGAAACTAGCAATGGTTCAGGTGGATGAAAGGCTGAAGGGCACCCAGGCTAAACAGCTGCTCCAGATCCATGACTCAATCCTGATTGAATGTCCCGAAGCGGACGGCGAAAAGATCGCACATATGCTAAAAGAAACCATGGAAAACGTCCACAAACTACCAGTTGCTCTTACGGTGGATACAACCATAGGCAAAAACTGGGGCGAACTATGACCGTTAAATTATTTCATGTTGGCATCAAGGCACTGGTTAAGAATGATGCAGGCAAGTATTTATTACTTCAGGTTAACCCCGCAAAACTGAGCGGAAAACAGGAAGCGTACTGGGATATTCCTGGCGGCCGTATAGAAGAAGATGGCTCGGTAGCAGAGACGCTCAGTAGGGAAGTCTTCGAAGAGCTCGGTGTCGGTATAAAAGGCGATCCGGAGTTTTTTACGGCAGTGGTTTCAAATATAGAAATACCGACTGACTCCGGCAAGGTCGGATTGGCTTTGATGGTTTATACGGTCAAGCTAGCAAGCACAGATATACTTATAAGCGACGAGCACATAGGTTACGAATGGGTCGCACCGGAAGTAGCCGCAGAGCGATTAGGCCATAAATATCCAACCGAATTTACATATCGACTGAGTGAAGACATCTCCTGAGAAAAATCTTACAGCTTTTCGGGTTAATACGCGGAATACTGGAACTACTATTTGGGTAGGCGTTTCGGTTTGTGATTATTGTCTTGCCCATTCTTGAAGGAGGGGTTATGTCAGCAGCGGTTATGGAGAGAGAAGGGGGTGACGATAGAAAACCCGAGATACTAATAGAGCGACTGCATGAGATGCTAAGCCAACCGGATATTCCAGAGCCCGTATATGATTCTAGTGAACTACGCCCGGCGGTAGGAGAGTTTGCTGTGGTTCCTTTAGGTAGGGAGCGCCTACCTCACTACCCCAGGGTTCTTGGGCGAGTTGCAACACGTCGGGTGCACATGAGGCAATCGGCCCCGCCGCCTAATATATACAAAGGCTAATCGTCAGAGGTTTTCTTGCCACCACGTAAACTAATGGCCAAAACTATACCGACAAGCAGTAGGCTGATGCCTAGGGTGATAATCAGAAGGGCGCTGTAGTTGAGTGTCTCTGCCTGGGTAGTAGCTGCCTGTACGGCTTCTTCGGTTTGATGATCATGACCTGCGTGTGCAATATTAAACATAAGCTTATTCTAACACGTGTCTGTTGGTGAGCCGATACAACCATAAACACTATTGCATAACTTGCATATCTGTGATATAATATAGTTATGGTTAAGTATGTGATAGGTGCAATCAGCACGATTTTATTACTAGTTTTGGTATTTGTCTTTGTGGTAAACAGGGGTGATGACCAGAGTTCTACAAACACACCTAAGGTTCTAAAGCTCGTTGACTATGCCGAGAAGGACAGTCATGTGACATTTCAGACGGATGGTAGGCTCGTGGGCGAAGAAGAGCGCCGTTCAGTACGTATTACTGTATCTGCAAATGAGCGTCGTCTTGAGGTTCTCAGTGGCTACAACAACGATGTAATTAACAGTCAATCATTCCCAAATACACAAGCTGCCTATGCCGCATTCCTCAGTGGTCTGAGTGGGCAAGGTTTCATGCAGTCAAAGAAGACTTCAGTGACTAATCCGCTGAGCGTCTGTGTTAACGGCAAGCACTATTACTACACCGTCACGGATGGTAACGACAAGAAGTCCGACCTGTGGTCAGTAAGCTGCGACAAAACTGGTACATTTGGTGGCCGCGCTAACGCAACCCGTGAGCTTTTCCAGCGCCAGATTCCTGAATACAATCAGCTGACTCAGGGCGTAAAGCTTTAGCATAATCGGTTCTATGAGATAAAAACCAGGATTCATCTCCTGGTTTTTATTTTGCATTGCTTTTTGGCGCATGCGGGCGTATTACAAAAGTACTATCTAATTTTGTAGGACAACACAATGAACATAGTCGAATCGCACGCGGCTGTTACGCAGTTAGAGGCTAAAAAATCACCCGCCGAGACCTATCAAACATTTTATGATCTGTACGGGGAGGCGGCACTTCAACGGCGTGGCCCGAGCGGCTGGCATGTGGTTCTTGGGCGTGTTTTGCATTTTGATCTTAATGACAGCAGGGATGTACATGTCATGGTTGCACGGAGCAACGAAAGCATGAATCTGCCAATAAGGCGGCGCTATAGTTCTTTGGGTTTGCCCATGCACGAGGTGCCATATCGCGCCAGTGATTTCATGGTAGCGTCCACGGATGGCCAGGGTATTGCCGTATACGGAGTCAGGTCAGTCATGGGAATATATCGCAATCACATCAACGGTGTTGATAAACCGTACAACCCACAGTACGAGAAGCTACAGCTTCGCCTGGAATCGGAGCAGGGCGCTAGCCGAGCTGAATTTCAATATGCATCTGGTGATGGAATATTCGAGCTTCATGGGTACCCTGCAGGCTGGATTCTAAGTGAGCTTGAGTCATCTCGCATCCAGGCGGGTATTCTGCAAGGTATCGGTCATGCGGCTATAGCCTCATAGCCACCGGTACCTGTACAATAGGGCGGATGGTGAAGGTGATAATTTTTGATTGTTTTGGTGTGCTGGCGACCGACATTTGGCTTGCATTTTGCGAAAGCCTGCCGGCCACTGCAGACTTAGAACGTGCCCGTGACCTCAATAAAGCATTTGATCGAGGCATGATAACCCATCAAGAGTTTCTTGATGGAGTTTTCGAGGCGACTGGTCAGTATCCGCCAGATATAGAGCAACTTTCAGTCGGCCAGCTCGGCAAGAATACGCTACTTTTGGATGTTATTAGGACGCTGAAACCGCAGTATAAAATCGGGCTACTCAGTAACATATCGTCTGACTGGATTACTGAAGAGTTACTTTCAGCGGATGATCAGCGGCTATTTGATGACATGGTATTTTCGCACAAGGTTGGCCTGACGAAGCCAGACCCTCGTATCTATCAACTGGCCTGCGACAGGCTCGGTGTACTACCGGAAGAAGCCGTTATGGTTGATGATCGGGCGGGGTATATCGATGCAGCCCGCGAGTTTGGTATGCAGGGGATTGTATATACAAGTCTTCCTGATTTCCAGGCAGACCTCGCCAATCTACTTAATACGAATTAAGAGCCTCTTATCGGTTTCGCAGCGGTCCTGAAGCTGCGGCAATAGCGGCCTCAGCGCTCCGGCCAAGGCAGCGCCCTTGACGCCAATGATGATCTGTTTTTCCTGAATTGTGATCTCGGCAGGTTGGCCAAATTTTTCATCAATAAAGGCCTTGATGGCCGCTATTTCTGGCGGTTCTTCGCGCTTTCTGCTAGCCAGTAAATCCCCGAGTGAATTAGACATATATACCCAGTATAGTCGGTTGTTGTGTGCTGCTCAACCTGGCTTTTTATACCGCTTATGATATGAATACAAATATAATGCTGTGAAAATATTCACAAACCTTGACGTGCCTACAGTACACAGGACTATACTGGAACTATTGTTAGATAAAACAAATAAGTAACTATGTCATTTACACTCCCAAACCCATTCAAACCATCAGCCCCAGAAGCCTCGCCTCAGCCTGCAAGGCCACACGAATTTTCGGTGCCAGCCTTCGATAAGCGGGACGGGCTAAGCGTACTTCCGTATGACAATGGTATCGGCAAAGTTGCACGTGCGGCATTACAGCACTCTGGCGCGGCTATTTTACGCGAGGATTTCGGTATCAAAGATGAAATCGAAGCCAGGCACCGCGCTAATAATATCGGTGAACGATTAACGGATGCTGGTTATTATGCTTCGCGTGAACTGTACGAAACGGATGATATCGATGCGGTATGGCGTGAACGTGCCGTGACGGGTGACGACGCGATGGTGACGCTACTTAGCCTGAAGCATTATGCTGAATCCAACCGGCACGACTTTTATGCGAATAGGGCAGCCGATGTACTCCAGGCAGTTGATCCAACATCTACCCGTATAGAGCTGAAATAGATATAATACTCTGGTATGCCGGAGTTGCCCGAAGTAGAGACCGTTCGAAGCGGACTCAGTAAACTGATCCCTGGAAAGAAAATCCAGGCTGTTTCTCATGATTGGCCAAAATCATTTCCTAATAGTGCGGCTGATGTAGAGAACTTCTTGATTGGCGCTACTATTTCTGATGTTCGCCGTCGTGCCAAAGTACTGATGATTGACTTGGATTCACAGTACAGTTTGGTTATTCACCTAAAAATGACGGGGCAGATGGTATTTGTGGGTGAGCAAAGATTTGGGGCGGGCCACCCGAACGATAGTCTCGTGCAAGATCTTCCGGACAAATCCACAAGGGTCACTCTGGAGTTTACCGATGGTTCAAAATTATTCTTCAATGATCAGCGCAAATTTGGTTGGGTCAAGTTGATGCCTACCATAGAGATTCCAAATATCGATTTCATGAAGAAGGTTGGACCTGAACCGTTGTCAGTTGAATTTACATGGCAGACACTTCGTGACCGTATGCAGCGACGTAAAAACAGCAATATAAAGGCCGTATTACTCGACCAGACCGTACTTGCGGGTATCGGTAATATCTATGCCGACGAGGGACTCTGGGGCGCGAAAATTCACCCAACGACGCTTGTGCGTGACCTTAAAGACGCTCAGATTAAACTCCTCCACCAGGAACTACAATATGTGTTGGCACTCGCGATAGAGAAGGGCGGTTCTAGCAATCATACTTATGTAAATGCAGAGGGTAAAAAGGGCAGCTATATGGATTTCGCGCGAGTATTTCGGCGCGAAAAGCTACCGTGTCCTCGCTGCGGCACAACCATTGAAAAATCAAAAGTTGCCGGCCGTGGCACCCATACCTGCCCAATCTGTCAGGCGCATTGATTTAAATTACATTATATTGTATAATTATACGATATGAGTGAACAAATTGGAGTGATTCTCGAATCAGATCCAGTAATAGTTATCGATATTAGACTTGGCAAGGAGCTACATCCTGGCCAGGCTGTACGCGTCGATTATCGCAATTTGCGTGACACGCTGGATGCTGTCGGCGCTCCTGGTGACAGTAGCGAGCTTACTATTACATTTGCCTCAGATAACGACAACGATATGGATGGCAATAGGGGCGAATACAATATTGGCCGCAAAGAAATTACGGTTGCTGTTGAACCGGACGCCCTTGATGCAACCCAGGACACGCTGGAGCATGAAATCCAGCATTATGTAGATGATCTCAGTGGCTATTTTGATAATGAGACCTGGCTTCACCGAAAGCTTTACCATACTTCTCGGGCTGCGCATCGGCACGAAAAAAAGCTTAATGCAGTTATGGTGGCTCCCCCTGTTCCGGCGGCGCTCATCTCTGTCTACGAGATGGCTAAAAACCAGTCCCATGATTCCTTTAGTCTTGAGTGCCTCGTTCCTGCGGCCGTTGGTATTGGTACCGCAATGACAATTGAGCTTGGCCGTTCGGTACTTCAAAGTATTTACCACAGGGATCCTAGTGAAGTGCGGGCACGTCGGGCCGAAGAATCGATTATCTTGCCACCGACCGTCACGATTGCCTAAAGTAGCGTATAATTGGCATACGTGATTACGGTGCTAACAGGCGAAAATAGTTTTATGCTTCAGGCTGAGCTGCGGCGTATTGTTGACGGCTTTGTGAGTGAGCATGGCGACATGGTCTTGGAGCAATTTGACGGGGAAGAGGCGGACTTTGACCGCATGCGGGAATCCCTACAGGCGATGCCATTTCTAGCGAGTAATAAGCTCGTTGTTCTACGTAAGCCAAGTAGCAATAAGCAGTTCGTAGAAGCGGCCGAGTCGCTGCTTACGGATATTCCGGAATCAACGGAAGTTATATTGGTGGAACCAAAACTTGATAAACGCCTTGGCTATTACAAATTCCTAAAAAAACACGCAGATATGAAGACGTTTGATGAGCTGGACGGCCCAAAGCTCGCGGCTTGGTTGTCTGATGAAGCCAAACGGCTGGGTGGTGGCCTGGGCCGCTCTGATGCGTCGTACCTGGTAAACAGAGTCGGGATCAATCAACAGTTATTATCAGGCGAGATTCAAAAACTTCTTAGCTACGACAAAGCTATTACCAAAGAAACAATTGATCTCCTGACAGAACGAACGCCGCAAAGCACGACGTTTGATCTACTGGATGCGGCTCTGGCGGGCAGGCACAAGCAGGCGCTTGAACTGTATGCCGAGCAGCGGTCTATGAAGGTAGAACCGCAGCAGATCATAGCGCTGCTTGGGTGGCAGCTCCATGCTTTGGCGCTGGTTAAGTCAGCAGGGAATATGGACGCAAATACAATTGCCAGCAAGGCAAAGCTGAATCCTTACGTGGTGCGCAAAACACAGGGCGTTGCCAGTCGATTATCAATGGCAGAAGTCAAAGAATTAGTACACACTGTGCGAGTGCTTGATCAGCGGATGAAGTCAGAGGCGATAGATGCCGATGAGGCCCTCCAGAATTTGATAATAGCCCTCTAGGCTATGACATTGACTAATAATAGTATATATAGTATAATCATATTTATGATTGAAAATCTAAAAAATATTGGCGAAGCGGCGGCTGCAGATTATGAAGATCACTGGCAGAGAGCTTTTGAGCTTGCTTCTTCTCGAGAGAATGTTGAGCATCCAGAGCGTTCAAAAGCCCGTGGCATTACTCTTAGCGAAGAGGCAGCGCGGATATTACTTGGCCGCGTAGAAGGCTACTACGAAGATCAGTTTTTGGATTCTCGTCAGTTTCTGGATACTTACAGGCAGGAACTTTATGATCTTGCACTAATTGAGGCACACCTTGATGGCGTGACGATCAATGTTAGGCAGCCACTAGAGATTGGTCAAAAAGTTGACGCTTCAAGCTCAACTAAGTAGTAATTTCAATGTTATTAAAAAGGACCGGTGATCCGGTCCTTTTTAGTTTAATCAGAAATGATTATTTCTTAGCTGCTGGCTTTTTTGCCGGTGCTTTTTTAGCAGCAGGCTTCTTAGCGGGAGCTTTCTTTACTGCAGGCTTAGCAGCTGCGGTAGTCTTCTTAGCTGCTGGCTTTGCTGCGGCTTTCTTGGTACCGGTAGCTGGCTTAACGCCTGCCTTTTTAGCTGTGCTTGCGAGCTGACTCTTCTTGCGTGCAGCCTTTTTCTTGCTGATTACACCCTTCTTAACAGCCTTGTCGAGGTTGCTCTGAGCTGCTGACTGAGTCTTTGCTGCTGGCTTTGCGACAAAAGCCTTAAGAGCGGTCTTTAGTGAACGCTTGGTCTTTACGTTACGAACAGTTGCTTTACGTGCAACCTTTACGCGCTTTTTTGCTGACTTGATAATTGGCATGTGATTCCTTTTTGCTTATGCTTTTATTAATCGTCGAGATTGATCGTATCATTTGGGGTTAGAAAAGTAAAGGGAAGTGCTTGCATGACCATAAAGGTTATGTTACGATTCGCTACAGAGGTTATAAAAAACAAAAAACATGGAAAATACCAGAGCACAGCTTCTCGAGCGGCTCCAATCCGCTAGTAATATTCTTGTAACAGTCAGCAGCAGCCCAAGTGTTGACCAGCTTTCTGCTGCAATTGGTTTGACATTGATGCTCAACCGCGTCGGCAAGCAGGCGACTGCGGTGTTTAGCGGTAAAGTTCCATCTACGATTGAGTTCCTACAGCCGGAAAAAACCATCGAAAAGAACACGGACTCTCTCCGTGATTTCATCATTGCACTTGATAAGTCAAAGGCCGATAAGCTGCGTTACAAGGTAGAGGACGACCACGTCAGGATCTTTATTACTCCGTATCGAACGGCCTTGTCAGAAAAGGATCTCAAGTTTAGTCAGGGTGACTTCAATATAGAAGTTATTGTTGCGCTCGGGGTAAAGGACCAAAAGGATCTCGACCGTGCGATTACTGCTCACGGCCGTATCCTGCATGATGCCACGACAATTTCTGTGACTAATGGCGAGCCAAGTAGTCTCGGATCGATTGACTGGGATGATGCGCAGGCCAGTGGTCTCAGTGAAATGGTCGCTGGACTCGCGAGTGAGCTTGGTCCAAACAGTCTCGATGGACAGGTATCAACGGCACTCTTAACCGGTATTGTCGCTCAGACAGAGCGGTTCAGGAATGCACGAACACTGCCAGCTACGATGAGCATTAGTTCTGCGCTTATGGCCGCGGGTGCAAACCAGCAACTTATTGCATCCAAGCTAGAACAGGCTGCTCCTGAAAAAGCTGTCCCTAAATCTTTAACAAAGAAACAAGAGCGCAGTGAAGCACCAGAACCTGAAGCACCGCAGGAAGATCCAAGCGCACTTCGGATTGCTCATGAAGAAGAGGCGCTGCCAGACACTGTGACATTTGATGAGCCAGCAGAGCCACAGGCGGACGCAGGCCCACAAATAAAGAGTGTGAAAGCATTACCTGACGATGCTAAGGAGCCAACGCCCTCGGCAGTAAAGGCTGGCCGCGGTTTGGTGCTCGAGCCACCTACGATGGGTAGCAAGCTGACCGCTAATACCGAGCCAGAACACCTTGATCCTGCGACCGATCCACTTGGTGTTAAGCAAGAAGCGTCGCCGCTACTGTCTCGTAGTTCTGCAGAAGAGCCTGCTCCGACCGAACTGCCTCCGCTACAACCTCCAGAAGAAGAGGCTGCCAAGCCAGAACCTGTTGTTCTTCCAGAAGAGACCCCTGAACCAGCACCAATAGTTGCTCCAGAAGAACCAGAACTGCCAATTGCAGAACAGAATGACACTGAGGTACAGACGTTGACTGACCTAGAGGCCGCTGTCCGTGATAGCTACGCTGAACCTGTTAATGTACAGTCATTTGCGGCGCCTGAACCAGCACCACTTGCTGATATTCAGGAGAGTCCAGCTAACGACGGTATTGATAATGCCCGTGATGCGGTATCTGATGCGCTTGCATCAATAAGGGCAAGTGAACAGCCGCTGCCTCCGATTGCTGCCCTCAATGCGCAGCCGTTTGATATTAATGATCAGCTTGGTGATCAGGCCTCGCAGCCGGAATTTACGCTGCCAGCAGCTGATCCGGTGCAACCGTTGGATATTCCAGAGTTTATTCCTCCTGCCGATGAGCCAACCCCAGCAGGCGCGCTTCCTGATTTCGTGCTGCCAGATGCTCCAGCTCCCGCAGGACAAGATGTTCCATCGCCAGTTGTTGATCCAAATGCACCTCCTGCAGTTCCACCGCCATTTATGCCGGGTGTAACTGATTTTGGTGGGCAATTGCCACCGATTCCACCGGCCCCGGATGCAGCAAATCCTCAGCAGCCACCGGCAGCGGGCAACATTGGTAACCCGTTTAATCTTCCTCCTGCCTAGAACCGAAGTTAGCTATCTATAGCTACCTCTGTTAAGATAAGGTGATGCAACTTCAGGGAA
This sequence comes from Candidatus Saccharimonadia bacterium, assembly GCA_023253175.1. Taxonomy (GTDB): domain Bacteria; phylum Patescibacteriota; class Saccharimonadia; order Saccharimonadales; family JALRHH01; genus JALRHH01. Next base: position 308,381 of record JALRHH010000002.1, read on the forward strand.
TACTACTTGTTGATAAGCCAAAGACATGGACATCGTTCGATGTGGTTAATTATGTGCGCAGAATTGTAGCAAACGTGAATGGTACAAAGCCGCGGAACACAAAAGTTGGTCACTGCGGCACACTCGATCCACTCGCGACAGGCCTTTTGGTGCTCGTTGTTGGTAAGGAATACACGCGCCGCGCTGGGGAATTCACTAAGAGAGACAAGATTTACGAAGTTGAGTTAAAGCTTGGCGAAGTCAGTACGACCGGTGACGCGGAAGGTGAGAAAACAATAGTGTCTGACACCATTCCAGCGGAAAACGCAGTTACAGAGGCCCTAAGCACGTTTCAGGGCGAAATTATGCAGACGCCGCCGATCTATTCGGCCATGAAGGTGAACGGACAGCGCGCCTACAAGCTTGCTCGCGCGGGTAAGGAAGTTGAGCTGGAGGCTCGTCTGGTAACGATTCATCAAAATCTACTTACTGGCTACGAGTATCCTAATATCAAATTCACGAGCCATGTCAGCAGCGGCACGTATATTCGGAGCCTCGTTGAAGACATCGGGAAAGCACTTGAAACGGGTGCATACATGACGGAGCTGCGCCGTACAAGTATCGGTGATTTCAGCATTAATGATGCTGTTTCAGTTGAGAATCTAGATGCCGAAATAATACAAAATAATCTGATTGCATAGAGAAAATATAGTGATTGCAGATATCCAAATTTACGATAAATCCTACGGTGACAAGACACTCTATAGTGGTCTTGAACTAAAGCTCAATGCTAATGAAAAGGTTGGCCTCGTTGGCCGTAATGGGACAGGCAAAACGACCTTGTTCAATATCCTAACAGGCAGCGATACCGACTTCGCGGGCGATGTAAATTTCCGTAAGAATTTGGTTGTGATTGATTCCCGCCAGGAACACCACGGCTTTGAAGATACGCCAATTTTGGAATACATTCTAGACGATCTACCGGAGTACAGCAGCCTTAAGCACATCCTTGATACCTACCCAGAAACCATGGGCAGCAGTATGAAAAAAATGGAAGAATATTCTGACGCGCTGGAGCGTTTTACAGTACTGGGTTATTTCGATGTTGAGGAAGAGATCAAGCGCAGCCTCACAGCCTATCAGATTAGTGAAGAAAAGCAGCTTGGTACCATTGGACAGTTATCTGGCGGCCAAAAACGGTTTATTGAATTGGTAAAAGTGCAGCACGCAAGAGCTGACTTGGCACTGATTGACGAGCCGACCAACCACATGGACTATGTCGCTAAAGAGCTATTTCTTGATTGGTTCAAACCTGTAAAGGAAACAGTCGTAGTTATTACGCACGACCGTGATGTCCTGCACCATGTGGATCGTATTGTGGAGATTCGTGATGGCAGGGCATTCGATTTCAAGGGTAACTACGATGATTACCTCCGCACCAATGCCACCAAGATTACGGGGCAGGTAAATGAGTACAATGTGACCCAGCGCCGTATCGCTAACCTTAAAGAAAACGTTGTCAGATTCCGGAGGCTTAAGGAGCGTTCACGTGATCCCGGTACCATCCACCGATTTAAGTCTCTTGAGGAAAAAGCCAAGAAAGAACTGACAGAACTGGAAAAGATGGACAAGCCATCCTTCTGGATTGACCGCGAATCAGCCAGTAATTTGAACACCAAGATGAGCGAAGCCTACGAAGAGCACAAGGCGCGCAACATTATTATTCGTGCCCGCAAGGCAGCGACTAAATCGAGCAATCTACTGGTTGATGTTAGCAAGCTCGGCCTCGGCTACGCTGAACCGTTGTTCGAAGATCTTTCATTCCAATTACGGGAAGGAGAGAAGCTTCGTCTCCATGGTCGTAACGGCGCTGGTAAGACCACGCTGATCAAGGCAATCCTGGCTGCATCAGAGGATACAAAGCCAGAAGCAACCATCTACGGCGGTGTTATCGATACACTTCGTGAGCTACGAATCGGTGTCTATGAACAAGAAATCAGTCCAAAATACCTGGACATGAAACTGGGCGCGGCGATTGAACACGCACTTATGGCTAAAAATGTGCAGGTGAATGATACCAAGATCAAGCAACTGCTAGGCGACTACTTGTTTAACCCTATGACCGACGGTGATGTGCCAATTAGCCGGCTCAGCGGGGGACAGAAAGCTCGCTTCCAATTGATGAACATGCTGGCTAATGACCCGCAGCTTTTGATTCTTGACGAGCCGACCAATCACCTCGACCTCCCGAGCATCGAGGAGCTAGAAGATGCCCTAAAGCAGTACCACGGCGCCATCATCTACGTTTCTCACGACAGCTACTTCGTCAAAAACCTCGGCGGCGAAACCATCCAAATCGGAAGTTAAGCGTATTGATTGTAGAAAGCTTCATCAGCCTGCGCTACTTGTTGCCAGGTGGTGATGCGCCCCTGTTCGATGTCCTGTAGCAGCGATAGATGAAACAAGTACGCATGTCTCCGTAAGCCACCAAAGAGTAGTTCTGCGCCAGGGTAGGGGTAGCTGTATGTATCAAGAAGTTGTACCTGTTCCTCTTGAAATGCAGCGAGATCATCTAAAGATGGTGGGAGTTCCTGTGCTTTGTATCCAAGGCGTTCACGGAACAAGTCATGGCCGACACGTGGTCCATGAGCTGACGCAAGCGCTTCCATGTCAGCGCTTGCGACGCAGGCTGCAATCTGTGCGGATCGCTCATTTGGAAACATAATCTGGCCGTAATATTGCAGTAGTCGTCCTTGATCATCCAGCGTACAAACAGTGCTCATAATTGCAAGTTCAGCAATTTCAATATCTTCTGCCGGGAGGTGCATTTCTTGCATACGAGTAGTAAGCCATGCGGCGCTTGCAGACTCCGGTAAAATATCATCGATTCTATCGTGGATGACATCGTGTGCGCTCGCAATGGTAGCTGCTAGCGCTTGATCGTATGGTGATAACTGCATATCACGAGCAAGGGTGCGAGCTGCGTTTTGTACACGGGTCGTGTGATTCAGATTATGGTACGCCAGATCTCTGACTTCAGGGCGGATAGAGCCGCTGCCATCACCATAAGCGTGTGCTACTTCTGCAAGCGCTTCATATCCAATAGATTCAATAGCCGAAAGGTGTTCTTGTGATTCCGGGGGTATCATGTTTTCCATATATGCTCCTTATTACGGGTCTATAGTAATGCGTTGTGGTTTCAGCGCATAGTTGTTGTGCAAAAAATGCACAACTTGTACTACACTAAAGACATGAGCCATATTGAAAACATGATAACTCGTTACTTTCAGCAACTGGGATTTACGCCAGAGCATGCACGGTTTTATGCTGCACTTATCGAACACGGCCCCCAGACACTCTCTGAATTGTCGCGTTCAGCGGAAATAGAGCGAACAAAGCTATATCGTCTATTACCGGAGCTTCAGGCAGCTCATTTGGTTGTTGTTGACAGCGAATATAAACACGGTATCTTAGAGGCAGCTCCGCTAGATAACCTTGAACTACTTCTCGCGGAGAGAGATAGTGAGCTGCAACTTCTCAAACAAGAACTCCCACTTCTGAAACAATCATTGCAACCGAGCGTGCAGCAAGATCCCAAAACTAAAATTCAGTTTTACAGAGGAACTTCAGGAATAAAGCAGATGCTTTGGAACGAAACTGCCGCCACAACTGAAATTATTGGATTACTTCACCAGGGTTTACAGCAGTATACGGGCGCGGTATTTTTTGATCGTTGGGTAGCAAAATGCAATAGTCGTAGTGTCACAAGCAGAAGTATTGTGAACGAACAATTCTTTGACCAGCAGACCCAGTGGCATCAAACGCACACCAGCACTAAACTGCAACATTGGCAGGGAAGACTCATTCCTGTCGACACGTTTGCGATTACTCATAGCATGGTCGTATACGACAATGTCCTAGCTTACTTTAATTGGCAATCCGGCGGCGAGGTGTTTGGAGTGGAGCTTCACAACCAGCAGCTCGCTGATACGCAGCGTCAATTCTTTGAGTTACTGTGGGAGCAGGCACGGTAACGATCCCTAACTGAAATATTGACATTTTAGCGAAAAAATGCTAATGTTTTAGAAGGAAACTAAAACAAACATGTCAGAAACCTTAGTACCCGAACTGGTCGAAATCTCTCGCGAAGCTCAAGACTCACAGGAGCCTGGCGCTGAACGTATTTCAACCGAGACTGCACGCATGGTTGGTGAAAGGGCTACAGAGGCATACTTCCACGGCACGACCGCGCAGCTTGAAGTGGGAGACACGATACACCCAGGCGATTATGCAATTATTGATAAGGTTGGTAAGCGCAATGCTTCCGCCACGACCGTGGAGGCTGTAGCGTGGTCTTATGCAGAATCCAAAGAAACCGTTGGTGGGCCAAGGCCAAGAGTATACGAAGTTGTGCCCGCTGACGGCATGCCCGTGAAAAGGCTTGGGCCTCAGATGGGCGAGGTGAATAGTCCGGGGTTCAAGGTTGTGGATGTTGTGAATACGCAGCCTGGTCTGCAAGGAACTTTTCCTGAGGTCAACTGGAGCCAGTATTCGCCGTATATTAGCGAAAACCACCCGAGGGACCCTCTATGGAAGCCGGAAGCGGAGGTGCTCCGCGAGCCGGAATCACCTGGCCAGCTAGCACTCGAAGGTCTCGAGGATAAACGACAATTCATGTCCGAGTCCGATAGAAATATTCCGCCAATGTAGGTGTAGTCTATTTTGTTTGCTTAACAGGGGCGAGTGTGGTAGAATCGTTGTAACGCCATCGCTGTTATTAGTATCTAGATAGCAGCAAACAATCTAAATTTAAGGAAATACATGATTTCAACAGACAAGAAAGCTAAGATCGTCGCTGATCTTCAGAAGGACAAGAAAGACACTGGTTCTCCAGAGGTACAGGTTGGTATTTTGACCGCTCGTATCCAGGAAATTACTGGTCACCTGCAGACTAACAAGCACGACCACATGGCTCGCCGTGGACTACTGCAAATGGTTGGTCAGCGTAAGCGCCTCCTCAAGTACATCGCTTCTAAGGACGGTAAGGGTTACCTCGACCTTAAGAAGAAGCTCGGCATTCGCTAATTTGCCCAGACTACTCCCGGATACGCTCCGGGACAAGCTTGTGCACATTTAACCAAAAAGTTTCGCTCCAGAGCCATAGATATACCCCTGCATGCACTTGCAGCACAAGGGCAGCCGTATATCCAACACCCTGTAGCGAAATCATTTGAAGAAAGGGTAAGGGATAATACATGGGTTCAACCATTAATCCTTACGGAAAAGATATCATCAAAGTAGAGACCGAGTGGTGCGGACGCACGCTGTCACTCGAGGTAAACCGCGTTGGGTTCCGAACATCAGCATCTGTTATTGTGCGCTATGGTGACACCGTGGTACTTGGTACGGCTATGGTCGGCAAGACACCTGTTAGCATGGATTATTTCCCATTGTCGATTGACTATGAAGAGAAGTTCTACGCAGCTGGCAAGATCAGCGGCAGCCGCTTTATTAAGCGCGAAGGTCGTCCATCTGACGACGCAATCCTGATCGGCCGTCTCATTGATCGCCCAATTCGTCCGCTCTGGCCAAAAGGCTACCGCTACGAAGTACAGGGCGTCGCATCAGTGCTTTCAATGGATCCAGCCTTCCGCCCAGATATGGTTGCCATGGTTGCGACATCAGCAGCCTTGATGCTCACTGGCGCACCATACGAAGGTCCAGTTGCTGGTCTTCGCGTTGGCATCACTGAAACGGGTGAATACAAGGCATTTATGTCTGCCGAAGAACTCGATAAGAATGTGCTAGACCTTGTCGTTGCGGGTAACGCAAATGGCGTGATGATGGTAGAAGCAGGTGCAAATGAAGCGACCGAAGAACAGGTTGTGGGTGCACTTGAATGGGCTCAGGCAGCCATCCAGCCAGCAATCAAATTGCAGCAGCAGCTCGTAGAAAAAGTTGGTGTTACACCTCAAGAATATGAATTGGTGCTACCAAATGCCGATATTCAAACAGAAGTTGATGCATGGGTTGATGGCAAACTTGGCGCGCCGCTCCGTAAGGCATATCCAGAGCGAAACGAGCTCGTGAACGCAATGCGTGATGAGTTTGACGCTGCAATGGCAGAAAAGCTTGGTGACGATTACCCAGATGTTAAAAATGATTACCACGAAGCCTTTACGATGGCGCTTCACAAGGATGTCCGGAAGGGCATTATCGCTGATGGTGTGCGTCCTGATGGTCGTAAGCTTGACGAGATTCGTCCACTTTCAAGTGAAGTCGGTCTATTACCTCGTGCGCATGGTTCAAGCCTCTTTACCCGTGGTATGACCCAGGGCCTAAACATTGTGACGCTTGCGCCGCTGAGCTATGCACAGCTTGTCGACACTATGGAAAAGAATGTTGAACGCCGTTACATGCACCACTACAACGCACCTGGCTACACCGTCGGTGAGGTTCGTCGTCTTGGTTCACCTGGTCGCCGAGAAATCGGTCACGGTTACCTCGCAGAGCGCGCAATTACTGCCGTGCTTCCAACAGAAGCAGAGTTCCCATATACCATCCGTTCCGTAACTGAAATCATGAGCCAGAACGGATCGACCTCTATGGCTGCGACTTGTTCAAGTGTGCTTGCACTGATGGACGCTGGTGTGCCGCTGAAGGCACCAGTTTCTGGTATCGCCATGGGTCTGATGATCGACGGTGATAAGCCATACGTACTCAGCGACATTGCCGATGCAGAAGACTTTGCGGGTGATATGGACTTTAAGGTAACCGGAACCAGCAAGGGTATTACTGCACTGCAAATGGATATGAAAGTTCACGGTCTGCCTGTTTCTGTGCTCAAGGTCGCGCTTGATCAGGGCAAGGAAGGCCGCGCGTACATTCTTGAACACATGCTTAGTACAATCGCCGAGCCTCGCACAGAGCTGAGCCCGTACGCACCACGCGTTGAATCGATCACCATTAACCCAGACAAGATCCGTGAAGTGATCGGTAAGGGCGGTGAAACAATTCAAAAGATCGTGGCTGAGACTGGCGCTGAAATCGACATCAAGGATGACGGTACCGTGATGATCGCGTCACCCGATGGCAAGTCGATCGAGGCCGCCAAGCAGTGGATTCAATCTATCGTTGAAGAACCAGAAGTCGGCCGTATCTACGAGGACCGCCTAGTGGTCAGTGTTATGGACTTTGGTGCCTTCGTGCAGATCCTGCCAGGCAAGGACGGACTCGTACATGTCTCAGAGATGAGCGAAGAGCGCGTTGAAAAGCCGTCAGATATCGTGAAAGAAGGCGACAAAGTTACCGTAAAACTAGTAGCAATTGATGACCGCGGTCGGCTACAATTAAGTATGAAGGCAGCTCAACGAGAGCTAAACAAATAGTTAGCATCATGGCAGTACAAAAACTCAAGTGGTATCGGACAAAACAAGGCTACGCCGGACTTGCGCTACTTGAGTTTGTACTTGTGTACCTTTTCGCAAGCCTCGCGATTAACTCCGGCAGTTTACTGCAGTGGTTTTTAACCTTCGTATTATTAATCGCAGGAGTTCAGAATATCGGTAAGCTCGCATTCGCACTTTGGAAGCATGAATAAACAGCAACTTCTTGATCAGATTAGGGCAGATATTATCTCAGACAATGTCTGTCCAGATTTGGCTAAGACAGCCAAGAACCTTGTAATCGGTGATGGTAACCCTGATGCTAACATCGTATTTATTGGTGAAGCACCAGGTAAAAACGAGGACGAGCAAGGTCTCCCATTCGTGGGAGCATCCGGTAAATTTCTCAATGAAATGCTTGCCAGTGTAGGTCTAGAGCGAAAAGACATTTTTATTACGAATATCGTAAAGTATCGTCCGCCAAATAACCGCGATCCATTACCACAAGAAAAAAAGGACTTTCTGCCATATTTGCAGCGCCAGCTTGAAGTGATTGCGCCCAAGGTTGTGATAACCCTTGGTCGTCATAGTACCAATTGCTTTTTGCCGGATCTGCAAATCAGTAAAGCCCACGGTGAACCGAAGCGCATAAAGCTCCAGTTCAAGGAAAATGATGATGTGCTCGAAGTCGTGATCCTGCCACTCTACCACCCAGCAGCAGCGCTGTATAACGGTGGTATGCGTCAGACATTACTTGATGACTTCAGCGCCATTCCAGCAATCCTCAAGAAAATTAATTAATATCAAATCTCACATAGAGAGGAATATATGAACCCAGAAAAAAAGAATAACCCAAAGGGAAATAGACCCCAAAAGGACAACAACCAGAATCAAAACGGCAACGCAGGCGGTAGCTCACGTGTTTCACGCGGTGCAGCAATTCGCGCACAGCGTCGAACCCAAGAAGACGCGCACCGTATCGCTAATCAGTACCTTGATGCGGCAAGTATGCAGAATGCAGAAGGCAAGCCTCGTGCTAACTTCATCGATGACAGCCCACGCCTCAAGGTCATTGGCCTCGGCGGTATGGACGGTGGTGGTTCAAAGAACACTATGCTTGTCGAATATATGAACGATGCAGTTATTATCGACTGCGGTAACGATCTTGGTGTTGATTTGCCGGGTATTAATTACGGTATCGCCGACATGACGTACCTTGAAAGCATCCGCCACAAGCTCCGCGGCTATGTGATTACCCACGGACACCTTGATCACATTGGCGGCTTGCCGCACATCGTACCAAAATTCCCAGCGCCGATTTACGGATCACGCTTTACCATTGGCCGTGTTGAAGAAATCTTTGAAAACTTTGGCCTACCAATGCCAGAAGGCTTTGAGCTTCAGACTGTCATCATGAATGAAGATACCCACGAACGACTTAAGGTTGGCCAGTTCTTCGTCGAGCTCGTGCGCGTAACGCACTCGATCCCAGGATCTACCGTTGTCGTGCTCGATACGCCTGTCGGACGTATCATTAACACCGGTGACTTCCGTCTTGACCCGAACCCACTTGACCACGAACGTACCGATGTTGATCGCCTCAAGGAACTCGGGGACGAAGGTGTGCTCGCACTCTTTTCAGAAAGTACTACGACAGAACGTATGGGAAGAACCCCATCAGAAAGCACAATCGAGCAGAGCTTTATTGATATCTTAGATCAAGCTCCTGGCCGTGTATTTGCCGGTCTCTTTAGTACCAACATGAACCGCGTGCAGATGATCGTAAACGCAGCCGTGCACCACAACCGTAAGGTTGCAATGGACGGACGAAGTATGGTTAGTACGCTTGAAATGGCTGTGCGTAACGGCTTCTTTAAGGTACCAAAGGGTACGTTTGTGCCAATTGCTAACGTGCCAAATATGAAGGACAACGAAGTTGTTGTTGTCTGTACGGGTAGTCAGGGTGAGCCTTCATCTGCGCTGCAGCGTATGTCATCGGGTGATCACCGCCACATCAAGCTCAAGGAGCAGGACACGGTTATCCTCAGCTCTTCACCAATTCCAGAATCTGGTAACGATGCACTCATCGGTACGATGGTTGATGGTCTGATCCGAAAGGGTGTGCACGTATTCGAGCACCGAAACCACGAACTAGATGGTGTTGGTCCGCTGCACGTATCCGGTCACGCATCTCGTGATGAATATGCAGATATGATTAACTTCACGCGTCCACAGTTCTTTGTGCCGATTTACGGTGCGTACCGTTCAAAACAGCGTCACATTGATATCGCAATCGAGCAGGGAATTCCACGCAAGAATACCCTCAACGCTGATAATGGCCAGGTGATTGCCTTTACGCCAGAATCTATGGAAGTTGTTGGTGAAGTGCCGCATGGTACCGTGCTCGTTGATCAGACTGGCGCGATCGTCAGTAACGTCGTTATCAAGGACCGTTTGATGCTGGCGGAGGAAGGACTGGTTGCAGTTGTTCTGACCGTTGACAAGAAGTCAGGAAACCTCATGACAAGCCCAGACATTATTACCCGCGGCTTTATCTACATCCGTGACTCAGAGGAGCTGATGAACTCCTTCCGTATTGAGCTGAAGCGGGCAGTGCAGCAGCGCTTCAAGCGCATTGATCTTGATCGCTTCAAGGCAGAGCTTAAGGATCACATTACGCACTTCCTATTCGAAAAGACTGGTCGCTCACCGATTGTTATCCCAGTTGTAAACGTCATTGGTGGCGGCGGAAACGGCGGCAAGCAGGGCGATAAGAAGCAGCAGGGCGGCAAGCAGCAGCCAGAAAAGACCCCAGAACAGATTGCGGTTGATCAGCAGCAGCGCTTTGAGCAAATGCGCGCCAAATTACTCGGCCAAGACGCCAGGACTGACTAACACAACAGGGCACGGCGTATCGCTGCGGCAGAAATTCCAGTACTCGTGCACCGTATTATAAATACGGCTTACTCTGTGCTTCGTTTCTTTCTTGCACTACATCCATGACCTGTCGGTTTAGTTCATTCCTGATCCGCGCCGACTAGTTTGCTACAATAGTGACCATGGATAAACTGACTTCAGACGTGATTCGTGCTCATAAAGGCATAAGTTTCGTCGGGGTTACTACTAGTTTCTTGTGTTACGACAGTGATGGTTATTTCGTAATGGCAAAACGAGGCAAGCAGGCACGTGACGAGCAGGGGACCTGGGACCAAGGTGGTGGCGGCCTAAAGTGGGGGGTTACCGCAGAGGATAATGTACGCAGAGAAGTCTTGGAAGAGTATGGTGCAACTGCCCGGCAGATAGATTTTATCGGCTACCGAGATGTGTTTCGAACATTGCCGGATGGAACAAAAACACACTGGCTTTTACTTTCTTTTGCTGTGTTGGTAAACAGGGAAGAGGTGCGCAATAACGAGCCAGAGGTGTTGGATGAAATCGGTTGGTTTACTTTGGACACATTGCCAACTCCGTTACATTCCCAGCAACTACCGCTATTCAAGCAGTATCCGGACGAACTTGCCCAGTTTATACGCTAGTCTTTGGAGCACGGTTTGTTTATATTTTGTTCGGCCTTAGCATTGACGCTCATGCTTATTTGTGCTAAAATATACAACATGGAACAGCAGCAGCCAGACGAACGATCACATCTTGATTACCCAGAGCCACTTCGTGCTTCTATTGATACGCTTGTTGAACAGCTTGCGGACCGCGAAAGCCTGGATTCAGCCATGAGATGGGCTATGCTTAGGCAGAAAGAATTGTATGAAGAGAATCGCTGGAAGCGAGCAATGAATAAAGCGATTACCCCTCATGAAGAAGAAGAGCTCGAAGAAATTACCTCGACATTACTTAGTCTTCAACGCTTAAATGAAAAGTACAATCCGGATCAATAACTGATATAATCGATAGCGAAATGGCAAAGAAAAAACAAACCAGAAAAAAGAAACCAGCAAAGCAGGAGGTTCAAGAGCCTTCACTGTTTTGGGCAGTAACGTGGGGCGTTGTCCTTATCGTTTTATCTATTCTTTTACTGCTTGGCGGTTTTAACGATGGTGGTACTTTACCAAAAGCGCTCTATGATGGTGTCGCGAGTGCCTTTGGTTGGGTAGCATTTGTTGCCGCAATTGCGCTGCTGCACCTTGCGATCCGTAAGTTTATGGACGAAGAGAAGCGGCTTCCTAAACTAAAGACGCTGTTCTCGTTTCTATTTTTGGCATTTCTATCAGGACTGAGCTTTGTGCTCAGCGCCAAGAAAGATGAGTTAACGCAAGAATATACTACGGGCGGTGGTGGAAGTATTGGCGCGGCAGTCGGCGGCGCATCACTTGGTATGCTCGACGTCGTGCTCTCTACGATTACACTTATTATCTTACTGTCTGTCACATTCTGTCTTGCAACGGGCGTGCCGCTGAAGTCACTACTGACCCCATTCAAGGCACTCTTTAAGAAGCGCGAGCGTGATGATGACGAAATCACCGATCTTGCTGATCTTAAGGAAAAGCGTGGCTTCAAGCTAAACGAAGGTGTACCAGTTGTAAAACATAACGAAGAACCAGCCGAAAAACCACGTCCACGCCTCAGCTCACTACGTAATTCAGCAGAGAAAGCTGCGCCGGTTGATCCGGCGGCAGCGCTCGTAACCCGCAGCGATACTGATTGGCAATTTCCAAATGTAAACCTCCTTAACCAGAAGGTTGATAAGGCTGATGCAGGTGATGTCGAAGGCAATGCTGATGCGATCAAAGAAACATTCGAACACTTTAATATTACCGTTGAAATGGAAGGCGCCAACGTTGGCCCGCGTGTCACACAGTACACGCTTAAGCCGCCAACCGGTGTTAAGCTGACTAAGATTACCGCACTTGAAAACAACCTGGCGCTTGATTTGGCTGCCACGAGCATCCGTATTGAGGCGCCAATTCCTGGAAAGCGCGCGGTTGGTATCGAGGTGCCAAACGTGAAGCCATCAATTGTCCGTGCCTCAAGTCTCTTTATGTCAAAGGACTGGCAAAAGCTTGATAGCCCACTGGGATTTGCGATTGGTAAAGACATTGGTGGGGTACCGGTGGTGGCAGACCTTGCAAAAATGCCGCACCTTATGGTGGCTGGTACGACTGGTTCTGGTAAGTCCGTTGTGCTCAACACGCTGCTGACAAGTCTTTTGTACCGCAACTCACCATCTGATCTAAAGTTGATTCTGGTTGACCCTAAGTATGTTGAAATGGGTATGTACGATGACATTCCGCACTTGCTAACCCCAGTTATTACGGAGTCAGAGAAGGTAATTAGTGCGCTGAAATGGGCAATCGCAGAGATGGAACGCCGTCTCAAGGCGATGGCTGAGGTCAAGGCCAAGAATATCGGTGAATACAACAAGATGAAACAAGAATCAGGCATGCCATACATCGTGATCGTGATCGATGAGCTTGCGGATCTTATGATGGTGGCGGCCCGCGACGTTGAAGCATTGATCGCACGTTTGGCGGCCAAGGCTCGTGCTGCTGGTATTCACCTTGTGCTCGCGACGCAGCGTCCGTCTGTAGACGTTGTTACCGGTGTGATTAAGGCGAACATTCCAGCCCGTATTGCACTGACGACGCAGTCCCAGGTCGACTCCCGCACGATTATTGACCAGGTCGGTGCAGAGAAGCTGCTCGGTAAGGGTGACATGCTGCTTAAAACCAGCGATATGCTGAAGCCAAAGCGTGTGCAGTCTGCCTTTATTGATACAGATGAGATTAGCAAAGTTGTTGACTTCATTAAGGCGCAGCGCCTGCCGCAGTACGATGACGAGGTTGTATCGCAACCCGTTCAGTTGAATGGCAAGGGCGGCGTGGTTGCTGACTTTGGTGGTCAGGACGCAGATGACGATATGTTTAAGGACGCAGTGCGTGCAGTGATTGAGGCCAAAAAGGCGTCGACGTCACTCCTGCAGCGCCGTCTCCGTATCGGCTATGGCCGTGCAGCACGTTTGATCGAAACCATGGAAGAACAGGGTATAATCGGTCAAGCTGATGGATCTCGTCCGCGTGAAGTACTTGTGAGTAGTTATGACGAAGTCTTTGGCGGCGGTGGAGCGAACGTCGATAACGAAGTGCTTGACGAAAACTTCCCAGACGAAGATTCACCCAAAAACCGCTTCCTCGTCCAATAAACAGGGTTGATTTAACTGAACCATAAGCGCATTATTATGGTAGATATGGTGAAAACAAACATGGGACAACAGGACTAGCATGGTAGGGCGGATCGGGTCAGCTGAAGTATATGCTGATCCGTCTGCCGCTGCATCTGAGGTGGCACTCTTCTCGCCACATCCCTCCTATGAGCAGTACCTAAAAATCCACAAGGTTCTGGTGGGTCCACGCACTGCAGTTACACTCGAGAAAATTCATGAAGATTTATCAAGTGAGTCATTGCCTCGCTATCTTTCGGCTGCAGGTTGGGCGGCCGCTGAAGCTGCACTTGCCCAAGATACTGTACCAACTAAGCATCGTTTACGATTGTTAGACGCTGCTGTTGATTGCTGGGATAGAGCTGCCAGGAATCAAATGTTCCTGAACCAATCAGAGAAAGTACATCTGGCAGAGTATTCTGCGCCGTATAGAGCAGCACTTGATATTGCAACAGAGCCACTGCTGCGAGGCATTGTGCTCGGTAATGTAACGGGCAAAGTGCTTGATGACGTATTTGAAGACTGTCTTGCAATTGCCAATGCGAATGCAGCTGAATACACAGACGCACTTGCTAACGGTGATCATGAGAGGATTGCTGAACACAGCGGTTTTGGGTACGAGTGCAACGCGCTCCTTGCGCTCAATCGTCTCAAAATGAAAACATGGTTTGCTGTGCCGGCATTCGCACGTTCAGATAGTGGCCATCATCATCCCGAACAGACGCATGATCTTTCTGTAATACGACAAAAGTGGGGGGTTATTAAAGGTATTACACCCGTTGAAATCAAAGCAGCAGCGAATGCTCGTGCGAAGCGGCGGTATAAAGCTTTGCTCGTAAGGGGTAAAATGCATCTGTCTACACCAGGGAAATATCCGCCAACAGAAACACTCGGTGCTATTAATGCTGTTCATCTTGGTAATGCCTCCCGGGATCAGATGAAATTAGCAGAACAAGCATCTGTAACATTAATAGATATGCTTCGCGACTACCGCGCGGGCGAGGTGCTTGGCGGTATTGCAACCGAGCGTTCCGTAACTGCATTTAGAAGTAATGCATTGGTGGTAGCACGTCATCCAGGCTTGAATGTGGCTGTATGAGCCAAGAGAGGTCTTAATTATGTCCCGGATTATTTCTTTAAAAGTACAAAACCAACAATCAGTATTGGCAGCACAACGAATGTAATCCCAAAGCTACCAAATAGCCAGAGTAGTCCAGATTCATCCCTGGATGCAGTGATAATGTAGGCAGTTATAACGACTGTGGAACCGGCGATAAGTGATAATCCAATTTTTTTATGTTGAGAATGTTTTGCCGATACTAAAGGAGTAGCAGGTGTAGCTTCAAGGGGTTCTTTAGATAGTGCAATGAACTTGGACATAAGAAACCAACCGAGTGCGAGGAATGGAACCCAGATGGCTGCAGTTAAGATCATTCCAAAGATAAATACTCTGTAATCCATTTCCGGATCGGATAGTACAGATAAGGAGCCGATAAGGTATGTCAAAAAAGGTACAGTCGATAAGACAGCACCAATAAGATACAAAGTTTTTTTGGTCCGCATGGCTCAATAGTAGCATAGACTTGCATAACAGGGGTGATTATAGTATACTAGCGGAGTTAATAACTCAGCTCATAGCAAATAAGGCGTATGGGCTATAACCAAGGGAGAATCTCTATGATTTCACAGTACGAAGTTGCTGTACTCTATCACCCTGACCTTGAAGTCGATCTGACCAAGGCAGAGGAGCGCGTAACCAAGATCATCACCGACAACGGTGGTAAGATTACCGCTACCGACAACTGGGGCAAGCGCAAGCTGCTCTACACAATCAAGAAGCTTGACCACGCTGTCTACGTGTTTTACACCGTAGAAATGCCAGGTGAAGGTGTTAAGAAGGTTGAATCAACCCTTAACATTACTGACGAAGTAATTCGTTACCTTATTACTAAGCCAGACCTTAAGAAGCTTGCTAAGGCTGAGGCTGCTAAGGCTGAAAAGGCTAAGAAAGCTGCAGAGCGCGGTGAATCAGCTGATTCTGACGAAAAGGACGAGGAGTAAATTTATGGCTAAGATTTTCAAGCACAAGACAGACGTTGCATACTTTGACCACAAGGATTTCAAAACTTTGCAGCGTTACATCAATCAGTTTGGTCAGATCGAGTCTCGCAAGAAGACTGGTCTCAAGGAAAGCGAACAGCGCCGCCTCGCGATTGCGATCAAGCGTGCTCGTCACCTTGCATTGCTACCATTCGTAGCACAGGGTTAATATCCCTTGAAACTGTAGTAAAAAAGAGCTCACACTGGTGGGCTCTTTTTATATGCGTTACAATATGAGTACAAATTAAATGGACATAGTTCCATAACAGGAGGGATGCCACATGGCACGTAGTTTCAATCAAGTCGTATTAATGGGGAACTTGACCCGTGATCCAGAGCTTCGTCAGACACCGAATGGTCAGTCTGTGACAAGCTTTAGCCTGGCGCTAAACCGCAGTTACAAAGGTTCTGATGGCCAGTGGCAAGAAGCAACAGATTACATTGATGTTGTTGCATGGGGCCCACTTGGTGAGCGCGTTGCGCAGTACCTGTCAAAAGGTCGTCCATGTCTTGTGAATGGTCGTTTGCAATCACGTAGCTGGGAGCAAGACGGTCAAAAGCGCAGCAAGGTAGAAGTTGTTGCGCAGGACGTTACATTCCTTGGTGGTGCAGGTGAAGGCGGCGGTAACAGCGGCTCTTCTTACGGTGGTGAAAGCAGCGCACCCGCAGCATCTGCGCCAGCTAAGAAAAAGGATGACATTGTTATCGAGGACATTGGTGACGAGCCAATCAACCTTGACGACATTCCTTTCTAATGACAGAAGAAGTTCAGTCGCCATTTTTACTCGCAAAACGTCTGGAAGCAGACGTTTTGCGTTTATTATCACAGATGGATGTTTCTTTGCTAACTACTGCCGAACAGCAAAAGGTATCGACGCTGAAGCATAGTTTGATTGATGCTCGGCTCGAGATCCAGGATTATGAACTGGCAGAAACCAGGGAAGATCAGCTGCGAAATGCTGCAGATTCTAAAAAATATCTTCAGATAGCGAAAACCATTATTACCAGCGGTAACTTATATGTGTTCGGTGCGGTTGATGTGGCACACCTAACGGCTCAGCTTGAACAAATTGTTGAACGGCTCCACTAGCATCACTGATTGTAACAGGGGTAGGAAGCTGGTATACTTATGCATATGAGTAGTCATGACGATATCCAAAGACAAGCAGAGCGTATGCGCAACACCCTGAAGGATTGGCTTGATATGCCCGGTCATTCGCAGGCCAAAGCCGTGCAGCAAAATATCGAACGTTTGATTAGTGATGCTCGAGGTAAGAAGAGCCGCGAAGCACTCGACAATGACCTGAAACAGATTATGCAGAGTCTCGAGCGTGTCGAGGAAGAAGTCATGGATCACCACCACAGCGACAAGCTGATTGGTATGTGTGAAGACCTTCGCCGCGAAGCATCCCGACTTTAACAGAGATGATATACTAGTAACAACCACAGATAAGTGGATGTTTAGGCGAGCGCAGATTGGGATGCTGAACGAGGCTTGATCTGGAGTCGTACTGATGTACGACGAAAGGTCAGACGT
Organism: Candidatus Saccharimonadia bacterium; assembly: GCA_023253175.1. Classification (GTDB taxonomy): domain Bacteria; phylum Patescibacteriota; class Saccharimonadia; order Saccharimonadales; family JALRHH01; genus JALRHH01. Next base: position 325,554 of record JALRHH010000002.1, read on the forward strand.
AAGTTCAGCGCCCAAGGTGGGCCGCATTAACATTCACGCACACAAGGAGTAAGAATGGCACTTGGAGTTACGGATTTAAAAAAAGGACAGGTATTTCAGATGGATGGTACACCGTACCGCGTCGTTGAATATTCCCAGAAGGTTGTGGGCCGCGGTGGTTCAATCGTGAATGTTAAGATCAAGAGCTTGCTTGATGGCAAAGTATTGGCAAAGACATTCAAAGGTAACGAATCTATTGAGCCAGCTGATATTACCAATAAAAATGTCCAGTTCTTGTATTCAGACGACAATACATTTTTCTTTATGGATGAAGATACTTATGAACAGTTTGAACTATCCGCAGAAGACATGGAATCGCAGAAGGGTTACATGAAGGAAGGCGACCGCGTGCAGGCGCAGCTGTTTGACGGCCGCGTGATAAACATTGAACTTGCTAAGAACGTACCACTAAAGGTTGTGTATACCGAAAATGTCGTCAAGGGCGATACGACCAGTAGTGTACTCAAGGATGCCGAAGTAGAGACTGGCATTACTGTCAAAGTACCAGCCTTTATAAAGGAAGGTGATCTGATTTCTGTTGATACCACGACAGGCGCATACCGCGAACGCGTGAAGGATTAAGCATGTCGGCACCGCTTAACCATACAATGTTAGCACTCACATTTGAGCAGTACCCAGATGGTTATGAGACTGAAAAAGTCCCACGTCATATCACGGTTTTACCATGGTTCACAGGCGATGAGCACAATACGACTCAAATTATCAGTGAGGCTTGTGGGCAGACAGGGCCCATAGAGGTTTTGCCCGGAAAACTTGGACAAGTAGGGTCAGAGGGATACTGGAAGGCTGCACGTTTCCTGGAGAGTTCCGCACTTCGTCTATTCCATAAAAGACTATTCTCCGAGCTCGTGAAGGAGGGTATTGCATTTTCTCATCCCCAGTGGCTTGGAGATAACTACGCCCCACATATTCGTGTAAAACCAGGAGATTCGGATTTTTATCCGGAAGGCTACACGTTTTCTAGTCTTGCAATGGTACGTAATGGTAGGGGGATTATCGACGGGGCTGCGCGTAAAACCATTACTAATATTCCACTAGGCAATCGTTAATGCATGCATATTTACTCGCACTTGAGATTGAACCAGTAGAAATTGGTAAGGTGTATGTGGCATTGCCACTGCACTGTACGGTGGTGCACTGGTTCCGTTCCGACAAAACACCGGCTGAAATCCTGAAGGCTATTACACCGGTTGTAACGACGACTGCACCACTTGAACTTGTCAGCGGGCCGGAAGATATGTTTGGCAAGGACAAGGACGTGCCGGTAAATAGATTGCTCAATGATGAAAAGCTCATGGCTCTTCACAAGTCGCTGCATACACTACTACAGCAGATTGGGGCAAGGGACGTAGAGCCGATCTGGACGGGTGATGGATTTAATATGCATGTCACTAGGCAACGAAGTGGTCGGTTCGAGGAGGGGCGGCGGTTTACTGCCCGAAAATTATACCTGGCAGAGGCGCTGTTACCTGATGAACTGCAGCAGAAGAAAATTACCTCAAAACTCATTTTAAAGGGTGATTCATGAATCCCGGTGCATTAGTGCTTGTTGCAATGGTAGACCCGGCTTCTGTGCCGTCAACATTTCGCAGAAAGCTTCTAGAGTGGCCGTTACATGTGACGGTCGCGCCATGGTTTTCGGTGCCCGACGAGGACCTATTTATTCAATTCCTAGAGCGGAACTTACCAAGTGAGCCAAGTTTTGAATCACTTATGGGTGAGGATGCAGCTTTTGGTGCAGACAACGAAATTCCGGTAACGCTCGTTTCGAACAGGGAGCCATTTGCGGTACTGCACAATTATTTGCTCGAAGCGATTCATGGTTATGACGGCGTGATGCTCGTGAACACATGGATCCGCGAAAACTATAAGCCACATGTCACGCATCATGGCGAAAACAGATTATTCCCCGGTGATACATTTATGGTTCGCTCACTGACCTTGGTGAGATTACTGGATGAAGATGTGTGCGAAGTTGTAACATCATTTGCTTTAGGAGCAGGGAAATGAAACAAAGATTAGATCAGGTGCTTGTGGTGAAAGGGCTACTACCAACCCGTAGTCAGGCAGAGAATTTTATCCGCCTCGGCGACGTAACGGTAAACGGCAAAGTGGTGACTAAGCCGGGATTTATGCTAAATCCTAATGATACGGTTGAGCTTACCGCTAAGGAACAGTATGTATCCCGTGCTGGTCTAAAACTTGCATCGATTGCCAAGATTCTGAACCTAAATTTCAAGGGTGCTGTCGTGCTGGACGTTGGATCAAGCACCGGTGGGTTTACGGATTACGCTCTCCAGCACGGCGCAGATCACGTTATTGCAGTGGATGTCGGCACGAACCAGCTGCATCCAAGTCTGCATGGCAATCCAAAGATTGAATTGTACGAGCAAACCGACATACGTGATGTTAAGGCGCTGTCGCGGGCGGCGGATATCGTCGTGATTGATGTATCGTTTATTAGTCTGCGGGAAATATTGCCGACAGTCGCTAAGTTATCTACCAAAGGCACTAAGATTGCTGCCATGGTTAAGCCACAGTTCGAGGCAGGGAATAATGCCAAGCACAAAGGCGTAATCAAGAACGATCGTATGCGCCGTGATATTCTGCAGGATTTTGAAATGTGGGCAAAAAAGTACTTTGTGGTTCTTGATAAGGCGGATTCCGAGGTTGCGGGAACCAAAGGAAACCGCGAACGGTTCTACCTGTTGCAAAAGGTATAGATATTGACAAAATAGCATTAAATATGCTATAATAGAAGGATGTAACCAGTTCTGGCTGCATGTTCTTCCCCAACAAGAGAGGACGCATTACAATGCGATCTTTCCGTTTCAACCCCACGTCAATCATCACGGTCGTCGCTGTGGTGGCAGGCTACTTCGCCTTGTCGGCATCCACCGCACAGGCAGGAGAAGATGACCTGAAGGCCGTTCACCCGAACGTGATCAGCAGGACCATCAACGAGCCGTGCCCCAGGGGCTTCGACAAGCAGTTCAAGGCGCGACTCGTCGTTCCGAAGGGCAGCAGGATCTACAAGGCTCTCGAGCTCAAGATCCTCTTCTCTGGAGGCGATGCGCCCGAGGAATCCGGCCAGAAGATCAACTCGCGTACCTACGAGTACTTCGTGACCGCACCCTCGCGCAAGAGCACCATCGACCTCTACCGGCTGCGGTACATCGCGATCTACGCGGACTACTCCGGCCACACCTACAAGTTCAAGCTGAGCCACACCTGTATGTCGCGTGAAGTCTGACCGGGTGAAGCGTCAATCTCGGGTCTGAAGAACCAAGCGGAGACGCGTATGTGCTGTACTCGGCAGAGGACAAGATCGACCACCATGGTCATCCCCTCTACCGAGTACCACATACGCCCTCCGCTTTCTTCATTTTAGGCACCAGAATTTAAAGAGCTAATGCTACAATACGGTCATGTATTTTAGAAGTCGTGCCGAGGCGGGTCGGCAACTGGCTGATCGTCTTGATAAATATAAGGCGCAGAATATCGTTGTGCTCGCACTCGATGAAAGTTCGGCAATTGTTGCATCGCAGGTAGCCATGAGGCTGCATGCGAATTTGCTGCTGTATGTAGTGAAGAATATCTATCTGCCAGGAGAGACTGAGGCTTTAGCGGCGCTCAGTTCGACAGGTACTTATACGACGAATGATTACTTTAGTGGCGGCGAGCTTGAGGATCTGTCCACTGAATATCATAATTACATCGACCAGAAACGAATGGAAGCTAATCACGAGCTACACATGGTGCTCGGGCAGGACGGGGAGATTGATAAGAAACTACTTCGCCACAGGGTAGTGATTGTGGTATCTGATGGCCTGAGTTCTGGATTTTCATTCCAGGCATGTGCAAACTTCCTGAAGACCGTGTCAATCAAAAAGGTAGTAGCGGCAACACCGCTCGCAAGCGTGCCGGCAATCGACAAACTTCATCTGTTGTCGGATGAAATTTGCTGTCTCAGTGTTGTTCCTAATTACATGCATACGAATCACTATTATGATGACAATACGGTTCCAAATATGGACCAGGTGCTCAAGATTATGCGCAATATAACGCTCAACTGGGAACGCGCCAAACAAAAATAGTTGACAGCAGAAAAGCATAAGCGTACTCTGAAATTAACACAGGCACGTCCGTGTTCAGAACTTTGACGGTTGGAACCAAAATCCTCACAAGGCAATTAAAGCCTTGTTTTTTCATTGTTCTGAAATAAACAAATAACCAATAATAGAAAGCGAACTACCGGAATTCCGGTTATTTCCAAAAAAACGCAAAAAACTTGCGTACACGATTCTTCTTCGGAGACTCTTGTATGAAAACAAAAACAACTTATTACAAGATTGGTCAAAGCTTACCGCCCAGGCACTGGTATCAGCGGCGTGTTGGTTGGTTCGGTAAAAGTATGGTTGCCGTGATGGCGCTTGTTGTTATTGGCGGTGGTGCATACGGCAAGTTTATGCTGCACGAGGAAAGCAAGGTGCGAGCGTCTCAGTCTAGTAGACTTGAGAAGCTCAATAAAACGACACCTGTACTCAGTAGCAGTAATGAAAACATTATTGATGTTCAATTTGTACTTGACCGTTGGGCAAAGGAACGTAGTGGGGAGACCTGGAGTGTTTCGGCACGTAGTATTGATGGGGCAAAATTTCAGGCACAAATTAATGGCGACAAGTCCTACGAATCCGTAACAGCTGGTCAACTCCTCCTGACACTGCCGCTATTCTCTCAGATACCAGCAGAACAACACAAAGGCATCCAGCTCAGTTCCGGTAAAAAGATGGAAGCCTGCGTTAACCTAATGATCCGACTTGGCGATACTGACTGCGGTAATCAGGTTGCGGGTTACATTGATTTCCGAAAAGTAGATGGAGTATTACAAAAAAACGGTATTAAAAAGACTTCGTTTACTGGAACCAAGGCACGAACTACGGCCGATGACATGGCTGCATTTATGGCAGTGTTGCAAGGTGGTGTGCTCCAGAAGAATGCTCAGGATGTGGTGCTCAAATCATTACGTGAGCAGCGCATTCGCAGTGGTATTCCGGCGGCTTGTCCGGGCTGTGTCATTGCAAACGAAGCTTCAGAATCATCAAGTGTTCATGACGTGGCGATCATTCAGTATAACGGTGGTAGCTATGTGCTCAGCATTTTTACGAAGGATGGATCTTTGGCTGATATTGCAGAGCTGAGCGGTCGCATCCAGCAAAAAATAATTGATACGGCAGCCCACTAATGAATACTCGTCATTACGATATTTATGATGGTGCTTCTCGCTCGCGCGAGCATATTATTGTGGCTGCATTGGTTTTGCTCGTTATTGCTGCAGTCAGTAGCGTGCCAATTTTGGCCAGTCGCAGTGTCACGCAGCAGGCCGCGCAGGTTCCGGTTGTTACGGCGCCCGTGGAAAAAACTGAACCAGCAAAAGTCATTGAAGAGGCTGCTCCAGTCGTTGCTACTCCGCAGATTGTTGACTTGCAGCCCGTTCTTGATACTTGGGCAGCCGGGCACCCAAAACAGCAGTGGGGCGTATCCGTAAAAAGTCTGAGCGGAAAAGAATTCCAAGCAGAACTCAACAGCGATAAGCAGTTCCGTTCAGCAAGTCTCTATAAGCTCTTTCTTGTGCAGCCGCTCTTTGCGAAGTACTCGTTAGCGCAGCAGCAAACTACCAGTGTTAAGGTTGGCGAATCAACTCGATCTTTGGCGTCTTGTGTTGATGTGATGCTGCGGCTCTCTGACAATCCATGCGGTGAAGCGGTTGCAGGGAAGCTTGGCTGGACAAAAGTAAGCCGAGAGCTTAAAGCAGCAGGTTATACCAAGACTGACCTAAGTAAAGCTGATGCAATCGTAACTTCTGCCGGTGATACGACCCGATATCTAGAGCAGCTGAATGGAGCAATGCTTGATGAAGCGAGTAAGGCGGTGGTTATGAACTCGCTCTTAAAGCAAAAATGGAACCAAGGTATTCCGGCTGGTTGCCCTGGATGTACTGTCGCGAATAAGACAGGCAGTATACCGTCAATCACGCACGACGCGGCTATTGTGCAGTACGCGGGCGGCACCTATGTGATTACCATTCTTTCTGAGGGCGGCACGTTCAAGCAGATCGCAGAGCTTACGGCGCAGATCCAAGCTGCAATTAACGCGGTTCAGTAGTTATTTTGAAACGTTGAATTTGAACTCGACGATGTCATCGGGCTTCATGATGTAGTCTTTGCCGGCAGTGGTGACTTTACCAGCTGCTTTGGCGGCAGATTCTGAGCCAGCTTCTACAAAATCTTTGTAATTAATGATCTGGGCAGCAATAAAGCCGCGCTCGAAATCACCGTGAATGACGCCAGCAGCTTGTGGGGCGGTGAAGCCTTTTTTGATTGTCCAGGCGCGCACTTCTTTTTCGCCAGCGGTAAGGTAGCTTTGAAGCCCAAGTGTGTCATACGCAGCGTGAATAAGCTGGATAAGCCCTGATACGTGAACGCCATAGCTTTCCAGTAGTTCAAGTCGGTCTGCTTCGTCGAGCCCTTGTAATTCCGACTCCAATTTAGCGCTCACAAATAGTGAACGAGCAGGGGCAACAAGGCTTGCCAATTCTTGTTGACGTGTTTCGTTCGTGAGGTCATCGTCATCAACATTAAACAGGTAGATGATTGGTTTCATGGTGATGAGGTGTAAGTCGTGGAGCAGTTCTTTATTGTCATCCAGCCATGCCTCACCCTTTTCAAACAGTGGTTTTCCGTCATTCAGCCACGCACTTACTTCCTCGAGGAGTTCAAGCACGTGACGCTGCTTTGGATCGCTCTTGGCCAGCTTTTGTGCCTGCGGCAAACGCTTATCAACCGTTTGAATATCAGCGAGTACTAATTCAGTATTAATAACATCAATGTCCTTTTGCGGATTGTGTTCTTCGTCGACGTGCTGCACATTGCTGTCGCTAAAGGCGCGCACGACTTGCACGATGGCATTGGTGCTTCGGATATGGCTGAGGAACTGGTTGCCGAGGCCTTCGCCCTTGCTGGCACCTGCAACAAGTCCGGCGATATCAACAAAGGTGACCGTTGCTGGAACGACCTTCTGAGAGTTGTATATATCCGCCAGGGTAGTCAGTCGGACGTCCGGGATCGGCACGATACCAGTATTTGGTTCGATAGTCGCAAACGGATAGTTGGCAGCCAGAATATTGTTGTTTGTTAGTGCGTTAAAAAGTGTGGACTTGCCAACATTTGGCAGCCCAACAATTCCAATAGAAAGTGAACTCATAGTCGCTATTGTAACAGAGGTAGTATTTATTTTCTAGCCTGTATGATCTCTGAATACAATTGTGTATAAAGTACTTAAGATTATCACTTGATTACGCTTATTCTTTGCTATACTGATGGTAATTATGCGTATCAAAACGTGGGGCAGGGATAAAATGAAACACGGCTTATTTTTTAAAAAGAAGACTCGCCAGACTATTGGCACGGCTTCAAAGCTAGCTACTGCTGTTGTGCTAACAGTTGTCCTTTCAGGTGCTGCGTCAGTTATTCCAGATAGCAAAACTAGTGCCGCCGCTCCGTATTACGGTGTGACGATGAGTTCTAGTATATCTAGTAACCCAGCATCAAGGAATATGTGCGGTGGCGCAAACTCCACACTGCCAGTTGATTACTGGGCTTGGATTTCTAACCCCACGCTCGATGAAAATACGGGTGACATTACCTATAGGGTGAATCTGCAGTGGAGAAGTTGTGATAGCACAAATACACGCGCCTACTCAATCTATGACACCGGAAGTCGTGAGGCCTGTGTGCTTTCTGGTGATTATGGTGTGAATAATAGCGATGCCTATGACTGCGTGAAGTATGTCGGAAACCCTTCATACAATGCTGGTAATAATCTGACCTGTTCGGGCGGCAGAACAAACGGGCAGTGTACAAACAGTAATTTCGGTGCGATTCGCGTGAATCAGAACCAGCCCCCAGATACGTTAACCACTGATTTTGTTACCATACGTAAATCTGTGGGCAACTGGGGCACTGCAAAATACGGTAATGGTTCAAGGACCTACAATGGTGGCCTCTGTCAGTATTATAAGACGGGCTCTAACTGGCAGAATAATCACATAGGTAGTCGCTGCATGACATTGAATATTACGATTTCTTGGCAACCAAAGACACCTGCATCTATTCAGCCCATCACGACCCTTAGTCCAAATCCCGTAGAGCCAGGGCAGGTGGTGCAGGCTACTGCACAGATCACTCAGCCTTCAGGTAATATGACTGCAACAACCAAATACAGAAGGTACTTCTGGTACCAGAACGATGATACGACCGGCTATGATCCTGCAACAGAAAGCGCTAATGCCACCGTTTCGACGCCTCCTGGATCTGTTACCACCCCCGTGACCCTACCAACAGCCGGCTGGACAAAGACGGTACTCAGTGGCTATCGATTTATATGTACTTCGCTTGAGCTTTATGACCAAAATTCACCAACAACCATAACAGGCAATAATCCCCATAGAACATGTGCGCCTATTATCCGGAAGCCATACTTACGGGTTGTCGGCGGTGATATAAATACGACCTGTGGTACTGGTGCGGTTGATGCATTTTGGAATGGTGCAAACGGAAGTGGTACTGACCTCGCGTTGTATACAAGAGGTGCTGTTAGTGAGTTCGCGTCTGCTGCAGCAAGAGTTTCCCCGAATACTCCTATTAGGCCCAAGGGTCTTACTTTCGCTAATGTAGGTGCGGGTGTGTATGGCCAGTCACTGGGTGCGATAGTTGGTGACTGTGCGTTTACCGCTCCACCCGCCGGATCTCCGACAAGTATACCTCCGCTGAGCAGCATGCCACCTACTGCTTCGCTGCGGGAGGGCGTTTTATATGTAAATGGTAATGTCACTATCAGCGGTAATATCTTATATGCAAATAGTAGTAACTTTAGCTTCGATAATGTGCCTTATTTTAAGCTCAAGGCGAGCGGTAATATTTACATTACCTCTAATGTGCGGACACTTGATGGTATCTATGAAGCGGGTGGAACAATATATACCTGTACAGGGGGTGGGGCCGTGCCGAGCCTTGCCACGTTACCTGCAGAATGTTATTCAAGCACCTTGACGGTCAACGGTGCGCTACGTGCCGCTACTGGTATTAAGTACTTACGACTTAATGGATCAGTAAGTTCGGGGGCGCCCGGAGAGATTATTAGCTATGATCCGCTGACCTGGCTTAAGGCCGCGACTCCTGGGGCGGACAGTAGTATATCTTCCGGCGATTACGATGCTTATACGATTATGCCTCCAGTACTATAGGTAGGCTTGGAAATATGTTTTATGTTAAAAATGCTTATGCTATAATTCGATCAATGAAAGGGACTATAGCCACATCCTTAACGATACGCAAAAACGTAAACATGTATCAGGTGGCATAGGCATAACAATATGGGCATACTGAGTGGGGTAAGTAACTTTTTTGGGCTTGATATCGGCACGTCTGCTGTCAGGCTTGTAGAACTGTCCGGTTCTGGCCAGGGAAAATCATTGGTGCGGTATGCATATGCACCGGTTGATTCTAGAATTGTATTAAGCGACTCAAAGGCAGATCGTCAGAAATTGGCGCAAGTAATATCAGAGCTCATTGCGAGCTCTAAAGTCTCGACTCGCAATGTTGCAGTTGGCATATCATCTAGTAGGGTGTTTACGACTATTGTTGATATGGATCGTTTGCCAGAATCTGAATTGGCTCGCACGATCAAATTACAAGCTGATTCGCTTATCCCAACACCTGTTGACACGTCAAAACTAGAATGGGCACTCCTGGGTGACTCGCCAGTAGACAAGACAAAGTCAGAAGTTCTTATTTCGAGCGTTTCCAATGATGTCACTGAAGGTATGTTGGATGTTCTAGAATCGATAGGTCTTAATGTAATTGCGTTTGAACCCGATAATCTCGCAATTGCTCGTTCGTTATTTGCACCGGATAACATGCTGCCACAAATGGCGATTGACGTTGGTGCAAAGGCAACAGATTTAGTTTTGTCGATCAATGGCGCGCCTCGCTTGGCCCGTTCGATCCCAACTGGGACAGAAGCAATTATTAAGTCTGCAGTGCAAAATCTCAGTATAGATGAGAAACAAGCCGAGCAGTTCGTATTCAAATTTGGCCTCTCAAAAGATAAGCTCGAAGGTCAGGTCCACCAAGCTATATTAGGAACTGTTGAGCTATTAGTGTCTGAGGTAGAAAAGTCGATCAAGTTTGTTGGGACACGTTATCCTGAGGCGAAGCTTGATCGAATTATTGTATCCGGCGGAGCCTCGGCTTTACCTGAATTCCCACTTTATCTTGCGAATAAGACGGGGGCGAACATTGAGATTGGGAATGCCTGGCGTAATATATCGTATCCAGCAAGTCGGCAGAATGAGTTACTGGCCGTATCAAATCACTTTGCAGTTGCTGCTGGTCTTGCAGAGAGGGTTGAATAGCTATGATACAAATTAATCTTTTACCAGACGTAAAACTAGAGTACGTAAAGGCTCGTCGACTCAAGCGTACGATAGTATCAATTTGTTTACTCGTTAGCTCTGTTTCTGTGGCGGTATTTGTGCTTACATTTATTAGTGTCGTTGTCGTTCAGAAACAGCACCTGAGCCATCTAGACGAAGACATTGCGTCCCAGACAAAAGAACTTGAATCGATGCCTGACATCGCTAAGATCTTAACCATCCAGAACCAACTCAATAGTCTTCCTGCGCTACACAAAGATAAACCGGTTGCTTCAAGAATCTTTACATACGTACAGCAGCTTGCGCCTGGAGAGGCAAGCATAAGTACGCTTACCGTTAACTTTGATGAGCAGACAATGGAGATTACGGGAAGTGCAGTTAATCTAGCTGGCGTTAATAAGTTCGCAGATACACTTAAATTCACGGTATTCACTACCGAGGCGGAGGGTGATGGAGCTAAAGGTAATTCGGCGTTTAGTGATGTTGCTCTCTCTCAGTTTGGGCTCGGGAGTGCTTCCGGGACTAAAGGAAAGACTGCTTCATATACCATAAAACTTAAATATGCGCCTGAAATTTTCAGTAGCGAAAGCAACGTGAAGTTGACCATTCCTAACAAGGTTACAACGAGGTCTCAGACCGAAAAGCCTCAAAACGTTTTTGATGCTCCAGCTGCGGTAGAAGGAGGTGACCAGTAATGAGTAACGGAGTCCCAAGTTTTAAGCAATTACAGATTGATAAAGCCAATGTACGTATAGTTGCGGCGATATCGATAACAGTATTCATCGTAGTCTTTTCGGCAGTTGCTGTTAAGTCTATGATTTCCCGGCAGATGTATCAAAGCAGAGTTATTGAAGCCCGCGAGACAGCACGTGATCAGTTGCTTGAAAATATAAGCTCAGCAGGAAAATTGACAGATTCGTACAAGCGTTTTGTCGCCAACTCACCAAATGTAATTGGTGGAGACCCAGTCGGCACGGGCGAACGTGATGGTGACAACGCAAAGGTTGTACTTGATGCACTGCCCAGTGTGTATGATTTCCCAGCACTTACCTCCAGCGTTGAAAAGCTTGCAGCCAGCCAGCAGCTTACTATAAACGGTATAACGGGCACCGATGATGAAATTAAGCAGAAAGGACAAACTGCGACTACTCCGCAACCTGTTGAAATGCCGTTTACGGTTACCGTTAATGGATCTTATCAGAATATTAATAATTTGATTCTTCAGTTTGAAAAGTCGATAAGGCCCTTCAAGGTAAGTAAATTTGTATTTACTGGCAGCGAAGGCGGCGGGGTAAGTCTTGTGGTTGATGCGAAATCTTACTACCAGCCAGCAAAGAACCTGCAGATTAAAAAGGAAGTAGTGAAGTGAAGCAAAAAGATATAGCACTTGTCGCAGTGATAGGCTTTATTAGTCTCGTAGCATCATTGTTATTATCCAATCTGTTGTTCAATACAGCCGGGGATAAGCAGTTACAATCAGCTGTGGTTGCGCCTATAACCACTGAGTTCGTCGATCCTGATAAGAAGTATTTCAATGAGCAGTCTACTAACCCAACACAAACAATCCAAATCAATGAGAACAATAATAACCAGCCATTTAACCAGTAACATAGGTAACTAGCCTATGAGTGTTCTCTCGGCAGCAGCTCAAAAGCAAGTCCAGGATAAGCTTGTCGCAGATGGGCTTATTACTGCTGAAAAGCTAAAGGAGGTCATCAGTAAAGCCGAAGCTGGCGGCTCTCCTTTGCTTGCTGCATTGATTCATGAGGGGCACATCTCAAATGAGTCTCTCACTAAAACGATTGCAGAAGTTACGAAGCTACCATATGTTAATTTACTTAATGCAAAGATTGACCCTACGACGCTAGACCTCCTACCTCAAGACATAGCAGAGCGATACATGGCGGTGCCATTGGGCGAGATAAATCAGAAACTTGTTGTGGCAATGCTTGATGCTGACAATGTTCAGGCCGTTGATTTCTTGGCGAACAAAATTGGTCGTCCGCTCAAAGTCTATGCTGCAAGTGAAGAGGGTATTAGAGCAATTCTAGCTCAATATTCGTCAAGGATGAGTAAAGACGTTGCGAATGCATTTGCGGAACCGAACGATGCGACAAGCGTAGCTGCCGAGGCTAACGTAGGCACCTCAGCGGAGCCTATATCACAAGATTCGCCCGTTAGTAAAATCCTGACTGCAATACTTGAATACGCGGTAAAAAATAAAGCGAGTGATATCCATATTGAGCCACTTGAGAAGGAGCTCAAGATTCGATGCCGTATCGATGGTGTTATGCGTGAAGTCATGAAGCTGCCAAAGGCAAGCGAGCCTCCTATCGTATCTCGTATAAAGATCTTGTCTAACCTAAAGATTGATGAGCATCGTATCCCACAAGACGGTCAATTTACAGTAAAAGTAATGAAAAATGCAGTCGATCTGCGTATTGCGATATCTCCTGTTGTATGGGGTGAACAAGTAGTTATTCGTCTATTAGATAAATCCGGTACAACGCTCAGGCTGGAAGATATGGGTTACGCTGGTAGGGCGCTGAGGACAATTCGTAGTGGTCTTGAGCGACCAAACGGTATGATTCTGACTTCTGGGCCTACAGGTTCAGGTAAATCAACGACGCTTTATGCACTCCTTAACGAGATTAAAAACGATAGTATAAACATCGTTACACTTGAAGACCCCGTTGAGTACAAGATGGATGGCGTGAACCAAATCCAGGTTAATGCAGATGTTGGACTAACATTCTCTGCGGGACTCCGTTCTATTCTCCGTCAGGACCCTGACGTAGTGATGGTGGGTGAGATTCGTGATAAAGAAACAGCTACTCTTGCGGTGCAGGCCGCTCTAACGGGTCACCTTGTATTTAGTACGCTCCACACTAATTCTGCGGCTGGAATTTTACCCCGTCTTTTAGATATGGGCATTGAACCATTCCTTATTGCGAGCACTGTTCGGACGGTTATCGGACAGCGTCTTGTTCGTCGTATAGGCGAGCAAAAAGAGACAGTCAAATCTGACCAGGCTCAATCTGCTGCGATACAGGCGACAGTTGGTGGGCTATTGCCGGCCAAGCCAGCGGACGTGTCCAAGGTAGCTGCTGATCTAGGTTTTGAGAATCTGCCACTTGCTGGGCAGCAACAATATGATTTAGTTAAGGGCGTTGATAGTCCCGCTGCTCCTGGTGGTTATAAGGGTCGTATGGGCTTGTATGAGGTATTCGAAGTCACAGACGAGATCCAAAAACTGATTATTAATCAGGCTACCAGCGCAGAGATTCAGAAGGTTGCCCAGGAACAGGGAATGGTAACGATGCGTCAGGACGGATACCTCAAGGCCTTGGCGGGTAGGACTACCTTGGCTGAGGTTGACCGTGTTGCGGCTACAGATAGTGCTTAAGTTTAATTGTTGTAAGTGATATAGTGTAGGCAGGAAAAACATAGTGGTGGGAAATATACAGATGACAATAGTCCAAAAACAGGGAGGGGTACAGTAATGCCAGAGCTCCGAATTGAAATATTGCTTGAAGAAGTTATCAAGAAAAAGGCCTCTGACCTTCATATCCAGGTAGGATTACCACCTATGCTTCGTGTGGATGGTGCGCTTATGCCTGTTGCTGGGTCAGACGCTCTGACAGAGGAAGGTGTGGAGTCTCTTGTGTTTGCAATCTTGGACGAAGATCAAAAGCAGGTACTCCTAAAGGATAAGGAATTTGACTTTAGTTTCGCGTTCGGGGACTTAGGTCGCTTCCGTGTAAACGCATTCCACGAGCGTGGAAATATGGCTGCTGCGCTTCGTTTGATTCCTAACGAGATCTTGACCATCGAACAGCTGCAATTACCGTCTATCGTTAACAAGTTTGCGGATTACCCGAGGGGGCTTGTGCTTGTAACTGGACCTACTGGTTCCGGTAAGTCAACAACGCTTGCTGCACTGGTTGACAAGATCAACAGCGAGCGATCAGCTCACATTATCACGATTGAAGATCCGATTGAGTTTACACATAAATCCAAGAAGTCTGTGATTGTACAGCGTGAAATCCACTATGATACATATTCATTCTCCGCTGCGCTTCGTTCTAGCCTTCGTCAGGACCCAGATGTAGTACTACTTGGCGAGATGCGTGATCTAGAAACTATCGCAGCTGCAATTACTATCGCAGAAACAGGTCACCTTGTCTTCGCGACACTACACACCAACTCTGCAGCTCAGTCTATTGATCGTATGATCGATGTGTTCCCACCTCACCAGCAGCCGCAGATTCGTTCACAGCTTGCAAACATTCTGATGGCCATCTGTTCGCAGCGCCTTGTTCCGTCTATCGGCGGTGGCCGTGTTGCAGCGGCAGAACTGCTTATCGCAACACCGGCCGTTCGCAACATCATCCGTGAGGGAAAGAGCCACCAACTTGAGGCCGTGATTCAGACTGGCTCTGAATTTGGTATGCAGTCAATGGACAAGACGCTCGTGAACCTGATTCATAATGGCACGATAACCTACGAAGAAGCACGTAACTATGCGGTTGATATCGATGAACTTGATAGGTTAATGAGAGGCTAAACCGGGTATGTTGACGTATAAATACGTAGCTAGAGATGCCGCAACAGGTCAAAAGGTAAAGTCTGAAATTCAAGCAGAGAATGAACAGGCCGCGGCTCGTCTTGTGACGCAGCAGGGACTAACACCACTTGAAGTCTCACTTTCTGATGGATCATCTGGCTTCGGTAAGTTTTTTAATAAGGTCAAAGTCAAAGATCGTATTCTGTTTGCTCGTCAGTTATCCACCCTGATTAATGCTGGCCTGCCGCTTTTGCAGAGTCTTCGGACGGTGAACGGCCAAACCCAAAGCAAGCAGCTAAAAGTTATCACTAATCAGATCATATCTGATATCGAAGCTGGGTCCTCATTTAGCGTTGCACTTAGCAGGCATCCAGAAACTTTTAATCAGATATTCGTGAGCCTGATCGCAGCCGGTGAGACTTCCGGTACGCTTGATAAGGCATTAGAGCGCATTGCGACACAGCAGGAAAAAGATGCGGAGATTGTCAGTAAGGTCCGTAGCGCGATGGTATATCCAGTAATTGTGGTTTTCGTAATGATTGGTGTGCTTGGTTTTATGATCGTCAAGGTACTGCCGCAGGTGCAGACGCTGTACGACGGACTAGGGGGTGATAATCAACTCCCAATCCTGACGCGTGTATTGCTAGCAATCTCTAACTTTACGATTAAGTACTGGTGGATTGTGCTTATTGTGCTTGGTCTGGCGATATTCTTTACCACAAAGTGGGCGAGGACTGGTCCGGGCAAGCAGTTTGTTGATAAAGCAAAGATGAAGGCCTGGCCTTTCGGTGCTCTATTTATGAAGGTGTACATGGCTCGTTTCTCACGCACTGCACAGACGCTTATTGCGAGCGGTGTGCCGCTACTGCAGGTGCTTGATATAACTGGAAAGTCTATCAATAATGTTCACATCGAGGCATCCATACAAAATGCTGCTGTCAAGGTAAAGGGCGGAAAATCACTGTCGGAGGCTTTAACCGGTGACACTAACTTTCTAACGCTCGTGCCGGATATGTTGAGGATTGGTGAGCAATCGGGTGCCATAGAGTCAATGACTGGTAAGGTTGCTGATTACTACGAGAAGGAAGTTGATCAGCAGATTAAGACGATATCAACGATTATCGAGCCAGTACTTATGGTGCTGCTCGGTGTGGTCGCATTCATAATTGTTGCCGCAGTACTTCTGCCAATCTATGGATTGGCAGGCAAGAGCATTGTTAACTAGCTAAAGTTGCTGTGGAAAAATTTCACTAAAGTAACTTGCTTTCATAAAATAAAGCGCTTATTATCAAAAGCATAAGCGTAAACATGCGCGATAATAACGGTAAAGGGGGCATTTGCCTTATGTCATATCAAAACTTACGAAAGAAAACAGAAGGGTTTACGATTATCGAAGTCCTGATTGTACTCGCAATTGCAGGTCTTATTATGCTAATTGTATTCTTGGCGATCCCACAACTTCGCCGTAACCAACAGAACACCACTATGCGCAACGAAGCATCGCGTTTGCTATCTGCTGTTACAGAATACGAATCTAACGCAAATGGCCAACAGGTTAATGATGACACTAGACTGCAGACAGTGTACACCGGTCAGGGTACCCTTCAGCAGCTAACATCTGTTACTTACGGAGCGGGAACTACTGCTACTGGTGCGGGACGTTTGGTCATTGGTACCTGCAATGGCAATACCGCTACTGCAGCAACAGGACGTACATACGCGCTTCAATTTGGCTTAAATGGTGGCCAGACTGCCTGTATCCAGTCTTAGTGCAACTTTTCTCTTACTAACATAAAAAGAGTCCGTACGGACTCTTTTTATGTTAGTATTACGCTAATGATTATTCTAGAGCTTGCATACTTTATACAGCCAGGAAACAAGGCCTCGTGATTTACGCAGTACTTATAATTTTAGGACTTTGTTTCGGGAGTTTTGTAAATGCTCTGGTATGGCGCTTACATCAACAAGATTTGCCGAAGAAAAAGCGCGCTGCGAGTGATGCAGAGCTTTCTATAGCAAAAGGTAGGTCTATGTGCACGCACTGCAAGCATACGCTTGCATGGTACGATCTGGTACCAGTCCTGAGCTGGACATTACTTATGGGTAGATGTCGCTACTGTAGAAAGCCGATAGGGTTACAGTATCCACTTGTAGAGCTATTGACGGCCATAATCTTTGTCTTGTCTTACGCATTCTGGTCCTATGACCTGAATTCTGCTGCAGGGCTTGGTATGCTCATCCTATGGCTTGCGGCTACTGTGGGCTTCGTAGCGCTTACAGTATATGATCTGCGCTGGATGCTACTGCCTAATAGAATTGTTTTTCCCTTGATAGGACTGGGGATTTTTGTTTCGTTACTGCGTGCAATTCAGGCTGACAGCATAGCTGGCTCTCTACTTGGTGCATTGGGCGGACTTGCGGTGGCTGGTGGTATTTTCTATGTTGTATTCCAGGTGTCTAATGGCACATGGATTGGTGGGGGTGATGTGAAACTCGGGTTTGCCATCGGTTTATTCTTGGGTGGTCCTGTGTTGGCGTTTCTCATGTTGTTTATAGCCTCGTTACTGGGTTTATCGGTGGCGATGCCTGGTATCGTGTTGAAACGATCAAAATTGAACGCAAAACTACCTTTCGGTCCATTTTTGATCACAGCTACTCTTCTGGTTATGCTGGTAGGGCAGCGGATCGTAGACTGGTACCTAGGTACCGTTTTATATCTATAAATAAAGCTGTGCAAAACTAGTACTTGCGCATTGTGCTTATGGTATACTGAGGCATATATGAACAGGGGTAAGGGCAGTCTCACGCGTATGCGCATAGGTGGTCAGTATGGCTATACTATTGTTGAGGTACTCATATTCCTGGCAGTGAGTGCGGTGCTATTCGCTTCAACTATGGCGCTTCTCTCTGGCCGTCAGCAGCGCGTGCATTTCACCAATGTTGTACGTGATTTTGAGACAAAACTTACCGATGTTGCTAACGATGTATCGAATGGCTATTACCAGTCGGCAGGAAACGTTACCTGTGATAATGCGCTAACTATAGGAGTGTCAGCAAGCAAAACACAGGGTACCAACAACGAGTGTATTATGCTCGGTAGAGTTATTAAGTTTGGTTATGATACCGGTGGAGAGCGTTTTGGGATCTATTCGCTGGTAGGTAGGCGACAAGCGGCAGGCAAAGATGTGAAGAATATAGGTGAGTCAGGTTTGGCGCTGTTATGGGTTTCGGGTGCCAATGATGATACCAAGCAATCATTTCGTGAGCAGAGAAACGTAGGATTTGGTGCGAGCATCCGGTGCGTCGCGGTGGGCAATAGTTGTACACCGGGTGGCAATAATGGTGCATTGGCCTTTGTGACGAGGTTAACTGGAGGGGCGCAGCCTAGCGCATCTGGCGGCACGATCTTTGCAGATGCGTATCTCTATGATCAACTGGCACTCACGGCCTCAGAGGATAATTTTGTCGCACACGTTAACAGCACTACGCCAGTAAGTCTTACGCAGCCTTTAGTCATCTGCCTGCGGAGTGGTGGGACCAACCAACATGCGCTCGTTAAGCTTATGAATGGTAGAGTTACGTCAGAGATCAAGGAAGGGGCGGCACTGTGCAATTAGTTAGGCCGTTCGGGCAACGTGGTGAGACGATCGTAGAAGTTCTTATTGCGATTGCCGTCATTGGGTCTGTAATCGGTACCTCTTATGCAATTGTTGGACGTAATAGCAGGCAATATCAACAGGACGACGAGCGAACCATAGCTCTATCAATCGCTGAAGCACAGCTCGAAGAAGTCCGTAATATCGTTAAAGATCCTCAGTCACCCAATAGGTCGATCGTAACGACTGACAATACACCCTTCTGCGTCAATAGTACTGGTGCTCATCAAGATGCTAGTCAGTGTTCTCTCTATTCCCGTTATTTTACTCAAGTTTATAAGCCAGCAGGAGATACTATGTATATTGTCGAGGTCAATTGGCAGGGCGCAAACAGCACCGGCGGTACTACTGACAGTAAAGTCTCCCTGAGGTATAGGTTATAGGTTATGAAAAAATTGCATACACGTGGGTTTACTATTATAGAGTTGTTGATCGCAACTGTTGCATTTTCAGCAGTGCTTTTAGTAATCACTGGGGCGATTATTCAGTTTTCAAAAATTTATTATAAAGGTGTCGTGACAAGTAAGACTCAAGAAGTGGCTCGATCCATTGCCGATGAGATGTCTCGTGCTGCTCAATTCAGTAAAACCAAGACTCCTGTCGCCAACAACCCTGGCATTGTTAGTGCGACTGGACAGGCTTGGTGTTTTGGCGACAAGCGATTCAACTATATTCTTGGTAAACGATTCAGTACCAGCCAGCCAGTACTCAACGCCGATACGGCGCCGGCCGGTAGTTGTACTTACAACCCCGCATCTTCGCGTGAGCTTGTGAGTGAAAATATGCAGCTGCTACGACTAGATGTCACCGAAAATGGCGATAAAGTCTCCGTCACGGTTACTGTAGCTTATGGTGCCAGTACTGACATAAATATTGATACCAGTAATCCGGCTAATAGTTCCTGTAAGACTATTAGGCTTGGAGGGCAGTACTGTGCAATTAGTACAGTGACTAATATTGTAACAAGAAGATTAGGCAGTAATTAACATGAGTAAACCACCAAAACTTATATCGCAGCAGCAAGGAATGGTAGCTATCGTAACTACGATGATTCTCATGATAGTAATCAGTATTATTGTACTTGGATTTAGCCAAGTAGTGCGGCGCAATCAGCGTCAGGTATTAGACAGGCAGCTGTCCAGTCAGGCGTTTTATGCTGCAGAATCCGGAATTAATCTTGCCCGCAAAAAGCTTAGCCAGCCAGGTGGAAGTGCATTTAGAAGTAATACATGTGATGGCGGTGGAACTCCAACTGAATATCAGCTTGGTAGTGATAATACAGCGGCAATAACTTGTTTGCTTGTCCAGCCAGTCGATACGCTCAAATTTGATAAGATTACGACCACCTCTAAAGTGTCGCTCATTCAGCCGGAGAACAATGGCATTCCAACCGATATTTATATTAACTGGGAGTCTTCTACCCCTGGTAACGTTTCTGCTAGCTGCACGATTGCGAATGCCAATAACAAGACGCTGTTAAGGGCTGATCCTGCGGCTCCGGCTGCTGAGCGCTGGACCTGTAACCAACCAATGCTTAGAATTGACTTGGTTCCACTTGAGAGTGGCAGTACTTCTATGGATAGAGGGGCGCTTGCAGCAAGTCAGTTTACGGCTTTTTTGTATCCAAAACGTGATGCAATTACGATATCTTCTTTTGCATGGGGTGGTGCTACGGGAAACCTAAAGGGTTCGGTGATCCCAGTAAATTGTAGTGATTCCCTAGGAAATGACCCTAATAAAAAACGTAAATGTACACTGAGATTAACCGCACTACCTGCAAAGAATAGATTTGCTATTCGTATGATGAGTATCTATGGAGAAGCAAATACGGATATACATGTAGGTGGCAGTCCTTTGCTCGAGGGTGCTCAGATGGTAGTGGACTCAACGGGGCGTGCAGCAGATGTTCTGAAGCGTGTGCAGGCACGTATCCCTATTAATGGTGGTCCTGGGATCCAGATTCCAAGTTTTGCGGTTGATACTGCTGGTCCACTTTGTAAGCGATATCAGGTTATGTCGAATAATACAATTTACGGCTCTTCGCCGGCTGGCTGTCAGCTCCCCTAGGTAAAGCTGCTAGTCTTTCTTGTGATGGAACTGTTCGTGGACGCTTTTTAGATGCGGATCAGTGACGTGTGTATAGATCTGGGTAGTTGAAATATTGCTATGGCCCAGCAGGGCTTGTACCGAGCGGAGATCGGCCCCGTTCATCAGTAGATCTGTGGCAAAGCTGTGGCGTAGTGTATGCGGGGAAACGTGCTTCGTGATACCAGCAAGTAGGGCATATTTGGCGACCATTCTCTGAACACTTCTTGCGGTTAATCGGTGTGTATTGCCGGAGTTATCAACCGTTTTGCGGCCGCTGTAGCGGGCGAATAGTGGCTTCACATTGTCAGTTCGTTTGTCGATGTATGCCTGTATCCATTCGGCTGCCTCTGGGCTAATAAATATCGGACGGTCTTTTTGGCCTTTACCGCGGACCATAAATTCACGTCTTTTTAAGTTAATGTGTTCACGATCAAGTCCAACTAGCTCTGATACACGAAGCCCTGATGAAAATAATAGTTCAAGGATTGCCCGATCACGCAGTCCCGGCAGGGTAGTTATATCAGGCTGAGCAAATAATCGCTCAAGTTCTTCTGGTGATAAGAAAGTCACTTGTTTACGAACCGTTTTGGCAAGCTCTACTTTATCTGCTGGTAGTGCGGGGATGTCTCGCTTTGCGCAGAATTTGAGGAAGCTGCGGAGGGCAATCAAATGATAATTTTGTGTGTTCTTTTGTAGCTCGTCGCTGTCATTAGTGCCAAGTCTGTTGAGCCAGAGCCGCCACTGGCGGATGAGATCAGGGTCAACATCAGAAACCTTTATGTCGCCGGCGAAGTCGGTCAGGCGTGTCAGGTAGTGATCGTAGTTTCGGATGGTTTTTTGTGATCGGTTTTGTTCAATTTCTAGGTATTCCAGAAAATCGACCCGAGCTTTCGTAAATAGCATAAGTTTATTGTACGACATTACGAAGTTCGGTGCCATATCTGTTATAATGACCAGGAATAATACTAAACAAGGAACAAAATGGAACGAACATTAGTTGTTTTTAAACCAGACGCAATCCAGCGCGGTATCGTAGGTGAAGTACTCAGCCGCTTTGAAAAGGTTGGTCTAAAAATTGTTGGCATGAAAATGGTGAACCCGGACGAGGCGCACTACTACCACCACTACGAAACAATCGGTAAGATGGTTTCTCGCCGCGGTGAGGCACAGTTCAAGGTACAGCTCGGCGCAATGCAAGAAGGACCGGTGATCGCTATGATCCTTGAGGGTGTTGAGGCCGTAGGTCTCGTTCGTAAAATGGTAGGTGCTACAAACACTAAAGAAGCAGCTCCTGGTACGATTAGGGGTGACTTCGCACATGCGAGTCTCGATCACGTCAACGCACACAATGTGGCGCTTCCAACTGTTCTGCACGCTTCTGGTGATCCCGAAGAGGCAGCCGAAGAGCTGGCTCATTGGTTCGGTGATGACGAGATCTTTGCTGATTACCAGACAGTACACGAATACTTTACGCAGCCGCATCCGGATCGCAAGAAGCACGGGTAGGTTATAATGCTGTAGGCCATCATGGCCTACAGATAGGTCTCTGTAGTTCAACGGATAGAATAACTCCGTCCTAAGGAGCAGATATAGGTTCGATTCCTATCGGGGATACCAAAGTAAAAGCCGGTCAGTAAGACCGGCTTTTACTTTGGTAGCTCGCGTAGCGAGCC
This sequence comes from Candidatus Saccharimonadia bacterium, assembly GCA_023253175.1. Classification (GTDB taxonomy): domain Bacteria; phylum Patescibacteriota; class Saccharimonadia; order Saccharimonadales; family JALRHH01; genus JALRHH01. The sequence goes on from JALRHH010000002.1 coordinate 348,093, forward strand.
GAACCGTAAGGTTCGGTCGACAAGGCCACGCACAGATGCTTGCATCGAGCATGGCCGCGGTCGTGCATTTTCCTATTGGTAATCCGAAAGTATCCCTATGCTACACTAATATCCAAATGAATCCCGAACAACAAAACCAAGCTGCCAACGAAGAAGAGTATCTGTGGTGGCAGCACACTATAGGCAAGATTGGTGGGGCTGTTATGGCACTTGGCGGCATCGTTGCCGTGGGTGGCTTCTTGAGCAATGAAGTCTTGCACCAGGCCCAAGACGCACAAATAGCGTTTGCAGATAAGGTGGAGACTTTCGTTCCCCCGGATAGCGCATCGCTTGAGTTGCTGATTGGGGGATCGATGGGTATGGTTGCTGGCCAACAAATAATGGCCTGCGGGTACCGCAGGGACAAGAGGCGTTCAGAGGATTAGTGAGCCGGGGTTGCAATAACTTCGCTACATTCGTGTAAAATATGCTTATGGCAAAAAAAACCAAAGAGACAGTCAAATACTTTGCTGATCAAATGGACGATGAAGAGGTACTGTATGTATTTAATCGTCATCCCATCGTTATGCGAAAGGGTATCGTTATCTCTTCGGTGGCGCTGCTTATCGGGCCGATGTACACCACGGCGCTGACCTTTATATATGCTAATAATCCAGAGAAATATCCATCGCTGACATTCTTCTGGTTATCACTGGTGCTGAGTCTTGTGCTTGGGGCAATTCTTTTTATCCCATCATGGGTGGCATGGCGATATAGTGTTTTTATTGTGACGGATCAGCGATTTATTCAGATTACACAAAAGGGCTTTTTTCACCGTAGTGTTGTTGATGTAGGACTCAACCAGATACAGATGGTGAACTATGAGGTTGCTGGGCTGCAGGAAACATTACTAGGATTTGGTACAATAATGATGCAGACATATATGGGAGAGTTACTTATAAACGACTTACACCATCCTGCACATATCCAAAAGAAGCTGCTTGGAATACTGAGAGAACAAGGCATTGTTGGAAATACGGCCACTACGCCGCAGTCTGCACCAAATGAATAAGGAACATACGTGGTAAGAAAAAAGATTTCAAAAGCGATAGCCCGGGTCAAAAAGCCCGACGAAGCAACTGCACTCACGAGGGCTGCTGATGCAGCGCCTCGTATTACAAATGAAACGGTTGCAGAGCATCGTGAACAAGTATTAAAGAAGGCGCGAAAGCACATTATTCCGCTCGCACACTCCAAGCGCCAAGTCGTTACTTTAACGACAACGTTGTTTATCGTATCTGTTGTGGTGTTCTTTACGTACGTGACATTAGCACTGTACAAGTTCCACCAATCATCAACATTCTTATACAGGGTAACTCAGGTTATACCCCTACCTGTTGCCCGCACGGGTAGTGACTTTGTAGCGTATGAAAACTACCTGTTCGAGCTCCGCCACTACAAGCATTATTATGAAACTCAGCAAAAGCTAAACTTTAATGACGAAAGTGGTCGACAGCAGTTGGCGGCATTCCAGGGTCAGGCCCGTCAAAAGGTCGTAGATGATGCAATTGTACGAAGGCTCGCCAAAGAAAACGGCGTAAGTGTCTCTGAAAAAGAGGTGAGTGATCAGATTGATCTCGTGCGTAGTCAGAACCGTCTTGGGGAGAATGATCAGGTATTTGAGGATGTGCTCAAAGATTATTGGGGCTGGACCGTAAACGACTTCAAGCGTAGCCTTAAGCAGCAGATGCTTGCCGCGAAAGTTGTCGCTAAGCTTGATACGGAGACTCAAAATAAGGCTAATGCTGCGCTTGCAGCCCTGCAGGGCGGCACTGACTTTGCTACGGTTGCTAAAAATTACTCAGAAGACGCTGCAACCAAAGATGCCGGTGGTGAGTACGGATTCCAGATTACTCGCACGAATCGTGACCTGGCAGCTCAGACAGTAAATGCGTTATTTATGCTGCAACCCGGCCAGTTCTCTGAAATTATCAATACTGGCTACACACTAGAGATCGTAAAGAATATTGAAACTCAAGGTGATCGTATTCGTGGTGCACATATTGTATTCAGGTTTAAGGATATTAATACCTATATTGATCCTATTAAGGAATCACAAAAGACAACGTTGTACATAAACTAACAAGGATGGGCATGAACATACAAACAAACCTTTCACAGTGGCTCATGGATAACCAAGCCACAATCGTCAGTATTGCCTTAACACTTCTCGTAGTGATTATTGTGATTCATTTTGGTGAGCGGCTCATACACCGGGCCGTGGCTCGCACAATTCGTGCCTCTAAACATCAGAGCCGTAATGAGGAGCTCAAGCGGGAGAAGACCGTATCCCAGATTATCTTACGCATGCTCAAGATACTCATCTGGCCATTTGCGATCATGAGTATCGCCGCGCAGCTGGGCGTTGAAGTTGCACCGCTGATAGCAGGTGCCGGTATTGTTGGTTTAGCAATCGGATTCGGTGCTCAGACGCTTGTAAAGGATATGATTGCGGGCCTATTTATCGTACTCGAGAATCAATACGGTGTTGGTGACGTCGTTGATCTTGACGGTACGAGCGGTACAGTTGAGGAAATTACGCTTCGCAAAACTCGGCTTCGTGATGCTGCTGGCGTTGTACACCATGTTCCTAATGGCAATATCATGCGTGCGTCAAATATGTCGAGTGAATTTTCAGGTATCAATTTGAACGTAGGCGTTGCCTATGATACCGATATCGCTAAGCTAACAGAAGTTATTAACAAAGTTGGCCAGCAGCTGGCAAAAGATTCTAAATGGGAAGACAGGATTATTGAAGCACCCCATTTTGTGCGTGTTGATAATTTTGGGGCGTTTACGGTCGATGTGCGAATTATGGGTAAGGTGACGCCGCTTTCGCAGTGGGACGTCACAGGTGAACTGAGACAACGTCTTATTCATGCCTTTGACAAAGCTGGTATTGATATGCCGATCTCGCCACTGTTACCGCAGCAAGAACCGCCACGCAAGCGTACGAATTAGGCGCCAAGGCGGGTGTATACTTGATGTATTAAGCAGGGAGGCGTTATGGTACAAAGATCAGGTGAATCACATCATGGCCAAGAGGTAGAAAAAGAGCTTACCGACAAGGAGCTGGCCGATGCACAAGAGGTCAGGGATAGCGTAGACACGGATGTTGATGCAATCCTTGACGAGATTGATGACGTGCTTGAAGCTAACGCAGAAGACTTTGTAAAAGCCTTCGTCCAAAAAGGTGGCCAGTAGATATATTGACTTATAGTCATTTTTGTGATAACATATATTTGTTAATCGAATAAAACAAACATATGAATCACGAACAATCAGGAAATTCAGACGAAATGTGGCAACGCTTTTCGCAGGCAGAGGCATTAGCCTCAGAGCAGCTCGAGCAAGCTTACGCCCAGATTGAGATAGATAATAGAAATATACTCCGCAGGGTTGCCGGTATTTCTGACCCTGGTCTTACGTATAGTGGGCCCATTACTGAGGGTGCATTACCGCCTCCGGATCTAAGTAATCCAGCGGGAAATGACTCGTTGCTCCTGCGACCAGATACGCGTGCTACTCTGCAGGCGCAGGGCGAACGACCTGATGTTGTTGAGAAAGAGGGTAACCCCTATACGATTTTTGGCGAAGTGCCAAGCGAAACAAAGGCAATGATTGCCCACCTGATGGCAGCAACAAATGCGGACTATGATCAGTTGTTCAGCACAGAGGGACATGCGGTATGGCGTGGCAATGTTGAGGGGCAGCCTATTCGGCTTGAGCTGTACCGAGATGAGGTTGTTCCTGATGAGCGTTTCGACGAGCAGCCTGTACCTATGGTGTATATGCGTGCCTTTAGGGAAGAGGCTACTGGTTAGTAACTGAGACAGGCTCAAGCTATAGGAAACCAAGAAAAAAGACTCACGGCTGTGAGTCTTTTTTCTTAGCGGACCGAACGGGATTAGTGCACATCTGCGGCCATGCTCGGAATGAATTCCTGTGTGTGGCCTTGATGACGACCCCGCGACCTTTCAAAACAGCTAGAGCTGTCTTGGGTCGCGGGTTCAAAGATCATATGCATCAACCAAATAAAAAACTCCCGAACGGGAGTTCTTTATTTGGCGGACCGAACGGGATTTGAACCCGCGACCTTCTCCGTGACAGGGAGACGAGCACTCCGCTGCTCCACCGGTCCGTATGGATTTGTACTAGGGCTGCCGGATGTCGATTTGTTGATAGTAAAACTTTATAGATATCAGATTTGTAATCGGTCTTGTCGGCTTCTGGTCGTACTTGTAGGTACGAACCGGAAACGAGAAACTGATTACAAGTGATAGATATGGAGTTTTGCCAACAAATTGATGTCTGGCAGTCCTAAGGTACAACGTATCAGATGATACCAGTTACAGAGGTAAATAGCAACCTTTGTAAGTGGTGGGCGATGCAGGATTCGAACCTGCCACCTCCACAACGTCAATGTGGCGCTCTAGCCAAATGAGCTAATCGCCCTCAAGCTGATACAGATCAAAGGATATCATTTACAGGGGTAAAAAACAACACTTTTACTTGATCGGGAAGGGGATAACCGTGTATAGTTTTGTAAGTCTTGGCACCGCGCCACCTTAGCTCAGTTGGTAGAGCATTTCATTCGTAACGAAAAGGTCGCCGGTTCGATCCCGGCAGGTGGCTCCAAGACACATGAAGGAGTCGAACCGGATTCGGCAAAGCCGTGTTTCGCTAATCGAGGACGGGCGCAGCTGCTTACGGTGAGCGCGCCGCAAGATTATATGCGCCAAGGCGCAATATCCCCCTCGAGTAATATAATTACCTGTATACTGATACCTATGCATATTCCTAAGAATTATTTTCACGACCGACTGGTCCTATTACTCCTCAGTATTAACGCATTTCTTGCAATCTTTGTAACGGCGCTGAGCCTTATCCGTCTCAAGAATGGCAATAGCGAAAGCTTTGTCGGGCAATACCATTCGAATCTTGGACTCAGCGCCTTTGAACCTGGATCAGCGAGTACATTTATTAGCTTTATTATATTTGCACTACTGGTGTTTGGGCTGCATTGGATGCTCAGTATGCGTACGTATCAGAGGCGCCGTGAATATTCGGTTGTTATCCTTTGGATGGGACTCTTTCTTTTGCTGCTTCTTTTGATCGTCAGTAACGCACTTTCGGTGCTACAGTAGGAATAATCATGAAAACAAAAGATATCGAAATACCATATGTTAAAGAGCGTGGTCGCCGCTACCGCTTCTTTGAGATGTTGCCAGGACTTCTAACGTGGTCAATTATTATCTTCCCATTTGCACTGAGTCAGATTAGTCCGCATGCCACGGTGTTTTTTATTATCGCCTACATGCTTATGTATTTCATGCGGTCCGTCGGGCTTAATCTGCGCGGTGTGCAGGGGTTTAGAAAGCTCGAAAAGTATCAAAAACTGCCTTGGGATACACTTTTGGCAGAGCTCCAGACAGGGAAGGTGTCACAGCCCAGCAAGCAAATACCGTCGTGGCACTACGAAACAGTTCGTCGCCTTCAGGAAACACCCGCGCTCGTTGCGCCAGATGATCAGCTCCATGCCATCATTGTTGCAACTTATAACGAAGCCAGGGAAGTACTCGAGCCAACTTTCCAGTCAGTACTTGATTCAAAGTACGACATGCAAAAGGTCATCATGGTGCTTGCGTACGAGGAGCGCGGCGGTGAAGAGGTGGCTCGAAATGCAGAAGCGCTCGCTGCCGATTATAAGGACAAATTCAAACACTTTATTGCGGTAAAACACCCTAAGGACATCGAGGGTGAAGTCATTGGAAAGGGCGGTAATATCACCTATGCTGCTCGTGAACTCGAAACGTATCTGGAGCAGGAAAAGATTGATCCAAAGCGCGTAATTGTCACGACACTTGATGCTGATAACCGCCCGCACAAGTACTATTTGCCGGCGCTCAGTTATTTGTATACTGCCTCACCAGATCCGATTAGGGCTTCCTACCAGCCGGTGCCAATGTTTACGAATAACATCTGGGATGTACCGGCGCCAATGCGTGTGATTGCAACGACCAATACATTCTGGAACGTAGTACTCAGCCTGCGTCCGCACATGATTCGTAACTTTAGTTCCCACGCCCAGAGTATGCAGGCTTTGATTGATACTGACTACTGGAGTGTTCGTACGATTGTTGAGGACGGTCACCAATTTTGGCGTACCTATTTCCGGTACGATGGCAAACACGATGTCTATCCAATCTATTTGCCGATCTATCAGGATGCGGTGCTGTCGAATACGGTGATCAAGACCCTGAAGGCACAGTTTATCCAGCTTCGCCGTTGGGCTTGGGGAGCTTCTGATATTGCGTATGTACTTGAGACCGGGTATTTCAAGAATAATAAGGTGCCCAAGCTCGACTTGACACTCAAGTTCCTAAGACTCCTTGAAGGTCATGTCGGATGGGCGACAGCACCGCTGATCATTGCGTTCTTTGCGTTCATTCCGCTGCTATTTAACCCGCAGGATTATGCGGCCAATCAGTTGCCGCAGATCGCCAGTGGTATACAGCGTGTGGCGCTTGCCGGCATATTCGTTACGATATTCCTCAGTCTGAAGCTTTTGCCACCGCGGCCAGCCCGCTACAAGCGGCACCGCTCAGTCCTTATGGTTGCTCAGTGGGTATTACTGCCCGTAACTGCAATCTTCTACAACTCGTTTTCTGCGCTGTATTCACAGACTCGTCTATTGTTCGGCAAATACCTTGGGAAATTTGATGTTACTGAAAAAGCATTTGTCACATCAGACAATAAAAAGAAGTCCTAAGGGTTTTTCTAGCGTACGGGGTGGAAGGCTTTGTAATGAGTAGCTGCGGTGCTATCAAAGCGTTCCAGTACCGTAGTTACGATCGTCACAATAACATCACGTTCTAGAACGGATGACTCAGCCATGGCATAAAGACTACTCAGGACCGTGTCCGTGAGCTGTGTAGCGTCCGCGAGGGCGCTTTTTCTATGCTTTAAGCTGTCATAGACACTTACGAATAATTGGTCGCGTAGAAACGGCTCTAAACCGCCATTTGGCTTTTTCACAGTAATTGATAGCTTCATATCAGGGGCTTCAATAGTGCTGAATACGGTGTTGCAACCAAGGCACTGTCTGCGGCGCCATACATTATTGGCTCGTTTCTGATGACGAGAGTTAGTTACCTTTGTTTCATTGCCGCAATATATACAAACCATGTCAATATATTGACATAACGCTAGTGTTTTTGGAAGTGGAAAAGTACTTGAAAGTCTGTGGGAAAGCGACTGAACAGGGATATTTAAGAGGGAAAATGGGTGTATATATATGAAAAGCCCGGGATTTCTCCCGGGCTTCACTCGATTACTGGCTAATAGCTAGCGGTCGAGTGCGTCGAATTCGACTGATTGAGTTCTTTGATGGTTTAAGTTCTTCATAAAAGAGCTTAAAACCTTCAAGCGAACTTGTGTTGGTACTCAAAACCTGAGCGCCTCCCAAATTAACCCATACATGTTATCAGCTGCAGCATTTTATGTCAATAAGCTAGCCCACAGTATGAGTCCTATATCAGGGGTGATTAGTCTTATGCTTTTTGTATAAATCAAGGACAAAATGCCCATAGTAATCCACAAATAATACACAGATTTTAGATGTCGCAAAATAATGATCACTATTTTGCGACATCTAAAAGTCGTACATTGTATCTGTAGAGAAGTGGTAATAAAAACAATATATAAGCGCTAGCATTATGCGGCTAGTATGCTATGATAGATGTAGGTTGAGTTTTGAGAGTGGTTTTTTCACTCTAACGGTTGAAGGAAATGCGAGATCTTTCAATCACCAATAAGAAGAGGGGCTAGAGGCTCCTCTTCTTTCGTTGCAAGTGGTATAATTGGATATAAGCAGTGAAGCGGCCTCACCAACCGCAGAGCTTCGTCGGCAAGCCAGGAACAGACGATACAGTGCCAGGTAAAGAGAAATGATATCGGTGGAACAGCCTACATGTGGGCCCGATACGCACAAAACCACTCAAGGTTTGTGCGTTTTTTGTTTTTATAACCCCTAGGCCAGAAAGGAAACAAGCATGGCAGATCAAAAAGACCTTCATCCAATGCGGCATTCGCTCGCACATATTATGGCGACTGCTGTGACCACACTCTGGCCAGAAGCCCGCTTAGGCGTGGGCCCAGTTGTAGACAATGGATTTTATTACGATATCGACCTCGGTGACACCAAGATTTCAGAGGAAGATTTTCCAAAAATTGAAGCTAAAATGGCCGAGATCATCAAAGCTAATCAGGCGTTCGAGCGATTTGAACTACCGGTTGATGAGGCGATCAAGTGGGCACAAGATGCAAAGCAGCCATACAAGGAAGAATTACTTAATGACCTAAAGCGTCAGGGGACTACCGTAGCGAAAGACCTCGATAGCGAAGCTATGGGCACGATTGCTGATGGCGATGCAGCGGTTGAAAATGTTTCTTTCTATAGGAATGGTGATTTTACCGATCTATGCCGTGGCCCACACGTAGAATCAACAGGCAAGGTCGGCGCATTCAAGCTGATGCGCGTAGCTGGTGCATACTGGCGCGGCAAAGATACTAATCCTCAGATGCAGCGTCTCTACGGTGTGGCATTTAGTACTCCGAAGGAACTGAGACAGCATTTAGATATGCTTGAGGAGGCAAAAAAGCGCGATCACCGTAAACTCGGCCAGGAACTGGACTTGTTCGTAGTATCTGACTTGGTTGGCCCGGGTTTACCGCTGTTTACACCTCGTGGAACTGTTATTCGTGAAGAACTCGCACGATTTTCTAATGAGCTTAGGGAAAATGCTGGTTTCCAAAAGGTGGCAACACCTCATATTACCCGTGAAGCGCTCTATGTTAAATCTGGACACTGGGCAAAGTTTGGCGACGAGTTATTCCTTGTCCAGAGCCAAGAGACAAGCGATAAGTTCGTCATGAAGCCGATGAACTGCCCGCATCACACACAGATTTTTGCGTCTCACCCACGCAGTTACCGTGATATGCCACTCCGTTATCTCGATACAACCACGGTATACAGGGACGAGAAGAGTGGTGAGCTCGGCGGTCTGTCGCGCGTACGTTCGATTACACAAGATGATAGTCACGTTTTCTGTCGATCTGACCAGATAGAAAAAGAGATTGATAGCCTCATGTCAGCCGCTCGACAGCTCTATGAGACAGTTGGAATGAAACTTCGTGTGCGTTTGTCGTATAGGGATGAAAGTGATGCGTATTTGGGTGATGTATCTGTTTGGGAATCTGCTCAGGCTCAGCTAAAATCGGCAGTGGTTAAGAACGGTCTTGAATACTTTGAAGTAGAAGGTGAGGCTGCTTTCTATGGTCCAAAGATCGATATGATGGCAAGTGACGCGCTTGGCCGCGAACACCAGCTTGCAACAGTACAGCTGGATTTTGTGCAGCCAGAGCGTTTTGAGCTTGAGTACACTGATGAAAATGGTGATAAACAGCACCCCGTGATGATTCATAACGCAATCCTTGGTTCACTCGAGCGATTCATGAGCGTATACATAGAGCACACCGCAGGCCGCTTCCCGGTGTGGGTTGCGCCTGAACAGATTCGTCTTATTACCGTCAACCAGGAGGATGCTACCGTCGCCTTTGCGGATAGTGTACTACTACAGGCCAAAGAACTTGGGCTTCGTGTAACGGTTGATAACTCAAACGAATCAGTCGGTAAGAAAATTCGTGCTGCTGAGGTAGCAAAGGTACCATATACAATTGTGATTGGTGAAAAAGAAATGGAAAGTAGTCAAGTCATGCCTCGTATCCGCAAGGATATCGAAGTCGAATCTGATCATCAGCCGCTCAGTTTTGAGAATTTCTTTAAGACGGTGGCCCACGAGGCAAAATCACGAACTACTAAAAGCTCACTGTAGGATACTATGAAAAAACCGATCATTGCCGTAGACATTGATGAAGTACTTTTTCCATTTGTTAGAGAATTTGCGGTACATCACAATGAGAAATACGCTACGTCATTGTTACCGGAACAATTTACGACATATCGGTTCGAGGATGTGATAGCCGGTATTGATCAATCTGAGGCTATCAAGAGAGTGTATGATTTTACCGCTGAGGATCATGCATCAATCGAACCGCTAAAAGACGCGAGGGAAGGTATCACTCGCCTTGGGGCTAAATATGACATTGTGCTCGTGACAGCAAGGCATCCAAAGTTTAAGGCCAGTACCGAGGGTTGGCTTGATAGGTATTTTCCAGGTATGTTCAAGGACTTGGTGATGATAGGGTTTGAGCATGACGCAACGGTGGCGCCGCGTACTAAAGCACAAGTTTGTGTCGAGCTGGAAGCCATAGCACTCGTAGATGACTCACCTAAATATCTTTCCCAAGCAGTTGAAGCGGGTGTAAAAGGAATATTATTTGGTGATTATCCATGGAACCAAGTCGAGTTCACGGGTCCGTATATAACAAGGGTTTCAGGATGGATTCAATTGGCGGAACATTTCAATGCTTGATAGTGACTTTCGAACGAGAGTAGAGGCGATTGTAGCCCAGATACCAAAGGGAAGGGTCATGACGTATGGGCAAATTGCGGCACTGTGCGGTAACGCACGTGCATCCAGAGTCGTGGGCGGCATTGCTCACTTTGGTGACCCCGACTTGCCATGGCAGCGTGTTGTGAACAAGAAGGGTGGTTTAGCTACTGGATACCCTGGTGGCAGGCCAGCGCACGCACTTCATTTAGCTCAAGAAGGCGTAGAGATTGATGCAGAATTCTATGTTCAGGATATGCATGAACGTTTGTGGTACCCAGAAGGCATGGGTCCTAATCAGGGGCGACTGTTATGACGCCATTGGTCGTGATAGTAGGGGAGACTGCGAGCGGTAAGACTGCCTTATCGATTGAGCTTGCCAAGCGGCTTGGTGGTGAGATTATCTGTGCTGACTCTTGGACGGTGTACAAAGGGTTTGATATTGGTACTGCCAAGCCAACAGCAGAAGAGCAGCAGGGTGTTCCCCATCATTTACTGGATGTTGCAGATCCATCAGAAGGGTTCAGTGCTGCGGTATTTCAGAGAATGGCCAAGCAGAAGATAGAAGAAATAGCAGCAAGAGGCAGCTTGCCAATCATAGTTGGCGGCACTGGGCTCTATGCGGACAGTATCTTGTACGACTACAGCTTCTTGCCCGCATCAGATCCGGCGCAGCGCGAGGTGCTCAATCAAATGAGCCTCGATGATTTGCTGCAAAAGGCTGCTGATATGGGATTGGATACAAGCCAGGTTGATGTACGAAATAAGCGCCGTGTCATACGGCTTATAGAAAATAATGGGCAAATGCCGACCCGTCAGCCCCTCCGGGAAAATACTGTTGTGCTGGGTATTCGCCGGCCGGGTGCTGAAATGGAACAACGAATCATTCAGCGTATTGAGGCAATGATTGATTCAGGTTTTGTTGATGAAGTCGCAAAGTTGGGTGCTCAGTATGGCTGGGACTGCGAAGCGATGAAAGCTCCGGGTTACACAGCGCTTGCGCAGTACATTAATGGAACCATTGGCCTCGACGAGGCTAAGCAGCGAACCGTCCGTCAGCATCTGCAGCTCGCCAAGAAACAGCGAACTTGGTTTAAACGAAATTCTAGTATTCAATGGGTCTCAACAGATGACAGTATTGAAGACATTTGTGAAAACGTGCGACATACGTTGAACAAATAACATTTAGCAATGCCGCCTGGGTTTGTTACAATGACTGTATGGTTGAACAACTCTTTGGGTCCAAAACACGTGTAAAGCTTTTGCAGCTTTTTTATAGCAATCCGAATCGATCATTTTATGTTCGTGAAATAACAAGAAAAATTGATGAACAAATAAACTCAGTTCGGCGCGAGCTTGCTAATTTGCTCAGTATTGGAATTATTTCGTCTGACAATACTAATAATCGTTTATATTATGAAGTAAATCAGCAATATGAATATTATGAGCCACTTGCCGCGATCTTTGGCGGCGGTGTCATGTCGGCTCCGGCCGCACCAGCTGCTGATGCTCAGGCAACATCGATTAAGTCACTTGGGAACGTGCGCTTGGCATTTTTGACAGGGCAGTTTACCCGTGATGATGCCAGCGGTACGGACTTATTTATAGTAGGCGATGTCAATCAGACGCAGCTTACAAAGTTTGTATCAGAGCTCGAACAGCAAGAAGGTAAAGAGATCCGCTTTACTCTTATGCAGCCGCAGGAGTTCAAATATCGTCAGCAGGTGAATGATCGGTTCTTGAATTTAGTCATGACATCCAAGATGCAGGTACTAATAGATAAAGATAAAGTGCTCACCGTAGCCAAGCCAGACAATTCAGAAAAAGAAGAGGAGTAACCATGGAATTACAGTATTTCGGAGCTAACACTATTAAGATCGCAACCAAGAAGGCGACCATTACGATTGACGACAACCTTGCTGAGCTCGGTGCAAAGTCAGTGACCAAAGCTGGTGACATTAGTCTGTTTACTGGTGCACACGGCGTATTGCCGGTTGAGTCAAAGATTGTGGTTGATCAGCCTGGCGAATACGAAGTGTCAGATATCTCTATTCAGGGTATTCCAGCTCGTTCTCACCTGGATGAAGAAGGAAAACTTAGTGCAACAATCTATAAGCTATTGATTGATGATGTACGCGTAGCAGTTATTGGTCATATCTATCCTGCGCTCAGTAGTAGCCAGCTTGAGGCACTCGGTACAATTGATGTATTGATTATCCCTGTCGGCGGTAACGGCTATACACTTGATCCAGTTGGTGCGCTAAAACTCGTGAAAGACATCGAGCCGAAGCTGATTATCCCAACTCACTTTGAAGATACTTCACTAAACTATCCTGTGCCGCAGCAACCGCTTACAGAAGCGATTAAGGTACTTGCTATGGAGCCACGTGAAACAACCGCCAAGCTCAAGCTCAAAGCTGCTGACCTAGGTGAAGGTACCCAGCTCGTTATCCTAGAGCGCTAAGTATTGATATAGTTCTAATTAAAAACTCCCGGTTTTCCCGGGAGTTTTTAATTACGCGGCGATGACGCCTTTTTTCTTGAGGGTGCGAATAGCCTGTGTGCTAAGCTTCATCGTAACCTTCTTGCCGTCGACTACGAGAGTCTTCTTCTGAAGATTCGGCTTCCATACCTTTTTGGTGTGGCGCTGTGAGAAGCTAACGTTGCTACCAAACTGCTTGCCCTTGCCAGTGATTTCACACTTCTGCATTGCTAATCCTTCCGTCCCGTCCACACTTAATTTATTGGCTGGAACATTCAAGGCTGAATTATATCTGTTTTATCTCTGTTAGTCAAGACTAAAACAGGGGAGAGTATTTGGTATAGTTGAGGCACGGAAGAAAACATAAGTACACGTATAGTTTCTGGGTACAGAAAGCCATATCCGTAGGATATACTAATATATATGGATTTCTTCGGCACAAACCTCATTCTGTTTATTGTCTCTCTGGTAATTGCAATCAGCATTCACGAAATGATGCACGCGCTCACAGCCTTTTGGCTTGGTGATGATACGGCGAGTGATCATGGGAGGATTACGCTCAACCCATTGGCGCATATCGACCCGTTAACGACGATTTTACTGCCAATTGTTCTTATTATGCTTCATTTGCCACCTATTTTGGCTGCGAAACCAGTTCCTTTCAACCCTGATAGGGTCAAGTTTGAGGAGTTTGGGGCTGCGCTCGTAGGGCTGGCAGGGCCGTTAACAAACCTTGCATTAGCTATCGTATCGGCACTGACACTGGGTTTGATCCAGCCGGATTTCGGCACGCTACCAAGAGATTTCCTACTTATGTTTATCAATTTGAACGTAGCACTGTTTGTATTTAATATGCTGCCGATCCCGCCGCTTGACGGGTCCCGCGTGCTTTATGCCTTTGCTCCAGAGCCAGTGCAACGTGTCATGGCACAGATTGAACAGTTTGGTATCATTGCGATTTTATTGATTCTACTTATAATTGGTCCATCATTCTTATTCCCGATAATTTCAGATTTAAATGACTACATCCTTAGGCTCTTGGTATAATAGAAGTAGGCTTTAGCACGTACTTGTACGTTAAAAGAGGTCTGTAATGATAATCTGAATACTTATCATTAGGGATTCCAATATTCGTTGCAATACTGCGGTATTGCCGTGCGGAGACCCACCTGGAGATTTATAGTCCGGGTTGTCATAAGGCTTCGCTAAGGTCTACATAAAAAGTCCGAAGTAGTTCTTCGGACTTTTTATGTGGTCAGGATGACTGGACTTGAACCAGCGGTCTCTGCACCCCCAGCGCAGCGCTTTACCAACTAAGCTACACCCTGACAATGTTTGATAGTATAGCGGTATCTTCGTCGATTTAACAGATCTGCGGTACAATAGGCTATATGTGGCAAACAACAGAAAATAAATTACACAAACAGTTCAAATTTGGTAGTTTTGATGAAGCGATAGATTTTATCAACAAGGTCGCCAAACTTGCGCGTAGCAAGAACCACCACCCGGTAATTATTAATATATACGATACTGTAGAGCTGGAGCTCAGTACACATGAGGCGGGGAATATCGTAACTGACAAAGACACTGATTTTGCCGAGGCGGTTGATGCAATACTGAATCCCCTAAAGCCAGAGCCAGCAGAAGCTATAGTGCCAACATCTGCGAAATTCGTGAAGCTATTCGGTGACGGTGGTTCACGTGGTAATCCAGGGCCATCAGCGTCTGGGTTTGTTATTCTTGATGCCGACGATAATTTGATCTTGGAAAAGGGCGTATATCTTGGCATTACAACTAACAATCAGGCTGAATATCAGTCTCTCAAGCTCGGTCTTGAAGAGGCGCGTCGCATGGGCGTACAAGAGGTAGCGGTGCATATGGACAGCTTACTTGTCATTAATCAGATGAAGGGTATTTTTAAGGTCAAGAACCGTGATCTCTGGCCAATCTACGAATCTATCAAGGAACTCGTGACCCACTTTAAGAAAGTGACATTTACGCATGTCCCGCGTGAGCTCAACAAGCTTGCAGACGCCGAAGTCAACAAGGCTCTCGATCTCGAAGCTGGCAAATAGGCCCCGAGAGTGCTAACGGTTATGGTACAATATAGGGGTCAGGCTATCGGCTGGCCGCTTATACTCCCGTATAAGAGGAAAGTCCGGGCAGCGTAGGGAAAGACAGTTGCTAACGGCAACCGGGGGCAACCCTAGGGAAAGTGCCACAGAAACGATACCGCTCATTTATGAGTAAGGGTGAAACGAGTGGGGTAAAAGCCCACAGTCCTGCATGGTGACATGCGGGGGAGGTAAACCCTGTCTGCTGCAAGGAGATTGATCCTACTTAGAGGTTTCCCGCCTTGGGTCAGTCATAAAATCCGCTTGAGCCACTGAGCAATCGGTGGACTAGATAGATGGTCGGCAAGGCCGTTCGCGGCTGAACAGAACCCGGCTTATAGGTATTCTGACAATATCGAAAACCACGGCGCAACAGCCGTGGTTTTTGCTTACATATATTGACAAAATGCTAATGCTTATGTATAATATTTTATTATGACACAAAACAAAAATTTCGAAATGACAACGCTTAAAGGAAACTCTGATTTAAGTCAGGTTGAGGTTGGTGATCACGTACAGTTCCATCGTGGAGAAGGTCAGCGGGCGATTATCTTCCCGGCCGATAAGGTGCTGACCTCAGATCGACAATCTCTGCACGAAGCGTCAGATGGTAGTAGTGAGCTACTCGATGGTTCTTATGCCGTCAAACTCGGTGGCGCAGTCATTGGCCTGTCAGAAATTGATAAATAGAAATCTACAAATAACATGCCTCACACTCCAGAATCAGAAGCAGCCCAACAATTAATAGAGCATGAAGCCGTAACTCAAGCAGTTGGTGGTCTTGCGATGACCGAACTTATCCAAACTGCAGTCACTGATGAACTTATCGCAGAGCGTAATAATGACTTTGCTGATCGATATGGACGCGGCCATAAGAGCAAGCAAAAGATACTCGATGACTTAGCCACAGGACCCGTAGAGCATACGATCGCCTACAAATCTTTGCTTACCGAGTATCTGGATAAACACACTGAGCACGGCCAAATTCAGACTGCCGAGCAAATCGCTGACTATTTAGACGTCGCTGTTGCCCACGTTAAGTCCCGCAAGCTTGCCGGGGAATATGGTTATATTCATAGGGGTATATCAAAGGAGATATACAGGAGCGGTGTCCCAAAGGATGTGCTTGCTCGGGCAATGGGTGAAGATGTCCATGACGCAAAACTTGCAGCAAAGCAGGCAGCTGAAAACGTAACAAAGATGATAGAGAAGATACCATATAATTTTGCTGCAGAGGTTAAGAGGGGGTTCGCACAGGAGCTTAACATGCCAACATCAGATATGGTTTCGTTTGTTGGCCACGAAATTCCCGAAGAGATACTCGGCCACCAGGATGCGATTACACGCGGAAATCTGCGAATTGCAAAAGAAGTGATACCATATGAACCCGAAAAGGTAGAAGCCGAAATACCTAATTACCTTATGCGCGCAACCCGAGGTACAGTGGCTCCGAGCCTTCTGCTGCCCGCCGTGCGAAGTTACTTTAGTAAGGAATATCCCGAGGGTTTATTGGCTAACTCAAGGAGCCGTCCAGATTATGCCGCTGCAACAACAGATATGCTAATGCTTACATTAAAAGAGATGAAGGATGTTGATAAGAACGCTGGATCTATGTATGGCATGCTACTCCAGCAAGCGGAGCGCGTATCTCGTAGCGGGCGTTTAGACGTACGAAACTCGGTAAAGGCATCGGACGCGCTGCGTCCTCCAGTTGGAGCATTGGTTAATTTGGCAAACAAGCTTAGTCCGTCACTAGAAAAGGCAACCGGTAGAGCACACGACCCCATTACTTCCGATGGTGGTGATCTGCAGTTTACGCAGGCAGTTAGTCGGATTACTGAGGCTCTATTGTTTGCGACCAAGAACCCTGATTTTACCGTAGACCAAGCGGAGCATGCAGTTGCGAGCCTCGAGTGTATTGACCTTATGAATGGTCGACTTGAGCAGTATATGCACGCCAGGGCTGCAGCCACTCGGAAATAAAATAATCCGGATAAAGAAAAAACACCCCGGTAATCCGAGGTGTTTTTTGTTATAAGAAGTTTGGAGTAACTTACTTAGCTGACTTTACGACAGCTTCGAATGCCTTTGGCTCGTTAACTGCAAGTTCTGCGAGAACTTTACGGTCAAGTGAAACATTAGCTTTCTTGAGACCAGCAATTAGACGGCTGTAGGTTGTGCCGTGCAAACGAGCACCAGCGTTAATACGGGTGTTCCATAGCTGGCGGAAAGTTCGCTTGCGGTCCTTGCGGTCGCGAGTAGCGTTTTCCATTGCTTTAACGATAGCTTGCTTACCGCGCTTGATGCTTGAGCGGTTACTGCGGGTCATGCCCTTAGTAGCTGATCGAATCTTGTTGTGCTTTGCGCGTGATGTTACGCCTCTTTTAACTCGCATGTCCTATTTTCCAATCTTCGCTTTGACGTTCTTAGCCATCTTGCCAACGATACCGCCAGATACGGCGTAGCGGCGCTTGCGTGCTGCTGACTTCTTGGCAAGAAGGTGGTTGCTGCCGGCGTGGCCGTGCATAACCTTACCATTCTTGGTGACGCGGATACGGTCTTTCGTTCCGCTATGATTCTTTAGTTTTGGCATTCGTGTTACTCCTTATAACAAAACTTAGCTGTTTGCCTGATAGTTGAGGTTTCTGGTCGACGATGATCGTCTCACCGAAGCTCTCGATAACCTTATCGGCTAACTTAAATCCTAGATCTTTGTGTGCGTTTTCGCGTCCACGATAGAACACGGTTAGCTTAACTTTGTGGCCAGCATCTAGGAACTTGGTCACTTTGCCGAGCTTGACCCCAAGGTCATGCTCGCCGATCTTCATCCCAAAGCGCATCTGCTTTACCTCAAGGGCTTTTGCATTCATACGGCTTTTTGATTGCTGCTTTGTCTTCTGGTAGTTGTATTTACCCCAATCGACAATTTTGCAAACAGGTGGATCAGCGTTCGGCGACACTTCTACCAGGTCAAGTCCACGTTCTGCTGCAAGATCTAACGCCTCTCGTTTTGACAGCACGCCAAGCTGGCTTCCGTCTTCATCGATAACACGTACGTTTGCTGCTCGAATTGCCCCATTCAAGCGTGTGGTCTGACTGATATTAGTGCTCCTATGCGTTGTTAATAGCTAATCTCGGAAATTGTAACAGATTACACAACAGAGGTCAACTATTTGGCTGCCATTGTTCTACACACTGGTGGTTTGGCGGCGGTATTGGAGGGCTTCGGTGATGTGCGGTAGTTCTATGGTTTTGGAATCATCTAGATCTGCAATTGTTCGGGCGACTTTGACGATTCGCATATAGGCCCGGGCAGAGATGTTGAGTTTGGCACTTGCCGTATCAAGTAGTTGCTTGGCGGCAGGGGATAATCCGGCCAAGGATTTAAGCTGTTTGTTATTGAGTGCTGAATTGACGAGCATTGGGTCACCATGGCGTTGTTTCTGTAAGTTCCTGGCCCGAAGCACTCGTTCTCTGATCTTGGCGCTTGGCTCAGCCTTGCTATCCTGCATTAGTGAGGCGTGCTCGACCTCATCAACGTCGACATAAAGATCAATACGGTCCAGGATTGGTCCAGATAATTTCTTCTGGTACCGAATGATATCGGTTGGCGTGCAGCTGCAGGCTTTTGTGCTGCCGTAATAACCACAAGGACACGGGTTGGCGGTGGCGATCAGCATAAAATGTGCAGGGAAGACTAAGGTATCCTTGGCTCTGGCTACCGTAATGATTTTGTCTTCGAGTGGCTGCCTCAGCGCCTCAAGTGTGTGGCGTGAATATTCTGGTAGCTCGTCGAATAAGAGGATTCCGCGGTGACTGAGGCTAATTTCGCCTGGTCTTGGATGTTGTCCGCCGCCGAGGATCGATACCTCACTGGCAGTATGATGTGGTGATCGGAATGGCCTGTCATATATGACTTGGTCGTACTGCCTGCTGGCGAGGCTGTGAAGATGTGTTACTTCTAGTATCTCTTCGAGTTCGAGTGGTGGTAGGATCGAGGACATGGCCTTGGCGAGCATGCTTTTGCCGGTTCCGGGCGGTCCGCTTAGGAGGCTGTTATGTCCACCTGCGGCGGCGATCTCAAGGGCTCGCTTAGCTCTGGCCTGGCCAACGACTTCGCCGAAATCATGATTACTTATGTTGGTTTCGCGCCTACTGTCACGAGCGCTGCCGCTCTGCACTGGGCTAATAGGTGTCGTGCCGCTTGCGTGCATATAGAAGCCCCGAAGTGACGATACTGGCATCAGCTCTATCCCTGGGACGAGGTTCGCCTGTGTCATGTTGTCTTGGGGGATAAAGAATTTTGTATATCCAAGAGAGCGGGCGGCCAGTAACTTTCCAATAATACCTCTAACTGGGCGTACTGAACCGTCGAGGCCGAGCTCGCCAATAACGATTGCATCATCAAGGCCAACTGGCTTTATTTGATTACTTGCGAGTAGTATTACCGCTGCCATGGCGAGGTCAAAACTGGTGCCATCTTTCGGTATATCGGCAGGTGCGAGGTTAAGGGTTATGCGCTTTTTCGGTAGATCCACCTTTGCCTCAGAGAAGGCGCTCCTGATGCGTTCTTTTGCTTCGTCGATGGCTCTGTTGCCAAATCCAACGACCGTGATATTCGGTAGTCCATTAGATATATGGCACTCGATATCAATTCGTGTACCCTGAAGTCCTGAGTCTATGATGGTAGAAACAGCGGCGCCCATGCCTGATATTCTACAGCTAGTTAACTAAAAACAATAGCGGTAACATTATATAAAAAACAGATGACCCGTGGGTAGGGTCATCTGTAGGATGTTTTTCTATGATTTTTGTTTAAGACTTTCTTGGTATTCGGTATCCCGTCGTCCCTATTATAGTTGGGACAACGGTTTGCGAGAAACCGTTGTCACCAGAGAAGTCTTTTTGTTTTTGAGCACTTTTTTTGTTCGGTGCTACCCCTATAATAGGTAGCCATAACCGTCTTGTCAACACTGATTTTCGGTAATTTATGGCTATTTTGTGGTACAGGGGTGGGGAAGTGATAACTAATGGGCGCTTACTAAGCTGATGGCGGCTCTGGTGTGTTCGGTTTGCGTAACGTTCTGGGAGCATTGCTATTGGGAAGGCTAAGCGCTTGGCTTACGGTGTGTAGATTTAGTAGTAAATTCGGCATATATATTCAGAAAAATGCTTTGTGATCCGTGGGCCCAGAAGCCTTCATATGGCCTTTATGGATCGTAATTTTAATCTTTGTGTATTCATTTTGAGGGTTGTTATTTTGTATTTTCTAGGCCTGCATTTGACGATGGAGATGCCTCCCAACTGGCTATGTTAAGCGAAACGTATGTAGAATATTGTACATATAATGAAACAAATAGTAATGGAATTATGTTGTTTATATATCAACAAATGTAAATCACGTTTGCAGATGTATTTTATCTAATTCAAGGTGTATCGTTGTTATGAATACAATGTATTTTTATTGACATAGTGACTGATATTTGCTAGTATGTTTGTGTAAGCCAAAAACAAAAACTTACAAATCTACGGCATATGCCGATATCGCTCTCACTATGAGAGCGGTCAGTCACAGCAAGCGACGATAAGCGCCCTAATAGTCTATTTTAAAGCGGCGGATTTATCGTCCTTGCACCACGTTTATTATCAACCGAGCATCGTGTCCACAGCGATGCTTTTTAATTTTTATAAGCTTTGCACACAAAATATTTCTGAGGCAGGGGATGGGCACTACGGCCATCGTTTTAGCTAATCTATTAGCCAGTTCCTGTATACTTTAATTAATGGATGCTTTACCGCTAAAACATAAATACACCAAAATTGGCGCAGTAATTGGTCTGTATCTATTCGGACCTGTCTTTTTCTCGCTGACGGATCCTAATGCCCTGCCACTTCCTTTATTAATATTGCCATTTATATGGTTGTTCGCTGCACTTTTTGTGACGGTGATACTTTTGCTGAAATATAAGACGAACGCTTCTGGTAAGCAGTCCAGAATTATTGCTTCGTTATTTGCTTCGTTGATTGTGCTACTGTGCGTCTTTCAGTCGATCCACCAGCTATCTGTTCGTGATGTGGCGATAAGTCTCGCGATTATTGGTATTGCTGCGCTATATCTCATGCGCGCAGACTTTATTAAATAATCCTGGAAGTCTACTACTGTGAAAACACCATAGGTACTGATATACTTTAGATTAGATTATGGAACACAAAGTTAGTAATGAACTGCCACCAATTCAAGGTGAGAGTATGCCAGGCCAGGATGTGTCGCAGGGTGAGGCCCTCCGTCCGGAGGTTGTAAGTGAGCAGCAAGCAGCGCAAGCCGTTGAGGCGCCCGCTGTTCAGGCTGTTCCGCCCCAGTATCAAGTTCCAGTGCCTCCTCAGCAGATAGCTCAAGATCCAGCTGCCCCTGGAGCGGCCCCATCAGGCCTGCCCGTTATAGCTGATGACGCTGATCTGATTGAAAAGGAGTGGGTCGAGAAGGCGAAGGAGATTGTGGCCCGCACAAGGCAAGATCCATATCTTCAAAACAAAGAGGTTGAGCGAATGAAAGCTGATTATATGAAAAAAAGATATAACAAAGACATACGGGTAACGGAAGACTAGCTACGTGGCAACATTTCTCTTTATATTAATCGTATTCCTCGTATTGGTGCTGATCGCGGCACCAATTATCTTCTTGCAGGTCCGTAAGGTATTCCGTGAACAAAAGAACTTCGAGCGTGGCCTTAAGATGGTACCAATGCTTATTCATTTGCCGCCAATCAGCGAAGATATTGACGGTGGTGGCCGTGATGCCCGTGACATAACAGAGGAAAACATTTCTAAAGCGCAGGTGATGTATAGCATTATCGCCAGCACGGTAACAAAGGGTCGTAAGAGTAAATTCTACGGCCAGCGTCATTTCGCATTTGAGATCGTTGGTATTAAAGGTTTTGTATACTACTACGCTGCAGTCCCTGTATCTCTTGTTGAAATCGTGAAGCAAGCAGTCGTTAGTGCCTATCCCTCTGCCAGGTTAGAAGAGGTTACGGAACACAATATCTTTAGCCCGGTAGGAAAGATCAGCGGCACAATTGGTGGTGAACTGACACTTAAGAAAGACTTCGCATATCCAATTGCAACCTATCAGGAGCTAAAGCGAGATGCGATGTCGTCACTTCTTAATTCATTGGCTAACCTAGAGAAAGAGGATGGGGTCGGTATCCAGATTTTGATGCGTCCCGCGCACGAGGGCTGGACTAAAACCTCGACAGGAATTTCCAGCAAGAAGCGAAAAGGCAAAGAGAGTAAGGGCGCTAAGGCTGCTGCTGGATGGTGGGTTAAGCAGCTTGCGACGGCAGCCGTAAAACCGCCTGAAGACAAGGGCGGCGGTGGGGGCGACAGCGGCCCGCAACTATCAAGCCTAGAGCAATCTACGCTTGATGCAATTGATGATAAGACAAGGCACGCCGGATTCGAGACAGTAATCCGCGTCGTGGCATCATCTAATATCTCTCAGCGCGCTGATGCGATTCTACGTAACGTTGTTGCGTCATTTGCCTTATTTGATGCACCTGGCAAAAACGGTTTTAAATACACTCCAGCAAAAGACATGGAGCGTTTCGTAACGTCGTATATACTGCGCTTCTTCCCGCAAGAGAATAATAAGAGCATTCTTAATAGTGTAGAACTCGCCACCTTATTCCACTTCCCAGATCAGCGGAGTATTCCGACCTCACAGCTCGAGCGTCAGGGCAGTAAGCAAACAGATGGACCTCGCAACATCTCTGATGATGGTCTCTTGCTCGGCTATAACGTCTTCCGCGGCGTTAAAAAGCCGATTCGTTTGTCGTTAGAGGATCGTCGCCGACATCTGTATGTTGTTGGACAGACCGGTGTAGGTAAATCTGTATTCCTAGAGAATATGGCGTTCCAGGACATGATCGAGGGTAGGGGCTTTGCGTTCGTTGATCCGCACGGTGATACCGCAGAGACACTGCTTTCTTTGGTACCGCGTGAACGAACCGAAGACGTTATTTACTTCAGCCCAGCTGACATGGAATACCCAATGGGGCTCAACTTGTTCGAGTTTGACGACAAGACGCAGCAGGACTTCTTGATTCAGGAAGCAATTAACATGCTCTATAAACTCTACGACCCGCAGCGCCAAGGTATTATTGGCCCTCGGTATGAGCACTGGTTCCGCATGGCTGCTAAAACCGTTATGGCAAATCCAGAGGGTGGTACGTTTATTGATATTCCGAAGGTATTTACTGACAGTAAATACGCCAAAGACCTCTTGGCTCACCTCGATGATCAGGTTGTGCTCGATTTCTGGAACAAGGAAATGGCCCAGACGAGTGATTACCACAAGTCAGAGGTGCTTGGATGGTTCGTATCAAAATTTGGCGCCTTCATGGCGAACGATATGATGCGTAATATTATTGGCCAGAGCAAGAGCTCATTCAGCCTTCGTGATGTGATGGATAATAAGAAGATCCTACTTGTTAACCTGAGTAAGGGTAGAACGGGTGAGCTTAACTCTAAGCTGCTTGGTATGATATTTGTCATGAAGTTCCAGGCGGCTGCGATGAGCCGTGCGAATATCCCTGAGTCGGAGCGTCAAGACTTCTGTCTGTATGTTGATGAGTTCCAGAACTTCTCTACGGACTCGTTTGCGACAATCCTGTCAGAGGCTCGAAAATTCCGCTTGAACCTTATCGTGGCCAACCAGTTTACCACGCAGCTTACAGATGAAATTCGTGATGCGGTGTTTGGTAACGTTGGTTCAATGGCATCATTCCGTGTCGGTGCTGATGCTGATGCTGATGCGCTCAGTAAGAAGTTCCAGCCAATCTTTGATCGTGATGACATCCTACGTGTGCCTAACTTTAATACCATTTCTCAGATCCTAGTTGGTGGTATTCCAACGCAGCCGTTTAGTATGGCAACCTTGCCTCCGCTCGGTAATCCAAATCCAAAGCTTGGGCAGGCGCTGCGTCAGCTTTCTGCGGTTAAGTATGGTCGACCTAAGGCTACTGTTGAATCAGAGATATTTGGTCGTCTGGCTACCAAGGAAGAGCCTAAGCCTGCCTTTGGTAGCGGTAATCCATTTGGTGGTGGTGCAGCGCCAAGGCCAGGTGTAGCGGCTCCTGGGGCGCCTCGACCAGCTGCGGGGCCTGCTCCTGCTGCCGGTGGATCGTCATTCCTTGACGAATGGCTTGCTAAGCGAAAGGCCGCTCCTGCTGCCGGTGCTCAGCCATCACTTCCAGTGCAACCGAAGCCCGTTCCGAGTACACCTTCTGCACCTGTAAATCCTGTTCCTCAGCCTACTTCAGCAGCGCCTGCTGATCAGAACGCAAACATATCAAGTGGCGCTATCGAACAGCAAGAGGTTACGACCATCGCCCATGAGTTAAAGCAGCAGCTCAAACAGCCTGCTCCTGCTTCTCAGGTTCAGGACGCATCAGCACAGCAGAAGGATAAGGACACCATTCAAATTGATCAGGATGGTACGCTCCGTCTTAGGTAATAGGTTGGCTAGCGTTTGCGTCGAAGTGCTTTTACGAGAAGCTCGGCGAGTGCCCCGACAAAGAATCCGCCTATAAACAGCACAAAGAACACGGTGTAGTTATAAGTAAAGCCATTGTGTTTACTTATATATAAGAGTGCTGCGCTGCCTATGAAGGCGCCAATGCTTCCGCCAAGCAGTACACTGGGTCTTGCGACGGTCTTTGCTGCAGCGTTGCTAACGGCATCAACGACTGGCTGATGAATAACCTTACTCATTACGCGTTCGGGTGCTTTCAAGCTGCCTTGTATATTCTTGACTGAGCGCTTGTAGGCATCGGCCTTGAGATGTTTAGGATGACCAAAGGTCTGCTGTGAGGATTCGGTTGTCTTGTCACCGACATTTAATTCTTTGCCGCTGATTGACTGCTGCTCAACACTTTTGCTGAGTGATTCGATATGCTTTTGAATCGGATCATTCTCGGCTGCTTCGGCCTTTTCGCGGAGCTTCTCTAGGTTCTTTTGAACTTCTGCCGAGGTATCAATACTTTGCAACTTCTCGCCGCCACTTGAAGATAATTTCTCACTCATAGTTTAGTAGCCTCCTGCGCTTGCAAAATCAGATCGTACAATATCGATTTCTTTAGCAAGCAGACGACTGCGGGCAAAGAAGTAAGCGACGACGACGGTCAGTGTGAATCCAACAGCAAGGGAAGTCCCTGGACCGGTGTTGGGCAGGGTAGTCGTAGCAATTTCAACTTGCTTGCTGACACTCGGCGGGAGCTTAATATTCACAGTGTTACCATAAACGTTTGTCATCATCATGTCATAGTGCATTGGATCGGTTGCTGATGCCGGGGTGTTTGGTAATACGTCTTTGATTTTCACGGTAATCTTGTTGGTAATGGTCTGGCCTTTTTTGATGTCAGTTTTAGCCCACGTTACGATGTCATACTGGCCTTTGGTTCCACCGTGTAGGTCAACGATGTCCGCGTAATCTAGCACATCGCCAAGTGGTTCGTTAACCTGGTATCCCTTGATCGTAATCTCGCCGCCATTTGTAGTGGTAAGGGTGTATTCAATTACATCGCCAGGCTCGGCGGTTGTGCCATCGGCATTTGCGATGTTTTGGGTGACGTTTCGGGCTGTTTTCTTATAGCCAAGACAGGCGGTGAGGTCATCATTTGTCTGGGCTGCTTCACAGGCCTTACATTCATCCTCGCTGTTTTGCGTACCAGGCTTGTCTGGGCACACATCACAATCTTTCTTGTCTGTCTGGATGCCACTGCGGTTCGGGCAGACGTCACAGTCTAGGGTAGATGTTTGGGTGCCTGTTTTATTTGGGCACACATCACAGGTGGCAGTTTTCTGAATACCGGTCTTATTTGGACAGAGGTCACAACTCTTTTCGTCCTTCTGTACGCCTGGCTTATTTGGGCAGACGTCACAATCTTCTGGCTTGGTCTGTGTTCCAGGGATATTGTCACAGACGTCGAGCTGTCGAGCTGGTGGTGGGGTAGGTATACCAATCGATACCAGGTTGCCACAACCAAATAGGATGTACTGTGTCTGACCTCTACTATCTTTAACTTTTAGTGCCTTGTAAGATGGCTCGTGGTTAAGGCTCCAGAAGTGGCGAACAAACAATGTGCCGACGCCTGGTACACGGACCGGTGTTTCTCCTTTGACGCCGAATGCTTGACGTCCCATAGAGTAGAGCCGGCCGTTATGATCACGTGGTTTGATTGAAGTAACCTCTGCATCGGAGATGCTTTCACAGGTAATGCCAAAGTGATTCATGATTTGTTTGAAGTCTTGGGTATTTTTGCGGCAGTGATTAACAGCCTCGGCTTTAGTGCTGAATCCTCCATTGATAAGATCCGTGTTTGGGCTCGCCTGGAGCGAGGACTGGGGAGGGGATATAACGGCAAACATTTGAATCACCATCGCGAGTGCAAGCAGGATAAAGCCGCTGCGGCGGATGGCTGTTTCGCGGTGCAGGCGCTGCGAATAGAAAGAAACCTGTCCGATAAGACTAGGGTTGAAGGGGAGATTGCTGAGTAGTTTTTTGTACATTTTGATGGTGCTTTTTATATATGGTAATGCTTACTTATATTGAACCATAAAATACAACAACAGTTCAATAGGGAAAACTTATTTTTCTTAAGAAGGGTGACCGGTGTTAAATGCTTGTAGCCTCGCATAAAACTGTTTATAATAGCCCTTAAGTGTGGCAAAAGCTAAACAGTAGAGAGGGTATTTAACGTGTCTGCTAAACAAAAAGATTATTCAGCTGATCAAATTCAGGTTCTAGAGGGGTTGGAGCCGGTTCGTAAGCGTCCAGGTATGTACATTGGTGGTACGGGCGTGGAAGGTCTTCACCACCTTATTTGGGAGATCGTCGATAACAGTATTGATGAGGCACTCGCTGGTCATGCCGATCAGGTTGATGTGGTGCTATTGGCTGACGGTGGTGTCAGGGTTTCTGACAATGGCCGTGGTATCCCTGTAGATATCCACTCTAAGACAGGCAAGAGTACGGTTGAGACCGTTCTGACCGTGCTACACGCCGGTGGTAAGTTCGATGGCGGTGGCTATAAGGTATCTGGTGGTCTGCACGGTGTGGGTTCAAGTGTGGTGAACGCACTCTCTGAAAAGCTTACGGTTGAAGTTCACCTGAACGGCAAAGTTCACTACCAGGAATACAGCAAGGGTGTGCCAGAAGGCCCGCTGAAGGTTGTTGGCAAGACCGACCGGACTGGTACGACGATTACGTTCTATCCAGACTTTACGATCATGGAGAAAAACAAGTGGAACTACGAAGTTATCCTTGATCGTCTTCGTCACGCGGCATACCTAACAAAGGGTATTCGAACGACGCTTAATGACGAAGGCCGTGGTCTTCGCTATGGATTCTACTTTGAGGGTGGAATTCAGTCATACGTTAAGCATCTTAACGTTGGCAAGGAAGTCGTTGATGATGACGTATTTTATGTCGACAAGACCGTCAATGATGTGCAAATTGAAATCGCGCTTCAGTACACAGATGCATTTACGGAAACAGTTAAAGCTTTTGCGAACAACGTCTATAACCCAGATGGTGGTACGCACCTTACTGGTTTCCGTGCGGCACTGACCCGTGTTATCAACGACTATGCCCGTAAGAATGGCCTCCTTAAAGAGAAGGAAGAGAACCTGTCAGGTGAAGATACCCGTGAAGGACTCACCTCCGTTATTCTTGTGAAACTTCCCGATCCACAGTTCGAAGGTCAGACCAAGAACAAGCTTGGTAACCCAGAGATCCGCGGTATGGTAGAGCAAGTGCTTGGTGAATATCTTTCCTACTACATGGAAGAGCACCCGGGAATTGCTCGCAAGATTATCGGCAAGTCACTGCTCGCCGCCCGTGCTCGTAAAGCCGCCCGTGCCGCCCGTGAAAATATTATTCGTAAGGGTGTGCTCGATGGTGCGTCAATGCCCGGTAAGCTTGCGGACTGTTCAAGTAAGGATCCTAAGACTTCAGAACTGTACCTCGTAGAGGGTGACTCTGCAGGTGGTTCTGCGAAATCTGGCCGCGACAGTAAGACGCAGGCTATCTTGCCGCTTCGTGGTAAGGTCTTGAACGTCGAGCGTGCTCGTATGGATAAGATGCTCGCGAATAACGAGATTCTCGCGCTGATTAAGGCAATCGGTGTTGGTATTGAGGACTCATTTGATATCAATGGCCTTCGCTATGACCGTATCATCATTATGACCGATGCTGATGTTGACGGTAGCCACATCTCAACACTGCTGATGACATTCTTCTTCCGCTACATGAAAGAAGTTGTTGATGGTGGTCACGTGTACCTTGCTAAGCCGCCGCTCTTTGAGCTGGTGAAGCCGGGTCGAAAGAGTAGTGAATTTGTGTATGACGAGGATGAGCTACAGGTTGTGCTCGACAAGGCAATTGCTAAGCGTAAGGAGGGCGGCGTAGCTATCGACGAAAATGCCGAGCGCTTCAAGCAGGCTGGTTTCGTGGAACAGAAGCGCTATAAGGGACTTGGTGAGATGGATGCTGAGCAGCTCTATGAAACTACCATGAACCCAGAGAAGCGAGTGCTTGTACAGGTTAGGGTGCAGGATGCCGAGAAAGCTGATGCTATTTTCAGCAAGCTGATGGGAACAGAGGTGGAACTGCGTAAGAACTTTATTCAGACACATGCTAAATTCGTAAAGGACTTGGACATTTAAGATGGCAGACGAACAGAACATTCCAGAAGAAAACATCTCGCGTGCTAACGTAGATGATTTTGAAGTAACAACCTTCGATCACTCTCGCATTGTTGAGGGTCGTACTGTCGAAAACGTAATGGAGGACAGCTACCTTCGTTACTCTATGTCAGTTATTGTGTCTCGTGCACTTCCTGATGTGCGTGACGGACTAAAGCCAGTGCATCGTCGTATTCTCTACACGATGAACCGCGATGGCCTGCGAAGCAGCAGCAAGCACCGTAAGTCAGCAACCGTTATTGGTGCGGTGATGGGTGATTACCACCCGCACGGTGACTCATCTATCTATGACGCGATGGTACGTATGGCCCAGGACTGGTCAATGCGCTACATGCTCGTGAACGGGCAGGGTAACTTCGGTTCAATGGACGGAGATCCACCAGCGGCAATGCGTTATACCGAGGCTAAGATGGCCCGTATCGCCGAAGAAATCTTGACTGATATCGATAAGGAAACGGTAGATTTCCGTGAGAACTATGACGGCCGTCTTATGGAGCCGTCGGTGCTCCCAGCTAAGCTGCCAAACCTTCTTTTGAATGGTCAGCTTGGTATCGCCGTCGGTATGGCGACAAATATTCCGCCGCACAACCTGACCGAGCTTCTTGATGCAACAATCACACAGATCAAAAATCCAGAAGCGACACTCGATGACCTACTTGAATTTGTAAAGGGTCCTGATTTCCCAACGGGTGGTACGGTGTATGGACGTGACTCAATTCGAACTGCGTACGCAACTGGCCGTGGTGGTGTTGTAGTACGTGGCTCTGCTGAAGTTATTGAGGGAGCAAAGGGTAGATCGCAGATTGTCATTACTGAGATACCATACGCTGTGAACAAAGAAGGGCTTGTTGTTAAGATCGCTGACCTTGTAAACGACAAAAAGATTACCGGTGTTCGCGACATTCGCGATGAGAGTTCACGCGGTACGGTTCGTATCGTAATTGACCTTAAAAAGGACGCATATCCAAAGAAGCTTCTGAATCAGCTCTATAAACTGACCCCGCTTCAACAGACGTTCCACTACAACATGTTGGCGCTTGTCGACGGTATCCAGCCCCGTATTCTTGGTCTCCAGGACATCATCAAAGAGCACATTAAGCACCGTCAGGCTGTGGTTCGCCGCCGTACTGAGTTCGAGCTTCGTAAGGCAAAAGAGCGCGCTCATATCTTAGAGGGTCTTAAGATTGCACTTGATAATATCGATGAAGTAATCAACACGATTCGTTCAAGTGAAACGACTGAAGAAGCTCAGAAGAACCTCATGGCGAAGTTCAAGCTGTCAGAGATTCAGGCGCGTGCAATCCTTGCGATGCAGCTTCGAACACTGGCTGGTCTGGAGCGCAAGAAGATCGAGGATGAGCTCGCAGAGCTGCTTAAGACGATTGCTGAACTTGAAGCAATCCTTGCCGATGAGCAGAAGATTCTGGCAATTATTGCCGAAGAGTTCGAAGAAATTAAGAAGGCATACGGTGATGAGCGTCGTACCCGTGTGGTGCCGCAAGAACTTGGTAAGCTTGGTGATGAAGACCTGATCCCAGACGAGCAAGTTGCAGTGACACTAACATCTGCGAACTACATCAAGCGTAGTTCAGTTGCTGAATACAAGAAGCAAAACAGGGGTGGTAAGGGCCGCCGCGGTATGGCTACCCGTGAAGAAGACGTCATTGAGCACATGGTCAATGCAAGTACGCATGACTTCCTATTGTTCTTTACGAACAAGGGACGTGTCTTCCGTCTGAAGACGTATGAAGTGCCAGCTGCGAGCCTTAGTGCCAAGGGTGTTGCACTCGTGAACTTACTTCAGCTTCAACCAGAAGAGACTGTAAGTTCGGTTATTAATGTGAGTAAGCAAAACGCTGCGGCAAACCTACTTATGTGTACGGTTCGTGGTGTCGTTAAGAAGACTCCGTTCGAACAGTATAAGAACGTCCGTTCAAGTGGTCTTATCGCAATCAATCTTGATGAAGGTGATGAGCTGAAGTGGATTCGCATGACAACAGGCGACAACGAGGTTGTTATCTCTACATCTCAGGGTCAGGCGATCCGCTTCCACGAAAAGGACGCGCGTCCAATGGGCCGTGTGTCACGTGGTGTGCGTGGTATTCGTCTCCGCACAGACGATAACGTGATTGGCATGGATGTCGTAGAAAAGGACACTAGCATCTTCGTGATCAGTGACCAGGGTTACGGCAAGCGAACCAAGGTATCTCAGTTTACGGCTCATGCTCGTGGTGGTGTTGGTATCCGTTCTGCGGTTGTAAACGCTAAGACTGGTGCACTTGTCGGCGTGAAGGCGCTTGGTGGGGATGATTCACAAGAGGTGATTATTATCTCTAAGAATGGCCAGACGATTCGCCTTGGACTCAAAGATATTCCGGAGCTGGGCCGTGCAACGCAGGGTGTCCGTATCATGCGTCTTAATGACGGCGACCGTGTTGTATCACTTGCGCTCGTAGACAAGGCAGAAGAGATCGAAGAGGATGACGACACCGAAGCTGCACCAGCAGCCTAAGTAATCCCCAAAAAACACCCCGAGTATATATCGTAGATAGCTCGGGGTGTTCTATTTGTAGCCCATGCAGCATTAAGAGTTTACTTTCCATAAGAGGTATCACCCCTGTGCAGATAATGAGAATTAGGGTCATCACAGCTCTATCTGAAATGCTGTAATTAAAATTACAGCATTTATGGGAACTTTTATTCTTGACACTTCTCTAGCTAACAGGTAAGATAATCAAAGTTTGTTGCGAGGTTTCTATTAGATTGTCTCTAACCAAGGGAGATCGTAGCGAGCGTGAACGTTAAAAATTTTTATAGTGCAAATCAACGTCAGTTCAACAAGTAATACTATGTATTACGATGAACTATATGTTTAACACACGTGGCCTTGAAATAGAGGTCACAACAGTAAAGTCAGATTCTGACTAAGCTAAGTGAACAAGTTCTTTTTTTGGAGAGTTTGATCCTGGCTCAGGATGAACGCTGGCGGCGTGCCTAATACATGCAAGTCGAGCGGTAAGGACCCTACCAGGCTATTTAAATGAAAGTTTGAATGGTGTGGTGGGTTACACGAGCGGCGGACGGCTGAGTAACGCGTAGGAACGTACCCCAAAGTGAGGGATAACTGCTCGAAAGAGTAGCTAATACCGCATGTGGTCTTCGGATTAAAGCTTCGGCGCTTTGGGAGCGGCCTGCGTATGATTAGATAGTTGGTGAGGTAATGGCTCACCAAGTCGACGATCATTAGCTGGTCTGAGAGGATGATCAGCCAGACTGGGACTGAGAACGGCCCAGACTCCTACGGGAGGCAGCAGTAGGGAATTTTCCACAATGGGCGAAAGCCTGATGGAGCAACGCCGCGTGCAGGATGAATGCCTTTGGGTTGTAAACTGCTTTTATATGTGACGATTATGACGGTAGCATATGAATAAGGATCGGCTAACTCCGTGCCAGCAGCCGCGGTCATACGGAGGATCCAAGCGTTATCCGGAATTACTGGGCGTAAAGAGTTGCGTAGGTGGCATTGTAAGTAGATAGTGAAAGCGTGGGGCTCAACCTCATATCCATTATCTAAACTGCAAAGCTAGAGGGCGAGAGAGGTTACTAGAATTCCTTGTGTAGGAGTGAAATCCGTAGATATAAGGAGGAATACCGATGGCGTAGGCAGGTAACTGGCTCGTCCCTGACACTAAGGCACGAAAGCGTGGGGAGCAAACGGGATTAGATACCCCGGTAGTCCACGCCGTAAACGATGGATGCTAGCTGTTATGAGTATCGACCCTCGTAGTAGCGAAGCTAACGCGTTAAGCATCCCGCCTGTGGAGTACGGTCGCAAGACTAAAACATAAAGGAATTGACGGGGACCCGCACAAGCGGTGGAGCGTGCTCTTTAATTCGATGGTAAGCGAAGAACCTTACCAGGGTTTGACATCCTTGGAATTTTGCCGAAAGGTGAGAGTACTTTATTGGACCAAGTGACAGGTGTTGCATGGCCGTCGTCAGCTCGTGTCGTGAGATGTTTGGTTAAGTCCATCAACGAGCGCAACCCTTGTATTCAGTTGGATTTTTCTGAATAGACTGCCCCGGCAACGGGGAGGAAGGAGGGGATGATGTCAGGTCAGTATTACCCTTACACCCTGGGCTAGAAGCACGCTACAATGGCCGGTACAAAGGGCAGCCAAGTCGCGAGACGGAGCAAATCCCATCAAAGCCGGTCCCAGTTCGGATAGCAGGCTGAAACTCGCCTGCTTGAAGTCGGAATCGCTAGTAACGGTGAGTCAGCACATCACCGTGAATACGTTCCCGGGTCTTGTACACACCGCCCGTCAAACCATGAAAGTCGCCAATACCTGACGTGTGAGCTTTGCCTCGCCCTAAGGTAGGGGAGATGATTGGGGTTAAGTCGTAACAAGGTATCCGTACCGGAAGGTGCGGATGGATTACCTCCTTTCTAGGGAGAAAACTAGCAGTTAGCGGAGCAATCTCTAACGAGCTAGGTCGATCTTGGTAGATCATTGTCAGTACTGATGATTTACATTTCCAACATCGTTGGACGAGATTCCAGAACTGAAAACCGACCTGATGTTGATTGCACTATAAAAGTTTTTAACAAAAAACACCCGAGTAATCGGGTGTTTTTTATTCTATTGGTATAAGTTATTATCTTAGTAGTATGCAGCATGAATCTCAAAACAAAAATAATATAATCGTCAATACTATCCCAGCAAATGTTAAAAAAAATGTTTTTGATGCATATATTGCATTGGGTATTGGGCTGGTCGTAGGAGCGCCTTTACTCGTCCTTGCCATTTTTATCGGCATTTCTCAAATAGGTGCTTCATCTTATGGCCCTCAGGTTGATATTCTTGCAAGCGTTTCGTTTGTAGCAACTGCCATAGTGTCTGCCTTCATATTTTACAGAAAAGCTCGTTCTGTAAGATACGCACCATGGATTTTTTTGCTCGCTATCAGCCATTCTGTAATTATTTCTTTTTTGGTGACAACATTTACTGCCTGGCTTACCGCTCCACTCCATGTAGATAATCTACTATTTTCGGCTATCCTCGGCGGAAAATTTATGGCGTCACTGATGCTTGCTGTTTTGATTTTTGTATTCGGCCTACTCATATATTGTCTGGCTTCTTTATCGAATAAAGCGCGCCGCGAATATACCTTGATCACTCTTGTAATATTAACTATTTTAGCTGGGGTAGGTTTTGTATACGCGGGTCACCCCTCACAAAGCTCAATATTTAATGAAGACAGTTTGAGACTCAGAGCAGATACTGCTACGGTTGAAAAAGCTCCCTTCCAGATATACGCTCCTTCTCATGACACAGGATATACGTTTAAGGGAATTACAACTCCTGCCGCAGTTAGTGAGCGTACTTATATTGGCTTATCTTTCCAGAAGGGTAAGAGCAAACAAGCTAAAATCACTCTTGAGCAGCAGGATTTTAAGTCAGTGAGTGCGTTCGATCTACAACCTTTAGAGGATTATCGCGGTAACGTGATAGCAGGGCTGTATGGAGAACGCAGTGGAGAATCATCAGGCTATACGAAAATCGCTACAAGAAAAGGTGACACTTATGTTGCGATTATCCAGTATCCAAGTATTTCAGTTATTGTTGCTCAATCTATATTTGATTCTTTGGAACCTGTTGTGAACAACAGGCTTAATAACTCGAGTGGTCAATAGGTAGTCCTTATAAATAAAAACCACCGGTTACGGTGGAATAAGTTTGGTGGGCGATGGTGGACTCGAACCACCGACCTCTACATTATCAGTGTAGCGCTCTAACCAGCTGAGCTAAACGCCCTCATGATCCCGAAGGGAAAAGAGCAGGTCAGTTTAGTCGCTTGCGACTCGGCTTTGCCGACTGACCGATGAGAAAAACCGTAGGTTTGTCTCATATTTGTAATCTGGTGGAGCGTCGGGGACTCGAACCCCGGACCCCCTGCTTGCAAAGCAGGTGCTCTAGCCAACTGAGCTAACGCCCCAGATTTACTCGGATAATTCTACACAAAAAACAGAGATAAAACAACCCCCTTCTTTGTATTATGATATAGTATGTTTACTGGTGGGTGTAATTGTAACTAAGGGGAATTATTATGCCAGAAATATATGCAGCAGAACGAAGAGAGTCGATCCAACGAGAAGTGAGGGCTGCGGCAGTAAAAGAAGCTGCTCGATTAGCCGTGCGATCTATGGATGCTGCCGCTCCAATACAGATGCGTGAGTTTATTGATCAGGTCGAGGATGATGTTATAGGGGTTTTTGGTCAGATGGGACAGCCTGAACTTAGTATAGACGCAGGCAGAGACGCTATGTTCTACATGCTGAACAAGGGTGAACTCTCATTTAATGGTGAGTTTATGCTTCAAAGAGTTGATCAATAACAGGGGTGATAGTATAGCAACTTTTACATCATTATATGCTTGACCACCTCTGTTTAAATTGGTATGATTATTGGGCTATGTTGAGTTTAGGTCACTGCTAGACGGTTACCGCCAAGCGAGAAACGTAAACTCAACCTCTACAGCAGCAAGTGAGTCAAAGATGGGTAATCTTTTTACTTGTGTAGAGATATGAGTTTGTAACTTAACAATTAGGTAGAAATATTTTGAGATTTAAGACAAACGGCATTAACGTTATTGGTAATACCAATAACTAGTCAATTTGTACTTTCAATTTGTCTCTAGTAATTATACTCGCACTTTGTGCTCGTATATTGACTAGAGCAATATCGTAAAAAGTTACTCAAGCGCACACAAGGGATGCCTTGACGCAATATACCGATGAAGGACGTAGGGAGCTGCGATAAGCTTCGGGGAGCTGCTAACCAAGCTTTGAACCGAAGATTTCCGAATGGGGAAACCCGGCTAGAGTCATGTCTAGTCACTCTTATCTGAACACATAGGATAAGCAGCGGTAAGTGGGGGAACTGAAACATCTTAGTACCCCGAGGAAAAGAAAGTAAACAACGATTCCGGCAGTAGTGGCGAGCGACCCCGGATGAGCCCAAACCTTTTAAGTTTTTGCCTGCAAACGTATTTGCCAAATCTGTTACTTCGGTACCAGTGCAGCGATACGCGAGTGGCAAATAAGTTGGTAGACGAATATTTAAAAGGGGTTGTGACATGGTAAACAACCATGACGGAGTTCTGGATTTATCCAGATATCCGTTTTGGAAGGAGAGACTACCAATACTCTCCATAAGGTAAGAAATCAGCGATGCGAGCAGAAGGAATTGGAAAGTTCCGCCAAAGACGGTGAAAGCCCGGTATGCCAAGTTTCGCTAACCTTATATTTACCACCTGCAATAGAGCAGGCTGCATCTTCGGATGTATTTGTCGAGTAGGTCGGGACACGAGAAACCCTGACTGAATCTGGGACGACCACGTTCCAAGGCTAAATATATATTGCGATCGATAGAGAACAAGTACCGTGAGGGAAAGGTTAAAAGAACCCCGGGAGGGGAGTGAAATAGAACCTGAAATTGTGTGCGTACAAGGACTAGGAGCAGATTTATTCTGTGACTGGGTGCTTTTTGTAGAACGATCCAACGAGTTATTTGCTGTTGCAAGCCTAAGGCATTTGCCGGAGGCATAGTGAAAGCGAGGCTGAATAGGCCGTCAAGTAGCAGTGAATAGACCCGAAACCAGGTGACCTAACCATGGGCAGGTTGAAGCGTCGGTAAAACGACGTGGAGGACCGAACCGTAGTGTGTTGCAAAACGCCCGGATGACCTGTGGTTAGCGGTGAAATGCCAATCGAACCTGGAGATAGCTGGTTCTCCTCGAAATAGCTTTAGGGCTAGCGTTGTACGGTAGCATTCTGGGGTAGAGCTCTGTTTCGGACTGGGGCGCGCAAGTGTACCCACCCTTGACAAACTACGAATACGGAATGTGGAACTACAGCAGTTAGAACGGCGGGGCTAAGCTCGTCGCTCAAAAGGGAAACAGCCCAGACCATCAGCTAAGGTCCCTAAATATACACTAAGTGGGAAACGAGGTGAGATTTCTTAAACAACGAGGATGTTGGCTTAGAAGCAGCCATTCATTTAAAGAGTGCGTAACAGCTCACTCGTCAAGAGATCTTGCGCGGAAAATGTAACGGGGCTAAGTGTATTACCGAAGCTATGGATTTTGTACAGATTCGTCTGTATGGAGTGGTAGAGGAGCGTTGATATCTGCGCTGAAGTTGTACTGCGAGGTATGGTGGAGCGGTATCAAGTGAGAATGTTGGAATGAGTAACCATAAGGCAGGTGAGAATCCTGCCCACCGAAAGAGCGAGGTTTCCTGGGCCACGATAATCGTCCCAGGGTTAGTCGGTCCTAAGCCGAGGCGCGTAGCGTAGGCGATGGACAACGGGTTAATATTCCCGTACTAGTCATAAATTTTTCAGAGTGCGCGGCATATTAGTCGAAGCGGGTTCATGGTTATACCCGTCTAAGGAGTGTAATAACTCCGAGTGCGATGCCTTTTTGGCAGAGTTCGGCGAAAGTGCTGACCAGAAAAGCTTCTGAAAG
This sequence comes from Candidatus Saccharimonadia bacterium, assembly GCA_023253175.1. Taxonomy (GTDB): domain Bacteria; phylum Patescibacteriota; class Saccharimonadia; order Saccharimonadales; family JALRHH01; genus JALRHH01. The sequence goes on from JALRHH010000002.1 coordinate 385,538, forward strand.
CGTGTTTATGGCTATCCGTACCGCAAACCGACACAGGTGCTCAGGTCGAGAAGACCAAGGTGTACGAGTGATTCTTCGTTAAGGAACTCGGCAATACAGCGACCGTAACTTAGGGATAAGGTCTGCCCCATCACTGTATATATAACAGTGGTAATTGCTAAGTTTTCTTATAATCAAAATATCGAGTAAATGAGATGTGTATTTACGCAAGTAAATGCACAACAGTGACATCAAATCATAAGGAAGCTTAGATGCAAACCTTTATCAACTCTTGTATATAGAGTGATGGGGCCGCAGCTAAGGAGCCCACGCAACTGTTTATCAAAAACACAGGTCTCTGCTAACACGAAAGTGGATGTATAGGGGCTGACTCCTGCCCGGTGCTGGAAGGTTAAGGGGAGCGCTTCACGGTGCGAACTGAAGCCCCAGTGAACGGCGGCGGTAACTATAAC
>JALRHH010000030.1 GCA_023253175.1 Candidatus Saccharimonadia bacterium
CGTGGTGCACGAGGTGCACGTGGTCCGCGACGTTCTGGCTTTGGAGCGCGCGCTTCAGCAAGTGCCTTCTCTGCGCGCTCTGAGCGTGAACCGATAACTTCACCCTTGTAGATCCAAACCTTTACACCCAAACGTCCGAATGTTGTTGCAGCTTCATAGAAACCGTAATCAATATCTGCGCGGAGTGTGTGTAGTGGAACGCGTCCTTCGCGATAGAACTCAGAACGTGACATTTCTGCACCACCGAGACGACCACCGCACTGAACACGGATGCCCTTTGCGCCAGCCTTAAGAGCTGACTGCATTGACTTCTTCATTGCGCGACGGAAAGAGACACGCGCTGCAAGCTGCTCAGCGATTCCCTGTGCAACGAGTTGTGCATCAATTTCTGGGTTCTTTACTTCGAGAATATTGAGCTGAACCTGCTTACCAGTGAGCTTCTCAAGCTTCTGACGAAGAACGTCAGCTTCTTGTCCGCGACGACCGATAACGATTCCAGGACGTGCAGTGTGAAGGTCGATACGTACACGATCACGTGTGCGTTCGATTTCGATGCGTGAAACG
>JALRHH010000031.1 GCA_023253175.1 Candidatus Saccharimonadia bacterium
AGACAAAGGAGCACGTACTACTTGCTCGTCAGGTTGGCGTTCCATCAATCGTTGTTGCACTTAACAAGTCAGACATGGTTGATGATGAAGAAATTCTTGAACTCGTTGAAATGGAAGTTCGTGAACTTCTATCTAAGTACGAGTTCCCAGGAGATGACACTCCAATCGTTCGCATCTCAGCACTTAAGGCACTTGAGGGTGACCAGAAGTGGGCTGACAAGTTGATGGAGCTAATGGATGCAGTTGATTCATTTATTCCACAGCCAGCACGCGAAGTTGATAAGGCATTCCTTATGCCAGTAGAAGATGTTTTCACAATCACAGGTCGTGGAACAGTTATCACTGGTCGTATTGAGCGCGGAATTATCAAGGTTAACGAAGAAGTTGAAATCGTTGGTATCCGTCCAGAAGCACAGAAGACAACTGTTACAGGTGTTGAAATGTTCCGTAAGCTTCTTGATGAAGGTCAGGCTGGCGAGAACGTAGGTCTTCTACTTCGTGGTCTAAAGCGTGAAGATGTTGAGCGCGGTCAGGTTGTTTGCAAGCCTGGTTCAATCACAC
>JALRHH010000032.1 GCA_023253175.1 Candidatus Saccharimonadia bacterium
GGCTGCACTAGTCTTGAAAACTAGGTTCGTTGAAAGACGAAGGTCCGGGCAGTACGGACATCATCCGCCATTTTAATACAACTCCACTTGACAATGGAGCCGAGGACTGATAATATCGTCCCGTGAAGAAATCGGAGATTGTCAAAGATTTTATGGAAGGGTGTCTGAGTGGTCTAAAGAGACAGTTTGCTAAACTGTTGTGGTCCTTAAAAGCCACCGAGGGTTCGAATCCCTCCCCTTCCGCCATTTAAAGCGGGTGTGATGTAACGGTAGCCTGGGGCTCTTCCAAAGCCCATGAGAGGGTTCGATTCCCTCTACCCGCTCCACTTTCAGAACTGGGGATTTGCATAATGGTAGTGCGGAAGACTTTGAATCTTCTTGTAGGGGTTCGATTCCCTTATCCCCTGCCAATTTAATCGGAATGTAATGTCAATAGTAGACGGCCTGGTTTGGAGCTAGGAGGTTGTAGGCGCGAGTCCTATCATTCCGACCATTTTATATACCAGACAACGGTAGAGGTTTGAACTTGGCTAGGTCCGAAACAATAACCAACGG
>JALRHH010000033.1 GCA_023253175.1 Candidatus Saccharimonadia bacterium
GATTTCTTGAATCACGCGCTCGGGGTCCACTTGCGGTAAGTCAATCTTGTTGAGTACCGGTAATACTTCAAGCCCCTGCTCAATCGCGGTATAACAGTTGGCAACCGACTGCGCTTCTACGCCTTGCGCGGCATCGACCACCAGCAAAGCGCCTTCGCAAGCTGCCAGTGAACGCGACACTTCATACGAAAAATCGACGTGCCCTGGGGTATCAATAAAGTTAAACTGGTATTTGTCACCGTTTGGGTGGTTATAATACAGCGTGACAGATTGGGCTTTAATGGTAATACCGCGCTCGCGCTCAATGTCCATCGAGTCAAGTACTTGCGCCTGCATTTCACGTGCTTGTAGACCACCACACATTTGGATAATGCGGTCGGCAAGCGTGGATTTACCGTGGTCAATATGGGCAATAATAGAAAAATTACGAATATGAGATAAGGCGGTCACAATTACCTACTAACAAAAAAGTATATGATTAAATTTGTAGAAAAATAGCCTTATTGTAACGTATTTTTCTACAATCACCTACTGAATTTATTGTGACAGCTTT
>JALRHH010000034.1 GCA_023253175.1 Candidatus Saccharimonadia bacterium
AGACAAAGGAGCACGTACTTCTTGCTCGTCAGGTTGGCGTTCCATCAATCGTTGTGGCTCTCAACAAGTCAGACATGGTTGATGACGAAGAAATTCTTGAGCTTGTAGAAATGGAAGTTCGTGAACTTCTATCTAAGTACGAGTTCCCAGGAGATGACACACCAATCGTTCGCATCTCTGCACTTAAGGCACTCGAAGGAGATGCTAAGTGGGGCGACAAGTTGATGGAGCTCATGGATGCGGTTGACTCATTCATTCCACAGCCAGCTCGTGAAGTTGATAAGGCGTTCCTAATGCCTGTAGAAGATGTTTTCACAATCACTGGTCGTGGAACAGTTATCACAGGTCGTATTGAGCGCGGAATCATCAAGGTTAACGAAGAAGTTGAAATCGTTGGTATCCGTCCAGAGGCACAGAAGACAACTGTTACAGGTGTTGAAATGTTCCGTAAGTTGCTCGACGAAGGTCAGGCAGGCGAGAACGTAGGTCTTCTACTTCGTGGCCTAAAGCGTGAAGATGTTGAGCGTGGTCAGGTTGTTTGCAAGCCT
>JALRHH010000035.1 GCA_023253175.1 Candidatus Saccharimonadia bacterium
CGGCAATTGCTCGGAATGGCTGAGGCTCTAGTCTGCGTGGGTACGAAGTAGTTCCCGCAACAATCATCTTCGGTTTGTGCTTAATTGCAAGTTCGCGAATTTGATCGAAGTCCAAGCGCTCATCGGTTGCACCAACGCGGAACGATTGAAAGTTGTACAAAATTCCTGATGCGTTTACTGGAGAACCGTGCGTGAGGTGACCGCCGTGATCGAGGCTGAGTCCAAGAACTGTGTCGCCAGGCTTAATGAGTCCCAGATACACCGCCATGTTTGCGCTTGCACCAGAGTGTGGCTGCACGTTGGCATGGTCTGCACCAAACAATTGCTTTACACGCTCAATTGCAATCGCTTCGATGTCATCAACAACTGCGTTGCCACCGTAGTAACGCTTTCCTGGGTAACCCTCTGCGTACTTATTGGTAAGTACCGAACCCGTAGCTTCCATCACATCTGGTGATGTGAAGTTTTCGCTAGCGATGAGTTGCAGTCCTGTGTTCTGACGTTCGCGCTCTTTATCGATTAATCCAAAAACTTCGGTGTCTCTCT
>JALRHH010000036.1 GCA_023253175.1 Candidatus Saccharimonadia bacterium
GATACGTTACCCGTGTCCGAGGTTGTATTGAACGACCAGGTCAGGTCCGTTGGCTGACTTGGGCGGGCGGTGGTAGAATCGAGCCTCCTCTGTCCAAGTGTTGGAGCAGCATAAGCTGTGTTACTTATTAATACAGGAAGAATTGTTGCTACTGTCAAAACAGCTGCAGCTATTCCTGCTTGTGTTCTCCGGGATAAATCCTGGAAACGACTTATATCCACAATCATCGTTTTTTCCTTTTTTGTTTTTTTGTTTATAGATTGTACCCATACTTTTACCATACGAATACGTTTAAGCGCAAGTACTTTACATCATGTTTTTCCACAGGTATTAGTTAATAAAAGAACGCCCATTTTTTGGGCGTTCTTTTGGAGGCAATATTTGATCTATGTCAATTCTTAGCTAAGTCCTAGAAAGTAGCAGTAGCAATGAAATCCGCCTGTACAGTATATGAACCCGTAGGTGTCGTTACACCAGCGGTAGCAGCAAACTTGAGGATTAGTGCCTCGTCGTCAACCACTTTCACTGTTG
>JALRHH010000037.1 GCA_023253175.1 Candidatus Saccharimonadia bacterium
CACCAACCCTGCACCGTTTAGGTATCCAAGCTTTCGAACCACAGTTGGTTGAAGGTAAGGCAATCCATCTACATCCGCTTGTATGTACTGCGTTTAACGCTGACTTCGACGGTGACCAGATGGCTGTTCACTTACCTCTATCTGCAGAAGCGCAAGCTGAAGCACGTATCTTGATGTTGTCTTCAAACAACATCTTGTCACCAGCGCATGGTCGTCCACTTGCGATTCCAACACAGGACATGGTGCTTGGTCTTTACTACTTAACTCAGGTTCGTCCTGGCGAAAAGGGTGAAGGTCGTGCGTTTACATCTGTTGCGGAAGCAATGATGGCTCTTGATCAAGGAACACTTGCAGTGCAAGCTCCAATCAAGATTCGCGTTGCAGGCGAAACAAAGGAAACAACTCTTGGCCGCGCAATCTTCAACGATGCGCTTCCAACAGATTTCCCATTTGTTGATGCAGATGTAACCAAGAAGCAACTTGTAACAATTGTTGATCGTCTTGCAGAGTTCTATCCAAAGGTTGTTGTAG
>JALRHH010000038.1 GCA_023253175.1 Candidatus Saccharimonadia bacterium
GGGATACGTCGTTGGTTTGCCAATGTTGGTTGAAGGTCTGAGCACGCTGTGGTTGCTTGCGCAAAGACCAGACGGGGTAGCGGTGTTGCTTCCGTGGGCGAACGCGGTGCTGTTGGCAGTGGCGCTTGGCAGCACAGTTCTAGTGTCGGTTCCGCTGCACGCCAAAATGGCGCTGGCTCATAACGACGAAACGGGTAGGCGACTGGTGCTCACCAATTGGCCACGCACCATTGCCTGGACGGCACGGCTGGCCTTGTGCGGCGTGATGCTCGCTCAAGTGCAATAACACTGCGAACAAAGTGCCCCCCCTCGGATTCGAACCGAGGACCTGCGGATTAAGAGTCCGTTGCTCTAACCAACTGAGCTAGAGGGGCGACTTGTTGTGCGCCCGAAACTATATAACACCGCCTCAATATCAAAAAATTTGAAATAAGTGGATCAGTCAATGAATGGAAATAAAAAATGACGGCACCGAAGTGCCGTCATTTTCAATTGCACGGTAAATCTGGTTTCCCAGATCGCA
>JALRHH010000039.1 GCA_023253175.1 Candidatus Saccharimonadia bacterium
AAGCCTATTACGTAATAATCTTTTACGACTTTTAAAAAATTTTTTTTAAGGTTAGTTTCTTACTTAGATGCTTTCAGCAATTATCTATTATGAATATAGCTACTCGACTATGCTATTAATATAACAATCGATTCACCAGAGATTCACTTTTCCCGGTCCTCTCGTACTAGGGTCTACTCCTTTTAATTTTTAACACTTACGGTAGATAGGGACCAAACTGTTTTACAACGTTCTAAACTCAGATCATGTACCGCCTTTCTTGGCGAACAGCCAAACCCTTGGAACCACTTACAGCTCCAGGATGCGATAATCCAACATCGAGGTGCCAAACCACTCCATCGATAGGGTCTCTAAAGAGTGATTAGCCTGTTATCCCTGGCGTACCTTTTATCCGTTGAGCGATGACCTTTTCCACTCAGAGTCACCGGATCACTATAACCGACTTTCGTCCCTGTTCGATTTGTCAATCTTTCAGTCAAGCAAGCAATATACTATTACGCTCTTCAATTGAGTTTTATC
>JALRHH010000003.1 GCA_023253175.1 Candidatus Saccharimonadia bacterium
GCTGACTGGCCGTTGAGTTGTGCTGCGTTTACGCTAGTGAGTGCTGAGCCGTTACCAGAGAGGTTTGTGGCGGAAAGATCGCCTGCAACTGTTACCGTACCTGCAGATTGACTGAGTAATGAATCAGTTAGCGTGTAGCCGCTGCCGTTAAATACAGCTATCGTACCAGCTGTACCGCTGCCGCCAATTGCACCGCCGCCGCCAGATCCAACACAGTTACCAGCAGTAGTACAGACACTATTACCTCCCTGCTGGAGGTTGCCAGTGAAGTTGACTGTTGCCGCATCTTTAAGTGCTACATTCGCACTCAAGCGTGTATCTGCTAGTGTACCTGTCAGGTTACCTGCATTGAGGTAGTACGCAGCTGACTGGCCGTTGAGTTGTGCTGCGTTTACGCTAGTGAGTGCTGAGCCGTTACCAGAGAGGTTTGTGGCGGAAAGCGTCCCATTAACAGTAATGCCTGCGAATGTCGGACTAGCAGTTGTACTAATATTTTGAACAGTGTTTACGCTGCCGCTACTTACAGAAAAGTTGCTAGCATTAAAACTTGCTATACCCTTTGCTGATGTAGATGCATTGTCAATGGTAAGCATCGTGCCAAATCCCGTACTATTTGCCAGTGTAAGCGTACCGTCAATACCATTAATTGCCTGAACACCAGAACCGCCCCCTCCGGGACATGTCTTAAATTCAGGTGCGCCTGTCGTAGTAGACATTAGACATAAGTTTGAGTTCGCTGCCACCACAGAGCTAACTGCGCTTGTGCCGTTTCCAATAAGCACCCCGTTCGCAGAAAGAGATGCAGCCCCAGTACCACCTGAGCTAACTGCGAGTGGTGTATTGAGTAATAAATTAGATATTGTCGTTGCGCCTAGCGTAGTCTGACCGGAGACAAGCAAGTTGCCCGCAAGTTTACTGTCCGAGTTTACAAGTAGACTCTTTGTCGTTGTAGCACCAGTCACGCGAATTTGCGAGCTAAGTAACCCGGCAGTAAATTCATTAGTCGTAGTAAACGTGTTACCCGCACCAACACGGGCTATGTCCACGGGTATAGTCGGTAGCTCTGCCGCTTGAAGGATGTTTACGGCAGTGTCTACAGCGTCTACTTTGTTTTCAAGCGCGCCTACTTTATCGCTATCAACTAACCCGGTAAATTTTTGACCGTCATAATACATTATCTCACTACGTGCGCTATCAAAGTAAACTTGGCCACGAGTCGCGCTAGTTGGTTGCGCAGAGGGGCCGATAATAAATGAGTTATTCACCTTTAGCTGACCGTTGACGCTTAACGACTGGTTTGTTGCAAGCTCTTTTACTCCAGGAGAAAGAATACTTTCATCGAGTAGTATATCTTGAGCAGCAAATTGATCAGCACGCTGACTCTTGCTCGCCACCTCATCCGAAGGAGTGTTGGTGCTCGCAAGATAGATCGCACCAATTACTGTAATTACTAGCAGAAGCCCGCCGCCGATTGCTGCAACTTTCTTAAATCCGCTCTGACGGACAGCACGATTGGCTAGTGAAGCAGTAGTGCGCGTAGATAATTCGTTATGTGAATTTCCAGCAAAATTAATATCAGCCCCCTTGAGCTCTCTTAGTTCAGTTCCCTCATTTAACTGCTGTTTTTTGCTGTCCACGCTATACTGCTTTTTATGTTGTATATATTTAGAATACTCCATCTTCATATTGTTTACTATACTTTTTATGCTTTTTATATTATTTCCATACCACACAAAAAACAAAAGCTCCGTCAGGAGCTTAAAACAATTTACATTCAACTGGTGGGCGATGAGGGACTTGAACCTCCGACCTCGTCATTATCAGTGACGCGCTCTAACCAGCTGAGCTAATCGCCCACAGTTGAAAATAAACACATTAAAATACAGTTATAATTCATGGTGGGCGCTGAGGGGCTCGAACCCCCGACCCCCTCGGTGTAAACGAGGTGCTCTAGCCAACTGAGCTAAGCGCCCGCACAATGAATTAAAGAACTTGGTGGAGTAACAACAGACCGAAACCTGAGTTACCCCATACTGTGGTGGAGCGTCGGGGACTCGAACCCCGGACCCCCTGCTTGCAAAGCAGGTGCTCTAGCCAACTGAGCTAACGCCCC
>JALRHH010000040.1 GCA_023253175.1 Candidatus Saccharimonadia bacterium
GTCAGGAGTATTTAGCCTTGGAGGATGGTCCCCCCATGTTCAGACAGGATACCACGTGTCCCGCCTTACTCGTTTTCATCTCAAGGTCGTTTTCATGTACGGGGCTATCACCCTGTGCCGCCAGCCTTTCCAGACTGTTCCACTAACTTCCAAGAAACTTAAGGGCTAATTCCCGTTCGCTCGCCGCTACTAAGGAAATCTCGGTTGATTTCTTTTCCTCGGGGTACTTAGATGTTTCAGTTCTCCCGGTTCGCCTTGCATGACTATGTATTCATCATGCAATACTGCATAAATGCAGTGGGTTTCCCCATTCGGATATCTGTGGATAATAACGTCTCTTACCGACTCTCCACAGCTTAACGCAGGTTAGCACGTCCTTCTTCGCCTCTGACTGCCTAGGCATCCACCGTGTACGCTTAGTCACTTAACCATACAACCCCAAGTAGTTTCCTACTCAACGCTGTATATGTGACCAGTTATACTGGTTTACATACCAAGTTTTTCCAAGACGCTTG
>JALRHH010000041.1 GCA_023253175.1 Candidatus Saccharimonadia bacterium
GACGAAGTGGTAAATAGAGATTATAGTTATAAACGTTGTCACGGCGAAAGATTATTTCAGTAAAACAATTTGTGAAAAAAGTTGTTGACGCGGAGATAGACGACGTGATAAATTAATGAAGTCGCCAAGAGCGGCAGACGAACTTTGAAAACTGAACGATGAGGCAAAAATAAGTTTTACAATGTTTGAATGAAGCGCAAGCTTCGTCATTTTTAAAGAGCTATATCAAATTCTTTGGAGAGTTTGATCCTGGCTCAGGACGAACGCTGGCGGCGTGCCTAATACATGCAAGTCGAACGGTCTTTTCTATGGAAGCTTGCTTCCACTGAGAAGATAGTGGCGAACGGGTGAGTAACACGTGGGTAACCTGCCCATAAGAGGGGGATAACATCCGGAAACGGGTGCTAATACCGCATAGTTTTCTTGATCGCATGATCGGGAAAGGAAAGACGGCCTTTGTGCTGTCGCTTATGGATGGACCCGCGGCGTATTAGTTAGTTGGTGAGGTAAC
>JALRHH010000042.1 GCA_023253175.1 Candidatus Saccharimonadia bacterium
CCCATTCGGAAATCCTCGGATCACAGCTCTGTTGGCAGCTCCCCGAGGCTTATCGCAGCCTCATACGTCCTTCATCGGTTTCTGGTGCCAAGGCATTCGCCATCTGCACTTAATAATTTGACCACAAAGATGCTCGCGTCCACTGTGTAGTTCTCAAGGTACGGGCGGTACTCAATCATCAGCCTTACAACTGATTTTCGAGTCCTCTGAAGAAACGGTTTCCCGTGCCCTCAGGACCCAACAACGTGCCTCGTTGGCGCGATTACTCGCGCTACGAAATTAGTCAATGCTCCACTTGATATTTGAGCTTTCGCTCCTTAGAAAGGAGGTGATCCAGCCGCACCTTCCGGTACGGCTACCTTGTTACGACTTCGTCCCAATCACCGATCCCACCTTAGGTAGCTCCCCCCTTGCGGTTGGGCCACTAACTTTGGGTGTTACCGACTTTCGTGACGTGACGGGCGGTGTGTACAAGCCCCGGGAACGTATTCACCGTAGCGTTGC
>JALRHH010000043.1 GCA_023253175.1 Candidatus Saccharimonadia bacterium
AAATAGTATTGACTTTATGTAACTTTTTTGCTATTATTGCAACTTGTAATTCCTATTTTTTAGGTTTTACGTACCTTCTACCCCAAATTCTAACAATTGTTAGATTGTTTTAGAGCGTTAGAGCTTTAAGTTGTTACCCTCCACTTATTTACTTATTTATGGTCATTTTTGATCATATTACGCTCTAAAGCATACTAACCCCTTTAACTAGATCCTTATAGTCACTTATGGCAAGTGTGGTCCCGATTTCAAAGTGAGTCGAACAGATGATCTCGATGTTTCATCGAGGCGGCACAGGCCATTATATTTTCTAGGTTCTGATGCTTCACTCGGGTGGGTTGAAGGGTGTAATGAGCCTCTAGCGGTGCCCACCCCCTCTAGAGGCTCTTTATATTTAGATAAAAACGTAGCCTGTTATGCTTGCAATTTGTATTCGGTTTTATTTAGAGTTACAGCATGACATCAGAACCATTTCCACCAGTAAAAGGTTTCTTAGATAGAGAC
>JALRHH010000044.1 GCA_023253175.1 Candidatus Saccharimonadia bacterium
AATGGGGCTAAGTAATTTGCCGAAGCTGTGGGATATTTATAATATCGGTAGGGGAGCGTTCTGTTTTAGGTTGAAGCATTAACGTAAGTAGATGTGGACGACGCAGAAGTGAGAATGTCGGCTTGAGTAGCGAAAACATTGGTGAGAATCCAATGCCCCGAAAACCTAAGGTTTCCTTCGGAAGGCTCGTCCGCGGAGGGTAAGTCAGGACCTAAGGCGAGGCCGAGAGGCGTAGTCGATGGACAACGGGTTAATATTCCCGTACTATTTTTTATTGACAACGAAGGACGGAGCAGGCTATGTTGGCCGGATGTTGGTTACCGGTTTAAGCGTTCGAGGTGTTGAGAGATAGAGAAAATATCTTGAGCTGAGGCGTGAATACGAAATGCTAAGGCATATAAGCAACTGATGTCATACTTCCAAGAAAAGTTCGCACTGTCTTAAATAAAAAATACCTGTACTGTAAACCGACACAGGTGGGTAGGTAGAGAATACTAAGG
>JALRHH010000045.1 GCA_023253175.1 Candidatus Saccharimonadia bacterium
GACCTCACCGCACGTGCACGCGCCGGAAAGATTGATCCAGTCATTGGTCGCGATGAAGAGATTCGTCGTGTCATTCAAGTGTTGTCACGACGCACCAAGAACAACCCAGTTCTTATTGGTGAACCTGGTGTTGGTAAGACCGCCATTGTTGAAGGGCTGGCACGTCGTATTGCCGAGGGTGTTGTTCCCGAAGGTTTGAAGAACAAACGACTCGTGGCACTTGACCTTGCATCCATGCTTGCTGGCGCAAAGTATCGAGGCGAGTTTGAAGAGCGCCTGAAAAGTGTGCTCAACGAACTGGCCAAGGAAGAGGGTCAGACCATCGTCTTCATCGACGAGTTGCACACCATGGTAGGCGCCGGCAAGGCCGAAGGCGCCATGGACGCCGGCAACATGCTCAAGCCGGCGCTGGCGCGTGGCGAGCTGCACTGCGTGGGTGCGACCACCCTGGACGAATACCGCAAATACATCGAGAAGGACGCCGCGCTGGAGCGCCGCTT
>JALRHH010000004.1 GCA_023253175.1 Candidatus Saccharimonadia bacterium
TAGCCTTCCCCAGGAACCCTTGGGCTTACGGCGGAGGAGTTTCTCACTCCTCTCTCGCTACTCATGCCTACATTCTCACTTGATGGAACTCCACGTCGGGTTATCCCGCCGCTTCAGTCGCTCCATCAACGCTCCTCTACCACTCCAACACAAAGTGTTGAAATCCATAGCTTCGGCTCAGGACTTGAGCCCCGTTAAATTGTCCGCGCAGATTCACTCGACCAGTGAGCTGTTACGCACTCTTTTAAGGATGGCTGCTTCTAAGCCAACCTCCTGGCTGTCTGTGCAAATCCACATCGTTTTCCACTTAGTCCTGAATTTGGGGCCTTAGCTGATGATCTGGGCTGTTTCCCTTTCGACCAACGAAGCTCATCCCCCGTGGTCTCACTGCCATGCTCTGGAGTACCGTAATTCGGAGTTTGGCTGGGGTCGGTAAGCTTGTAGGCCCCCTAACCCATCCAGTGCTCTACCTCCGGTACTGAACGCATGACGCTGCACCTAAATGCATTTCGAGGAGAACCAGCTATCGCCGAGTTTGATTGGTCTTTCGCCCCTAACCACAGGTCCTCCCCGCCATTTTCAACTGACGTGGGTTCGGTCCTCCACGGGGTCTTACCCCCGCTTCAACCTGCCCATGGCTAGATCACTCGGCTTCGGGTCTACAGCTAGCGACTGAACGCCCTGTTCAGACTCGCTTTCGCTCCGGCTACCCCTCTCGGGTTAACCTCGCCACTAACCGTAACTCGTAGGCTCATTCTTCAAAAGGCACGCCATCGCGGCCATGATTGCTCATGACGACGCTTTGACTGTTTGTAAACCAACGGTTTCAGGTTCTATTTCACTCCCCTCCCGGGGTTCTTTTCACCTTTCCCTCACGGTACTTGTCCGCTATCGGTCATCGAGGAGTATTTAGGCTTAGCAGGTGGTCCTGCCAGATTCGCACGAGATTTCTCGGGCCCCGTGCTACTTGGGGTGTCGTTCAAGAGTCCAAAATGTTTCATCTACGGGGGTTTTACCCTCTTTGCCGGCCCTTTCCAATGGCCTTCGACTACATCTTGGATTTTTGACT
>JALRHH010000005.1:0-462 GCA_023253175.1 Candidatus Saccharimonadia bacterium
AGAGGAAAAGAAAGTAAAAACGATTCCCTGAGTAGCGGCGAGCGAAACGGGACCAGCCTAAACTTAATTAGAAATTAAGGGTAGTGGGACAATAATAAAAATTTAATGGAACAATTAGGGGAATAAGTTTGGAATACTTAACCATAGAGAGTGATAGTCTCGTACCCGAAAATTGAACCAATTTAATTGTATCCCAAGTAGCATGGAGCACGTGAAATTCCGTGTGAATCTGCGAGGACCACCTCGTAAGGCTAAATATTCCTGAATGACCGATAGTGAAACAGTACCGTGAGGGAAAGGTGAAAAGAACCCCGGGAGGGGAGTGAAAAGAACATGAAACCATAAACTTACAAGCAGTAGAAGGACGACTATAACGTCTGACTGCGTGCCTGTTGAAGAATGAGCCGGCGACTTATAGGTAGTGGCAGGTTAAAGTAGTGAATACTGAAGCCACAGTGAAAG
>JALRHH010000005.1:472-1002 GCA_023253175.1 Candidatus Saccharimonadia bacterium
TCGAATTCGGAGCTAGCTGGTTCTCCCCGAAATGCGTTTAGGCGCAGCGGTAAATGTTATAGTTTAGGGGTAAAGCACTGTTACGTATGCGGGCTGGTAATTCGGTACCAAATCGTTGCAAACTAAGAATACTAAATGTATAGTTTACCAGTAAGACTGTGGGGGATAAGCTCCATTGTCAAGAGGGAAACAGCCCAGAGCACCAGTTAAGGCCCTTAAATAATTACTAAGTGGTAAAGGAGGTGGGAGTGCATAAACAATCAGGAGGTTTGCTTAGAAGCAGCAATCCTTTAAAGAGTGCGTAATAGCTCACTGATCGAGTAAACCTGCGCCGAAAATGTACGGGACTAAGTAATTTGCCGAAGCTGTGCGATATATATTGAAATATATCGGTAGGGGAGCGTTCTGTTGTAGATTGAAGTATTAGCGGAAGCGGATATGGACGAAGCAGAAGTGAGAATGTCGGCTTGAGTAACGAAAATATAGGTGAGAATCCTATACCCCGAAAACCCAAGGTTTCCTCCGGAAGG
>JALRHH010000006.1 GCA_023253175.1 Candidatus Saccharimonadia bacterium
AATCTTCGGATATAACGCTCGTGTGCAGCTCCCCGAAGCTTATCGCAGCTTACCACGTCCTTCATCGCCTCTCAGACCCAAGGCATCCACCATACGCCCTTAGTTGCTTTAAAAAAATTATAAGTTAAAATGGTTGCATATCCATAATAACCTTTTCTGTTATTGATTTCAATTATTCCAATATGTCAAAGAGCTATGATCTTTCGATCTAGCAGATGTGTCGGACTTGAACCGAATGATTAACCTGAATTAATCACACCTAAAGGTGTTAAACACCGTTTTCAAAAGAACTAGTTTCAAGTGGTGGTATCATATCGAATCCGATGATAACCTCTCACTAAGTTGTGGAGGATATCGGAGTCGAACCGATGACCCTCTGCGTGCAAGGCAGATGCTCTAGCCAACTGAGCTAACCCCCCAAGAAAATTTTTAGTAGACCCGACCAGAGTTGAACTGGTGACCTCTACATTATCAGTGTAGCGCTCTAACCAACTGAGCTACGGGTCTGAACGGGTAAACCTTAATTTTTTTAAAAGAACTATTAATAAGTTATTGAAAGTATTTGGAAACAATAGCGGTTACGCTATCTCTAAAAGGAGGTATTCCAGCCGCACCTTCCGGTACGGCTACCTTGTTACGACTTAGCCCCAGTCATCGATTTTACCCTAGGCAGCTCCTTACGGTTACCGACTTTAGGTACACCCGACTCCCATGGCTTGACGGGCGGTGTGTGCAAGGTCCGGGAACGTATTCACCGTATCATTGCTGATATACGATTACTAGCGATTCCAGCTTCATGCAGGCGAGTTGCAGCCTGCAATCTGAACTGAGAGGAAGTTTTTGGGATTGGCTTCATATCGCTATGTTGCAGCCCTTTGTCTTCCCCATTGTAGTACGTGTGTAGCCCTGGGCATAAAGGCCATGATGACCTGACATCATCCCCTCCTTCCAGATCG
>JALRHH010000007.1:0-498 GCA_023253175.1 Candidatus Saccharimonadia bacterium
ACTCTCCATATGGATGTCAAAGAGCGAGCTTGTTCGCTTTTCTTGTGCGGCTTTGGGCTCAGCGCTTCACTGAGCGGAAAATGGTGGGCCTGATAGGACTCGAACCTATGACCCTGCGCTTATCAAGCGCATGCTCTAACCAACTGAGCTACAGGCCCAAGATTGACATGGAGGCAAGGGGATTCGAACCCCTGACATCCAGCTTGCAAAGCTGGCGCTCTACCAACTGAGCTATACCCCCGGAGATATTTGTACCAGTGGGTTAATGGGGTCCTTAAGCCTTGCCAATGAGCCCAGTGGCTGGCTGTTTAATAGGAAATGATTGAGTGACAATTGCTGAATTGTGCGCTTCCGTTGATTTTGAACCAGTCAAACTTTCGTTATCGTGGATTTTCGTGATCGGCAAAAGCCGAGCACTCAGACTGACCATACCTCTATTTACCGAGGCAAATTTAGGGTTAGGCGTTCTCCTTAGAAAGGAGGTGATCCAGCCGCAGG
>JALRHH010000007.1:508-892 GCA_023253175.1 Candidatus Saccharimonadia bacterium
AAGCGTTTAGGTGTGATGAATCGCTTCATCACAAGCCCTGTCAGTTTGGTTTGCACCAAATGTTCAGGGCCTCGACCTTCCGCAGTGACCGTGAGAACGGTAGTGCGGATTTCTCCATAGAAAGGAGGTGATCCAGCCGCAGGTTCCCCTACGGCTACCTTGTTACGACTTCATCCCAGTTACCAGCTATACCTTAGGGCGCTGCCTCCTTGCGGTTGGCTCACGCACTTCGGGTACAAACGACTTCCATGATGTGACGGGCGGTGTGTACAAGGCCCGGGAACGTATTCACGGCGCCGTAGCTGATGCGCCATTACTAGCGATTCCGGCTTCATGAGGGCGAGTTGCAGCCCTCAATCCGAACTGGGCCCAGTTTTTGAGATT
>JALRHH010000008.1 GCA_023253175.1 Candidatus Saccharimonadia bacterium
TGACATGCTCAAGGGTAAGCAGGGTCGTTTCCGTCAGAACCTGCTCGGAAAGCGCGTTGATTACTCCGGCCGTTCGGTCATCGTTGTTGGTCCACAACTTAAGTTGCACCAGTGCGGTCTGCCAAAGCAGATGGCGCTCGAACTCTTCAAGCCATTCGTAATGAAGCGTCTTGTTGATCTTAACCACGCGCAGAACATCAAATCTGCAAAGCGCATGGTCGAGCGCGCTCGTTCAGTTGTGTGGGATGTTCTTGAAGAAGTTATTGCAGAGCATCCAGTGCTCCTGAACCGCGCTCCTACACTTCACCGTTTAGGTATCCAAGCATTCGAACCACAGTTGGTCGAAGGTAAGGCAATTCAGATTCACCCACTCGTATGTACAGCATTTAACGCTGACTTCGACGGTGACCAGATGGCTGTTCACCTTCCATTGTCTGCAGAAGCTCAGGCTGAAGCACGCATCTTGATGTTGTCTTCAAATAACATCTTGTCACCAGCTAACGGTCGTCCAATCACATCACCTACACAGGACATGGTTCTTGGTCTCTACTACTTGACCATGGAACGTGAAGGCGAACTCGGCGAAGGTCGCGCATTCGGATCAGTATCTGAAGCGATCATGGCTCACGATCAGCACTCAGTTTCATTGCAGGCGAAGGTCAAGATTCGCGTTAAGGGAGAAACTCTCGAAACAACAATCGGCCGCGCACTCTTCAATGAAGCGCTACCTGCTGACTTCCCATTCGTTGATCACGATGTAACTAAGAAGGCTCTCGGCGCAATCGTCGACAAGCTTGCTGAGTTCTATCCAAAGGTCACCGTTGCACAGACTCTCGATGCGCTTAAGTCGCTCGGATTCCACTGGGCAACACGTGCCGGCGTAACAATC
>JALRHH010000009.1 GCA_023253175.1 Candidatus Saccharimonadia bacterium
ATTCCAGCAATCTTGAAGGCCAACTCCGATGAGTCAACATCGTGGTATGCACCATCAAGAAGAGTGACACGTACATCGGTGAGTGGATAACCAGCTAGTGGTCCGCTCGCCATTGCTTCTTGGCAACCATCATCGACTGATGGGATGTACTCGCGTGGAATACGACCGCCCGTAACTTTATTCACGAACTCGTATCCACCTTCGACTGCACCAACAGGAAGTGGCTCAAGTGCGATCTGGATCTTTGCGAACTGTCCAGAACCACCGGTCTGCTTCTTGTGTGTGTAGTCATAACGATCAACTGGCTTACGAAGAGTTTCGCGATAAGCAACTTGTGGCTTACCAACGTTTGCTTCGACTTTGAATTCACGCTTCATACGATCAACGAGAATTTCAAGGTGAAGCTCACCCATACCGCCGATGATTGTCTGGGCGGTTTCTTCGTCAGTACGAACGTGGAATGTTGGATCTTCTTCCGCAAGGCGTTGGATAGCAACGCCAAGTTTTTCTTGGTCGCCCTTGGTCTTTGGCTCGATCGCAACGTGAATAACGGGATCTGGGAAATCCATTGATTCAAGAATGACGGGCTTATCTGGATCGCAGAGAGTGTCACCGGTAGTGGTGTCCTTAAGACCCATAACCGCGATGATGTCTCCAGCAGAAGCTTGTGGGATTTCTTCACGCTTATTCGCGTGCATGCGATAGATCTTGCCGATACGTTCCTTACGATCCTTTGTGGAGTTCAGGATTCCGGTACCTGCTTCAAGAACGCCGGAATAAATACGTACGAAGGTGAGCTTTCCAAGGTGTGGATCGCTCATGATCTTGAAAGCAAGGGATGAGTAAGGCTCTGATGCATCTGGCT